>JAJZMK010000153.1:1497-3433 GCA_021798275.1 Actinomycetes bacterium | reverse complement strand
ATTATTTGACCGATTCGTAATCGACAGGTCGTCGGTTCAATCCCGACCGCCGGCTCCAGTTTCTTCCAGTACCAGAGCCAAATTCCACGATTCACATTATTGCGTTCTCTTGCTTATTTTTGCTTCTTTTTGCCTTCTCTGCACGGCAACAGCACGGCAAGAAATTTTCGCCTGCATCCTTTATTTTAGCCCTCCCCTTTCGTTTTGTTGCGTTTCATTCCGTCATCGGTTTTTTGAAATTTTTGTTTTCTTCTATTCGATCGATGATTTTGTAGACCGCTTGCCGTGACAATCCGATTCTTTTAGCAATCTCGGTTTTTGACAGGCCTTCACTTAAGTATTTTTGAACCTGATGCTCGCGAACCTTTGCATGTCGGGAACGTTCTTTTCCCCGTCCCGGGAACGGATGTTCGTTCCACCAGCGTGTCCATAATTCATATCGCTCCAATATGACCCATAACACACCGGCGTGAAGTTCCGGATGATTAAGCAATAGATCATGTTCTTCCCGTGATTCGGATTCAAAAGCGGCCAGAGTTTTCTCTACAAAATTTGGCCATCCTTCTTTTAAAGCCTCCCAACATTTTGTCTCTTCCATACGGACCGCTGCCATGGGCATCAATTTCTGGATAACCGAGGGAGATTCAAGAGCGGTCCATCGAAACTCGATTGGCCGGTGAATTTTGATCCGTTCTCCGGTGAGTCTTGGCCCTGAGCGGCAATAATAGGGAATGGCATAGTCTCGTATTTTTCGATCGGATTTTTTCAGCCAGAGACCCAACCTTTTCAAATGAGCTTGGAAGCGTGCGTATACAGTAGGGTTCTCAAATGGGGAATGGTGCGAACAATATTGGTGGGGAGGGTCCACGCCTCTCCAGCAAAAAAAGCAGGAAATAGGAAATGAACTTTTTTCTCTGACTTGATTTGTCTTTTTTTTATTCAGTGCTGCGGCGAGATCATCCTCAATATAGACAAGAAAGTCTACAAGGTTATAAAGGAGATGGGAGTCGGAAGAGCCGAGCCACTTGCTCATGAGACGCGGAGATCCTTCGTAGTCGGAAAGCTCTTTGCTCAGTAGATATTCGGGTTTCTGGAGATCGTAGCAAGCGAGCCATATTTTTACCGCTTCCTGAACAGGGGGGAGGGGATCGAAATGTTTTTCGATAGCTTGGAGTAACAAGGCGTGAGTCTTCTGGGACTTTTTTATTGTTTTTTTGTCCAAAAAAAGATCATAGACAAGGTATTGACACGCTTGGGCAACTGCCGGTTCAAAGATGGATAATACATCCGGATATCCTTGTCGCAGAATAAAATTCTGAATGTCTTCACTCATCATTTTTGTCTTTTTCTACATCCATATCCATCCAACATTCGGCGGAATTTTTTCTCATGTTCTCGTGAATTGAAGTTTAATTGTAAACTAAAAACTATGATCAGGAAAATCCTGGAGCGGTCGTGCATCCTAATAAGTCCTGAGATGTAATAAACTAAAACATATCATATTTAATAGTTGACATTCGTCCTAGGTCGATTTAAACTAAAAAAAATAGCGACTGGTGCTAGAACACCAGTCGCAACGGATCCACCCCACAGCCCCTCAGATCTTGGCAGGCACGAGCGGGCAAAAAAAGGACGGACACATGCATTATACACAGGATCAGGTCGATTTGTCAGGCCCCTCCCGGATTCGGGCGATGTTCTCCCCCGCCCATCGCGTATCCCTCCATCAGGCCGGTAAACCCATTGGGCTAAGTTATTCTCGCCTTTATCGCCGGGTAAAAGAAGGCACCATCAGCTTAAAAGTCCAAAAAGACGAACTCGGCCGGATGTTTATCAGCATTGAAGATTTGGTTAGTTATTTGTATCCGGCGAAAGATGCCCCTCTTTCAAGCAACGACTCCGAAAAAAAATCAAAAGAAAAAGAAAAAATCAAAAA
>JAJZMK010000153.1:0-1487 GCA_021798275.1 Actinomycetes bacterium | reverse complement strand
AAAAGAACGTCTGATGGGCGCCACTCGTCGCCCCGTGAGGAAGCATAGGGCTAAAACTACTGCCAAGCAAGCGCGCGACCGCCTGCTATCGCAGATCCTTACAGCGCCAAACGGTCGCGACATGCTCGCTCTGCTCCGAGCAACGGGCCATCGCAGATTAGGCGCTGTAGAGGCCGTAACGCCGCCCGGATCATTTGCAGATGTTGTGATCGACCAGGTACGCCAGAAGACGGATTTGCCGTCTGAGATTGCATTGGCTGTCGTCCTGTCACAGATCGCTGCAGCGCTGGCCCAGGCCGGTACCACGGTGTCATGGCCTGATGACCATCGACCGGTCGAACTGACATTGTGGATTCTAGTTCTGGCCCCAAGTGGAGCAGGCAAAACCTTATTAAGGACCTTGGTTGCCGACGCATTGCAACTACATCCCCCGGAACTGGCAGAACCGGGATCCGCCCGAGCGTTCTTGGACGCGTTGCGAGATCGGGACGGGACGGCACTTTGGGTGCGAGACGAATATGGGCAGTTGATGCGACAGATTGCCGAGGGAGGTCCGCTCGGACCGCTGCGCGACTATATGTTGCGGGCTTATGACCATGGGCCGATTGAGATCACCACCCGAAAGGATGGTCTGGTAAAAATCGACAAGCCGCTACTGTCTATTTTTGGGTCGACGGTTGAATCGACATGGGCGGGATGTATAGATCCGGCGATGCTTGCCGATGGCCTGTTGGCGAGGCACCTGTTCGTGGTTGCAGAGCGCCGACCACTCTCGGTGCCTCGCTATCCCCTGCAGGATATGCGCGATGCGATCGATCAGGCAGCTATTCCCCTGCGTGCAAGGCTTTCTACAGAGCCAATACATTACGCGATCACGGCTCATGCGGCAAGTGCCTATGACAGCATGTGGCGAGAGCTCGTCGGGCACCTGGGCGACGCGATCGATCCAGCATATGTCAGGCGAGTGACCTGGAACGCCGGGCGCTACGCTGTGATTTATCACATTTTGTTGGGAAAGCCGGGGACCGAAATCGGCATCGACGCAATGCGTTGGGCATGGCGCATGGTGCAACTCCATTTGCAGTATGCGCGGGAGGTCCTGGCGCTGTCCGATCCCGGAGTTGCGACAAGGCTGGACAAGATCCTTGGGTGGGTCGAGGGGGAGGTCGTTCAAGGCATCGACCCTCGCGAGCCAGCCTTCGTGAGGCGGCTGCTGATGCGATTTAAGCGGGATTTTAAAAGCGTATAGGAAGCGAGGCAAGTAATTGATCTCGCAAGGACAATACCACCGTAGAGCGACATACCTGTTGGCAACTTGTTGGCGCCCTTGCCAACAAAAAAAACCATTTAAAACAAACGACTTAGAACTGTGTTGGCAGTTGGCGAGGGGGGACATGCAGGGAGGAGGGGGGAGGGGCCGAAGGGAGAAAAAGAGCCGAATTACCACCACACCCGATGCACCCGGGGTTAAAAATGGTGGGAATTGG
>JAJZMK010000114.1 GCA_021798275.1 Actinomycetes bacterium | reverse complement strand
TTCTATCGGTGAAATTATCAGAATACACGGGAGAAACGAAAGAAAAATTACCGAAATTGCCGAGGCAACGGCTTTGGCAATAGCTGATGCGCTTGTCTGTAGTGAAGATGAATTTCAAAACTCCAAAAAATCTCTTCTTGCTAAAGCCGATGCACTATGGAAAGTATCTCCGAGGTACGAAGTGGTATGTTCGATTCAAAACGCAGTTTTACGCTATTCAGACAGCATCGGTACAAGCGTTCAAGAAAAATGTGATTACAGGTTACGCTCGGATCAGATTATGCAGATTTTTACAGACAGCTATGTCAGGCTGCAAGATTTGAGCAGAACCGATCTTTATGATGTCTTGCGCAGAGAATATGACATGACGCTGTCGCTATTGAAAAGCCCTATTGACGGGATAGTGCATTTACCTTTTCTAAAAAATAGTAAGACCAAAGCCGGTATATTGGGCATATGGGACTATTTACATGAAGATAGTACTTTTAATGCAACTTCTGCGGTGGAAAGCAATATCATTCCGATAAACAGCGGAAGTAGACATAGGCCTATATCATCTGATGCAGATTCGGTATCGGACGAATTTCATACGATTGCTTCAGACAAAGATAAATATTTAGTTGTCGAGGATTACTATCCAAATTCTTTTGAAGAAAACGTAGTGAATAAAACAATCAGCGCCTCCCATTTTCCTCCGAAAGAAATCACCTCTTTGGCAAATGCAGCGAACAGAGAAGTCACAATCGTGTTACCAATTAAAACTAAAGATACTTACTGGGGACTGCTGGCTTTGGTGGGAGAAATTGATCTTACGATCGTTACGGGAAGAGATTTCTATTTTCAAGCCTCTACCCTCATTTCTGTAGCTCTTGAACAGCGTAGATTGATGGAATCGATCATAAAAAGTAAGCATGAACTAAAATCCAGTAAGGAGATGTATCAAATTATCTCCCAGACAACTAGTGACGCCATATTTGATTACAACTTCGACTCCGGATACGTGTACTTTTCCGAGCGATGGAAAGAGGTTTTCGGATTAAGTAATATCGGAAACGATATAAATGAATGGCTACAAAAAATACATTTGGACGACTATCTGGCCATGGAGTCGGGACTCGAACGATGTCGTAACGGTGAAAGCGATTTATTGGAATCGATCCATCGCATTCGTTATATCGACGACAGCTATAAGTGGTTACATGCCAGGGGAGCAGTGGTTACCGATCAAGGTACTTCTCAAAGACGCCTGGTGGGATCTATTACCGATATCACCGATAGAAGAAACCTTGAGGATCAATTACGTCATCAAGCTTTACATGATGACTTAACCGGTCTTCCCAACAGAGCCTTGATCATTGACAGGACTGAGCAAATGATCGCCATTGCCAAGCGCAATCACCGGACCGTATCCATTCTCTTTGTCGATCTCGATAACTTTAAAGAGGTTAATGATGCTTACGGGCATAGTGTAGGTGACGAGCTTCTCGTCGCTGTTGCGGCAAGACTGCGCCGGGCAGCGCGAGAGACAGATACGGTGGGGAGATTGGCGGGAGACGAATTCGCCATTCTCGTCGATAACGGGGACTCCATAGGGGTTCCGGAATTGTTGGCCGAGAGGGTCCAGGATATCCTCAAAGCCCCATTTCATATCTCGGAACGAGACTATTTGGTAAGTGCAAGCATCGGAATAGCCACTTCGGCTGATAAATCGGCAGAGAGTCTTTTGCAAGATGCCGACGTCGCCATGTATCAGGCCAAAACTAAGGGCAAAAACCAATACGTAGTTTTCAAACCCAGGATGCAACAAGATGCCCACAAGCGCTTAGAGGTTGAATTGGATCTGACAGCCGCTCTGGCAGAACACCAATTAAGGGTTTATTACCAGCCTATTTTCAAGTTGGCGAAACGAGAAATGGTGGGAATGGAGGCTTTGGTACGCTGGCAACACCCAACCAAAGGACTGTTGCAGCCGGTAGACTTTATTCCGATAGCCGAAGAGTCAGGTCGGTTGATTATCGACATCGGACGCTACGTGCTGGCCGAGGCATGCTCTACAACGGCAGAATGGAACAGGTCGGGGGCAAATCTTGATATAGCCGTCAATCTTTCTGCCAAGCAGCTTGAATCAGATGAGATCATTATGACCGTTTCCGAAGTTCTCTCTTCAACCGGCCTGGATCCCAAACACTTGGTTTTGGAAGTTACGGAGACTTCTATGATGCACGATGCGGAAGCAGTCGTGGTCAGGATGTCGAAATTGAAGAGCCTTGGGGTTAGGTTGGCAATTGACGATTTTGGCACCGGATACTCATCGCTTGCTTATCTAAGACGTTTCCCGGTGGATGTTCTGAAAATAGACAGGTCATTCGTGATTTCCATAGCCGAGTCAGCCGAAGATGTTTCGGTCGTGCAGACTCTGGTGGCACTTGGCCGCACTTTGGATTTGGAAGTTGTGGCAGAAGGAGTTGAATTCGAAAGTCAGCTCAATGTGGTTGAAGAGGTGGGCTGTAGTGGGGTACAGGGTTTCTTGCTCGGAAGACCTCTCGACCACGCCAGCACGGAAATGCTGATCGGAAATGACTTAGCTATCCGTCAGGTAAGAAACTGAGAGTAAATGACAGTTGCTTTTCTAAGATAAAACGCGTTTTCGAAAGTTCCGCAGACCAAAAAAGAGAAATACTATCAGAAAAGCTGTGATGACCGGATAAACGGCATACAGAGTCATATGCGTGGATGTGGTAAGACCAGCCCGTAAACCTTCGTTTACATATATCAAAGGGTTGATCAGTACCAGAGTCTGTAGCCAATGAAACGAACCTATTTTTACCGGTGCTAATCTTGTCCACTGATAATAAGTACCACCCAAGAAAGTTATCGGTAAGATAACAAATCCAAACATCAGACCGATATTTCGCGGCTCAAATGAAGTGCCGAGCAAAAGACCGAGAGAGGCCATGGCAATACATGTCAGTGGAATCAGAGTCAAAACTATGGCCCAGTTGACATTTAAATGCGGTTCCACAAGGTTAGCGTGAACAACGTCGGCAATCGGAAATACTATCGCTGCCGCTATTAACCCTTGTATGGCCGCCGAGAGGACTTTAGCCATAGCTACCAGGTAAATTGAGCAAGGAGCCTGGACGCGGTCTTCTATCTCGCGGGTAAAACCAAATTCTGTCGACAGCTGCAAAGCTACGGCCTGTATTCCCTGAAACATGATCGAGATACCGACCACGCCCGGCACCAATACCGTGGCAAATGCCGATTCGCTGCTCCCTGTACTTCCCCCTATACCTTGTCCGATGGAAGGAAAGACGTACAAGAAAACAAATACGAGCAGAAAAGGCTGGATAATAGTCCTGATTATAAATTCCCAAATATTTTTCTTGAGGACTGTCAAGTCTCTCTTTACCAAAGCTAAAAAAGCTTTCCGGCCGGCAACGGCTACCGTCATCTGTGCTTTAGCTACTATGACTGGTGCATCCGCTGAGCCA
>JAJZMK010000068.1 GCA_021798275.1 Actinomycetes bacterium | reverse complement strand
GTCGTATCGGAGGCATTACGGCAGGTCTGGACAGAGAGCAAATAGAAGCTTTAACCCTTTACGGTGAGAGCACGGGGATGGTTTTCCAAATCAGAGACGACGTTCTAGACATCATCTCCACGGAAGAAGTCCTAGGAAAACCTCCCGGACAAGATTTAGCTGAGGGCGTATACACTATGCCTGTCTGCTGGACGCTGCAAAGCAAACACGCTGGCGAAGAATTGGCCACTTTACTCGGCAGACCGCTCAACTCCGAACAGCTTTTGCAAGCCAGGCGTCTTGTCATCTCGTCGGATGCCTTGGACAAGACCGCCGAAGTGGCAAGGGTCTACGCCGATAAGGCCCGAGGGGCCTGTAAGCAATTGAGCGATGAAAAAGTTGCCGCTCAGCTCATTGCTCTGGTCAATAACTTACTGTCTGACGTGGAAGCCACCAATACGGCACTGGCCAGCTGATCATCGTCTTTATATAGTATCGATCCGATCGTTATCGGAAAATGTTGTTTCTCTACGTAAAGCGGGGAAAAGTATGACTTCTTTGATGTTCGACTGATCGGTCAAGAGCATCACCAACCTGTCGATACCTACCCCCAATCCTCCGGTAGGTGGCATGCCCTGCTCGAGTGCCCGCAAAAAGTCTTCATCAACCGACATCGCTTCTTCGTCGCCGGCGGCCTTCAAGCTTGCCTGGATCTGCAACCTCTCGCGCTGCTCTTTCGGATCGTTTAGCTCGGAAAAAGCGTTTGCCAGTTCCCTGTTGGCAATGACGGTTTCAAAACGTTCGACATAACCAGGCTTTGACCTGTGGTCACGGGCCAAAGGCGACACTTCCTTGGGATAGTCATAGACATGCACAGGACCTTTTAGATAAGGCTCCGTGGTTTTCTCATAAATCTCCAACATGATCTTTCCCGGTCCGTCATTTTTGGAATAGGAAACGTTCAATTCATCTGCCACCAGGGCAATTTGGTCGCGCTCCATGGCCAAATTGATACTTTTGCCGGTAGAGTCAAAAATCAGTTCTTCCATAGTTGCCCTACGCCAGGGAGGGGTCAGATCTATTTCCTCGCCTTGATATGTGATAACGGTCGTAGAGTGCAGCATGTAGCAGGCATTGGCCACCAATTGCTCGACCAACTCCATCATGTCCGTATAGTCGCCATAGGCCTGATAAAGCTCGAGCATCGTAAACTCTGGGTTGTGCCTGGGGGAGAGACCTTCGTTCCTAAACACCCTCCCGATTTCGTAAACTTTTTCAAAGCCGCCCACCAAAGCCCGCTTTAAATAAAGTTCCAGAGCAATCCTAAGTGACAGATCGGCGTGCAAAGCATTGTGGTGGGTGACAAAAGGCTTGGCTGCCGCTCCCCCTTCAACCGCTTGCAAGACGGGCGTCTCAACCTCGATAAAGCCTTTTTTGTCTAGAAATTCCCGTACGGATTTAATAATTTTCCCGCGTTTTAAAAATATTTCCCGTACTTCATCGTTGGCCCACAGGTCGACTTCACGCTGGCGGTAGCGCACCTCGGGGTCACTAACCCCTTTCCACTTATCTCCGAAGTTTTTCAAAGCCGGAGCAAGCAAAACCCAATCGGTAACTTTGACGGAAAGTTCACCGCGTTTTGTTCTCATCACAGTTCCGGAGGCACCGATCCAGTCTCCCAAATGGAGATGCTTGAAATGAGTGAAATTTCCGGCCGTATTTTGTTCTACAAATAACTGAACGTGGCCTGTCCAATCGCGAAGTTCGGCAAAGACCAAGGCTCCCTGCCCGCGTAAACGCATCACTCGTCCGGCTACTCTCACTTTTGAATCCGTTTGCTCTTCCGGTAAGAGATGCTGATATTCGCCGACGACGTCTTCTACAGACCTTACTCCCTCGTATCTATAGGGTATGGGCAATTGCAATCTGGACTCTTCGGTCTGATCTTCATTTTCCACTGTAGTCATTCACCTTTTCGCCGTCAGCCGTTCCGGATTTGATAAACCAAACTTAGCAATTCATACCTTGATATACCGCTATTTTTTGATATTTATTATCTGAATCACAGCTTTTTATATATCGACCAACCTGTTAGTCCGATAAAGCTCCGTTGTTATAGATTATGCATAATATGTAGCATATATTTAATACATTCGATAAAGCTATTTTCGCGTATGTGATTTATCGTAAACCAATTTCAAGCCATACAAAGTGAGCCACGGTTCGTGGATGAATTTACGGCCCAGGTCGTTTACGACAACTTGGGCAAGGCCTCCCGTGATGACTAAATTTGCCTCTGCTCCCAATTCCTTTTCTATTTTTGCGCACATACCTTCAATCATCGCCACATGGCCGAATATCAAGCCTGACTGTATAGATTCCATAGTGGACGTCCCGATAGCTTTAGAGGGCGCTTTCAGTTCCACATTGCGTAAAGCGGCGGCTTTAGCGGCAAGTGCGTTTTGGGAGATGACAAGTCCCGGTATGATCGCCCCACCCAGATAATCTCCTTGCGGGGAAATAACGTCAAAAGTTGTCGCTGTTCCCAGATCAACCACTATGGCGGGAGTACCGTAAAGATCTTTGGCCGCCAGCGCGTCCACTATCCTATCAGGACCTACGTCCTGAGGCGGTTGATAGCAGATATTCATGTCGCCGGCAACACTATAATCTGCCACCACTATAGGTACGTCAAATAACCTTCTCAGCATGACAAGCATATCGGAAAGAGCCTGGGGGACAGAGGAGGCAACCGATATTGCATCAATAATCCCGTTTGTTATTATGTCTTTACCCGAATAGACGTCAATTTGAATAAACTCTAATATATTTGTAAATACAATTGCCAATTCATCGGCTGTCCTGGGCGCAAGTGTTGATATGCGAAAAGCAGAGATTAGACCTTGAACGCGGGTATTTTCCCCGAAAGATATCTCCGGAAAAATACTGTGTCCGGATATCGATACTGCTCCAGCTTTTGTATTATCTCCTTTGTTGTCAAAAATACCTATAACCGTATTGGTATTTCCTATATCAATTGCCAAAAGCATGATCTCTATCCTATCGGTATAGATACTAAATTATTACATTGATATGCTGTATTATTATTATTGTTATTTCTATATATCAACTGTGTCCAAATCTAAATTATATCAAGCCCTATGTCAAGTGAAGGAGCGGAATTGGTGATGATGCCGAGTGAAATAAAGTCTACACCCAGAGCGGCGTAATCGGCAATATTTTCCATAGTCACTCCGCCTGAAATTTCTATCAAAGGCCTGCTACCCTTTGTACGGGCAAAAACCTCTAATTCATCTTTGGCTTCTTTGGCTTCTAAAAGCGCCATATTGTCAAACATCACTATATCGCTTCCAGCCTCGGCTGCTCGTAAGACCTGGCTTATCGTTTCACATTCCACCTCAACGAACCTTCCCGGCCACAGCGATCTGGCCTTGGAGACGGCGGTTTGGATGTCAAGACCGACTAAATGTGTATCTTTGATCATAACGGCGTCA
>JAJZMK010000044.1 GCA_021798275.1 Actinomycetes bacterium | reverse complement strand
ATTGATCGCGCGCTGCTATGACTAAGGACACCGGAATTTACTAAAGCCGTAACGCACACTGACCTTTTGCGACCAAGCTTTTACAACTCAGTCAGATCTTATTACGGCTTAGAAAAGCCGGTGTCCATACAATCACTCGGCGATTTTATAGGCTACTTTTGGGTGATTTGGAGAACCTGTTCTTTTTGGTTCGCTCCAAGACCCTGAAGGCGCCTGGCTTCGCTGATACCTATCTGCTCCATGAGGCGCCTGGCTTTTACTTTACCGATACCCGGCAAAGATTCCAGCACTGCTAGCACCTTCATTTTTCCGATTATTTCATCGTGCTCAGCTTTGTCAAGAAGCTCTTTCAAAGTCACCCGTCCTGCTTTTAGGTGATCCTTGATTTCCGCACGTTCTTTACGAGCTTTGGCGGCTTTCTCTAAAGCTGCGGCTCTCTGTTCTGGTGTAAGAATTGGTGGTTGTGGCATGGAGTTTTACGTTAGCGCAGCAGAAAGCTCTTTGCAGCAATCAAAGCGTATTATTTTAAGAAATTTTGAGAAATTTTGAGAAATTTTCATCTGCTGAAAAAATGATTTTATTTCTTTTTCACAAAATACCAGCTCTCCGGGGTTATGCTCCCCGAAGGTCCGAATCCTGTAAATCCGTCTAAATTCTTCCTGACCTGGATCAAAGCCTGTGCCGGAGTGGGCTGATAGAGGACCGGTAAATTGAACTCCAAAAACTTTTCATATTCAGCGGCAACAGTGCCGCTATATGTCGAGAGTAGTCTGGACAACAGACTTTCATATAAAGGACTTACAAAGTTGGAGACATCGGAGGAAGAACCGCTGTTTAGTAAAGACTGACCGGTCGGGGCGTAAGAAAGACCGAAATTCCACCCTCCGAAGTCTTCTATCTCAAAATTGCACGAGGTGCTCTGTAGGACACATGCGGAAAAGTCGGAGTTTATTTGACCAGATGATACCGGAACAAGGCCCATTTCCACTCCCGCCAAAGCAAACGATCCTACTTCCATATTCAACTCGTCTGCCAAGGTAGCGTCTCCTGATAAGTAACTGATTTCCAGCTGCAATTGGGTCCCTTGAGTTATGGAGGTACCGCATCCCGCCCGGGCGACACAGGTATCGATACCGCCTCTGTTAATTTTCCATCCGTTGGCCTTCAAAATCGCTACGGCTTTTTTTGGATCATACGGATACGGATTGATCAAAGAGATGCCGCTAACGGCCTGACTAGAAGTAGTTTTGGTCTTTGTTAAGCCGGAAGGCTTTTGAGAAACAGGAGCCAGGTTGTAGCCCGGAACCAGGCTATAATCCGGCTCGGCAAAGCCGTCGTATATCTTTTTTATAATCAGAGGCTGGTCAACGAGATACTGAAGAGCTTTTCGGATGTAGGGCAACCTGAGTAATTTTCCGGACAAAGAAGAGTTCCGGTAAAAATTATAGACGGCAAAGTTGACATTGTCACCGTAATAGACAATCTGTCTGTAAAAGCTTTTAGTCAGTGCTGACATCTCGGTATTAGACAGATTTTCCAAAGTTTGCCCGGAAGAAGAAGTTACCGGTACCGTAACCGTTGTCTCCGTAGCTCCGCCGGAGGAAGTTCCAGAAGACGAGGGGGGTTCCGGTAACGTCAGATAGCCTATACTCAACTGTCCGAGAGCCAGGGCTACCGCTTCGTCGGTGTAGGAGGAAAAGGGAACTTCTATAAACTCGGCTACTTTAGGCTTGATGGGCCCGGAATAAGCGTTATTTGGCTCAAAAACAGCTTCTCCCGAAGAGTCCATGGAGGCCAGCCTCCAGGGACCATCCACAACCTGCCATAGGGGATCGGAGGCAAAACTCAGGTAAGCAAAGGGCTTGTAGTGATTGGCAATGGGCTCGTAACCCGATTGTTGAGCCAAGAACTCGTAGACGCTTTCACAGGCCTTTGCCGAGGCTGAGTCGGGCTGATTTTGCGCATTCAAGATAACGGAGGTAAATGCGGCCGGAGCACATCCACCCTGGCCGGGTTGGCCGTTTTGATCATATACATCCCAGGCCAAAGGGAGTGGGATGATCTGAGAAAGATCGTCGTCTGTAAAAACGCTCGGGTTGACCGGTGAATCAAGTGTCAATTGCAAAACAGAGGGAGATATTATCTTGACATCGGCTAAATCAGACGGTATACCGGTTTGGAGATAGGGGGCAAACCTACCTTGGGGACCCTCAATCTTGACCAAATTGAGCCAAAAAGCCACGTCTTCGGCATTTACCGTTTCCCCGTCTGACCACTTCCACATCTTCATCTTGATGGTAACTGTTTTGTCGTGATTGGAAAACACCGGCGGATAAGCCGGCGACAATTGTTCATTGAGAGAAGGTGCCGGGGAACCTGAAAACCAGTAAAGCGGACGGTACATCAAATAGTCAAAATCTTGATAATTGGTCGTACTAAAAACAGCCCGGCCTTGGATCGGGAAAATAAAATCCGGTCTTTTGCCGACCGGATCGGCATAAGTAATGTATCCGCTCTGTAAAGCCCTTTTCTTTGTTCTTTTAGTGGATCTTCCTTGCGATCTCTTCTGTTTACGGCGTGTTTTACCAATCTGTGCCACAAGCATGGCGTTTTTTGCCTGTAAAACACTTGTCGGGCTGACGGAGAGCTGCGAATTTGTCAAACGGGAGATTTGCTTGACCCGGGCAGCAAGCCGTATCGGTCGATTTACCCGAGAAACGGTACTTGTGCCATAGAAGACCCCGGCCGTAATAAGCAGAGATAACAGTATTATTTTTACAGCCAAGTTAATATTAGTTGATCTCATCTCCACCCAAGAATTCCCTGATTTTCTGTTATCAAATCTCTATGTTACACAAAATAGAACTTCCCAAAAGCTCACAACAAGGCTTGGATAATTTGGCGATTACAAATTAGATCGGCCGATAAACAAACTTCTGCCCGCTGTTTCCCGAGATCGCGTCACTTTGGTCGTCTTAGTTTACTAAGTGGTAAAAATCTGTTGAAATTGTGACTTCCCTAAAAAGAATCCGATCCTCATATCTGGTACAAAATGACCGGCCTCATATGCCATGTTCTCAAACGGCCCCTTAGAGCTGAGCGGCCCCGATCAAATCCGATACTTTACCGATCTTGTTTTGACGACAAAACCGCTCCATCGAAGACAGTACCTTGATCGGCGCTTGGGGATCTAAAAAGGACGCCGTTCCCACCTCTATCGCATTGGCTCCGGCCATGATCATCTCTATTGCGTCTTCGCCGGAGAAAATACCTCCCACCCCGATGATGGGAGCGTCTTGGAAAGCTTTTCTACAGTCGTAAACGGCTTTCAGGGCTATAGGGTGCAGCGCTCTGCCGGACAACCCCCCGCTGACTGCTCCGAGAGCGGGCTTTTGGTTATAAATATCAATGGCCATGGCCGGCATAGTGTTGACAAGTACGAGTCCGGCCGCACCGGCATCGAGTGCCGACCCCGCTACGGAGACAAGTTCGGCACTCGAAGGCGAAAGCTTGACAAAGCATGGGATGGCACAGTCTTTCACAACTTGCACCACTTCACTGGTTTTAGACGGAGAATGGGAAAACAGTCTGTTTGTATCTTCCACGTTGGGACAAGACACGTTGATCTCAACAGCGGCAATATCTTTTGCCAGATCAGCCAAAGCCTCAGCCGCTGCGCCAAAGTCAGCAACGGTTCTTCCCCATATGGAACAGATCACCTTGGCTCCTGTTCTTTTCAAAGCCGGCAAATCCCGGTCAATCCAGGCCCGGATCCCGTCACCTTGTAGACCTACGCTGTTTAGCATCCCGACTCCGAGGGGAATTAACCTCGGTGCTTTATTGCCCGGAGTTGAAAATATAGCTACGGACTTGCTCACGATCCCTCCGAGTCGCGAGAGATCAAAATAAGCCGAGAGTTCGTCTGCATGTCCGGAAGTCCCGGCCGCCGTCAAAACGGGGTTAGCCAAAGACAGAGCGCCGAGAGAACACGTCATGTCGACGTCAGAGGAGTGTGTGTTTTTCCCGGCAAACATCATTTACTCTCGTATAAAGCATACATTTCTTGCAAGGATATGATATCTAAACCTTTCAAAGAAGTCTCCGCTAAACCGGCGGCGGCGGCTTTGGCGGCGGCAATCGTCGTGACGAGTGGTATGTGATTGACTTGGGCGGCGTGGCGAATATACTGTCCGTCAGCATGAGGACCTCTTCCGCGCGGCGTATTGATTACCAGCTGTATCAAGCCTTGTTCGATCATTTCAAGAGCATTTGGAAGGTCAGAAGAAGCCAGGGATACTCTCGGCTGTGTCGTTTCATCAACACATAATTTGGCGACCAAAACATCGGGCGTCAGACCGTTTTTCTCCAAATATTCATAAGTACCCTCCGTCGCTGCGATACTAAAACCGTTACCCCTGAGGACCAGTGCCACCTCGAGGCCTTGTTTTTTATCGTGATCGGAAAGAGACAAAAATACACACCCCGAATTGGGGATGATGTTACCGGCGGCAATTTGGCTCTTATAAAACGCCAAGGGGAAATTGGTAGCTATCCCCATGACCTCACCGGTGCTCCGCATTTCCGGGCCCAAAAGGGCGTCTACATCCGGAAAACGGTCAAAAGGTAACACGGCTTCTTTGACACAGACAAAGTCGGTTTCGCCACCCCTTCCTGTCTTGAGCTCATTGGCCTTTGCTATGTCGTTTCCTTTATAAAAAGGAGAAGACGGATCTAAGTAGTTAGCATTGAGGATTCTGGCTCTTTTTGGGATGAGACCTTCTTGGCTAAGAGATGACAACGAGTCTCCGACAATTATCCGGGCCGCTATTTTGGCCATGGCGATACCGGTGGCTTTGGCTACGAAAGGAAGGGTTCTCGATGCCCTGGGATTTGCCTCAATCACAAACACGTCCGTACCTTTTACACCGTATTGTACATTCAAAGGTCCAGCTACTGACAAAGCGGTTGCTATTTGAAAAGTGTAGTTTTCGATCGCCGAAATGACTTCCGGAGAAAGAGTCGGCGGAGGCGTGGCACAGGCTGAATCTCCCGAGTGAACCCCGGCTTCTTCCACGTGCTCTAAGACAGCCCCGATCATGACGTCTCCCCCGGCGTCTCTCAGAGCATCCACGTCGACTTCAATGGCATCTTCTAAGAACTTATCTATCAAAACGGGTCTTTGTGCCGACAAGCCCCCTTCGATGCCTAGCGAACCGGCCTCTCCCAATTCGGCCATGACCCGACGGAGATCTGCCATTTCATAAACCACTTCCATGGCTCTGCCACCGAGGACGTAGCTGGGGCGGACCAACACGGGAAAGCCTATCTCCAAAACGGCTTCCTCAGCCTCTTGTAAATTCCTGACCAGAGCACCTTTGGGCTGAGTGATCTTCAACTCAGCTAAAAGTTGCGCCCACATCTGCCTGTCTTCGGCCAGATCTATAGAGTGGGCCGAGGTCCCCAAAATCAGCTCTTCCGGAATCAGTCCGGCCAGTTTGAGAGGAGTCTGTCCGCCCAAGGTGACTATTACACCTTTCAGGCCGCCGGCGCCCAGTTCCTTCTCTTTTTCGATAACAGAGAGGACATCCTCATAAGTAATGGGTTCAAAATAGAGCCTGCTGGAGGTGTCGTAATCAGTAGAGACCGTCTCCGGGTTACAATTGACCATTACAGCCTCGTAGCCGGCTTCTTTTAAAGCCAGGGCGGCGTGGACGCAACAATAATCAAACTCTATCCCCTGGCCGATACGGTTCGGCCCGGATCCCAGAATAATGACGCGCTCTTTGGTTGCCGGACGCAATTCGTCTTCATCTTCAAAAGTGGAATAGTAATACGGGGTTTCGGCCTGGAATTCAGCCGCACAGGTATCTACGGTTTTATAGGTCGGGAACACTTTTTGTACCAAGCGGTCTTTCCTGACCGCGTCCTCATCCAGACCAAAGCGCCAAGCGATCTGTGCATCGGAAAATCCCAGTTGCTTTAACCATTTCCAGGTTTTACCATCAAAGAGAGGTCCGCTTGATTTGTCTTTTTGAATCTTTCTTTCCTCGGCGGCCTCGTCTAAAAATAACCTGGCCTCGACAATCAAATTGATCTGATCCAAAAACCATAAGTCTATTCCGGTTACTTCATGCACTTTTTCCGGGGTCACACCCCGGCGGAGCAATAGCTCTAACATAAATATTCTCTCCGTCGTGGCAAGGGTAACTTTCTCCAGCAATTGATCGACGGAGAACTTGGCCAAAGCCGCTTCGGCTGGATCGCAGTTCAGCCCGAACCTGCCCTTTTCCAAAGCCCTCATAGCTTTTTGTAACGATTCGGGGAAAGTCCGCCCTATCGACATGACTTCCCCCACGGATTGCATTCTGGTCCCGAGTAGATCTTTTGTCCCCGGCAATTTTTCAAATGCCCATCTCGGTACTTTCGTGACTACATAGTCTATGGTCGGCTCGAAACTGGCCGGAGTTTTCTTGGTGATGTCGTTTATAATTTCGTCCAGACTGTAGCCCACCGCCAGACGGGCGGCAATTTTAGCAATCGGAAAACCCGTGGCCTTGGAAGCAAGGGCTGAAGACCTGGAAACCCTGGGGTTCATTTCTATGACGAGTTGGTCACCGGTTTCCGGATTGACGGCAAACTGTATGTTGGAACCTCCCGTCTCCACGCCGACTCTCCTGATGCAACGGAAAGCGGCGTCTCTCATTTTCTGATATTCCGGGTCAGAGAGCGTCTGGATGGGAGCCACGGTGATGGAATCTCCGGTGTGTACCCCCATCGGATCTAAGTTTTCTATTCCGCAAACGACAACACAATTGTCATTTTTATCTCTCATGACTTCGAGCTCGTATTCTTTCCAGCCCGCTATGGAACGCTCCACCAGAATTTCATTTACCGGGCTGGCGTCTAATCCCTCACTTGCAAGCTGTATAAAAGTTTCTCGGTTCTTGGCAATGCCGGTACCCTTTCCACCCAGGATATAAGACGGCCTTATAATCAGCGGGTAGCCGATTTCTTCTCCTACTTTGATGGCTTCTGCCAGCGAATGGGCAAATCCGGACTCCGGAACTTCCAGACCGATCTCCGTCATGGCCGCTTTGAATTTTTCCCTGTTTTCCGCCGTTGAAATGGCTTCGACGCTTGCTCCTATCAGCTCAACCTGATATTTTTCCAAGACTTTGGCCTCGAAAAGATCCATGGCCAGATTGAGAGCCGTTTGACCGCCCATGGTAGGCAAAAGGGCGTCGGGTCTTTCCTTGGCGATAATTTTCTCCACAACGGCTACCGACAGGGGTTCTATGTAAGTGACATCCACCAGGTCGGGATCGGTCATAATGGTGGCCGGATTGGAGTTGACCAGGATCACTTTGAAACCCTCTTCTTTGAGTGCCCTACAGGCCTGGGTCCCGGAATAATCGAACTCACAAGCCTGACCTATTACTATCGGCCCTGAGCCTATGACGAGTATTGAAGATATGTCATTTCTTTTTGGCATTATATTCTGTCTGTCCCTATCGTAAAAATAAGCTTGTTCTTACTTTGATATACTCAAAACTTATTACATGTTTTATTATTAATTATTGACCATTGCCTTGAACCTGTCAAAAACATATTTCGAATCATGCGGTCCCGGAGCTGCCTCGGGGTGATATTGGACCGATATGGCGTTGGCTTTTTCTACCGCTAAGCCTTCGATGACATTGTCGTTCAGATTGATATGAGTAAAGGAAACTCCGGGCAATTTATCCGCTGCCACCGCATAATTGTGATTCTGGCTCGTAATTTCTATCTGATTATCCGAAAGCCTTTTGACGGGATGGTTGACTCCGTGATGACCGAAAGCCATCTTGTACGTTTTGGCACCGAGTGCCGTTGCCAACAATTGGTGTCCAAGGCAAATTCCCATGATCGGCAACTTGCCCACCAAGGCGTCAACGGTTGTAGCGATATGCCCGAGAGCTTCGGGGTCACCCGGTCCGTTAGAGAGAAAAAGACCTTTTACACCGAGATCTAAAATCTCTTCGGCAGTCGTTGAGGCCGGCAAAACGATAACGTCGCCTATCTTGGCTAAGTCTTTGAGAATTGACTGCTTCATACCGCAATCGAGAGCGGCTATTTTGGATTTGGAAGAGCCGGAGTTAGCCACATACATGTACCGCTTTGGGGTGGTTACGTCTTTGACAAAATCCTGTAATAATGTACCGGGCTCTTGTTTGGCGGCTTGCGTCAGGACGCTTTCCGAGGCTCTGCCGATGGCGCAATTCAGAGAACCGACGGCAGCTAGGTGCCTGGTCAGCCTCCTTGTATCCACCCCTGTAATGATCGGCACGCCGTTATCTTTTAGATAAGATTCAAAATCAATTTCCGAACGCCAATTGCTTGGACGGACCGGCAGAGCGCGGGTAACTATGGCTCTGCAATGGGGCTTTTCCGATTCTCGGTCATCTAAAGATACTCCGTAGTTACCGATATGAGGATAGGTAAACAGTACTACCTGTCCGGCATAAGAAGGATCGGTGGCCACTTCCAAATATCCAGACAGAGCGGTATTGAAAACTATCTCTCCGGTAACGATTTGAGACGCTCCGCCTTCGTCCAGCAAAGAACCGCCGCAGTATCCTTCGAAAACCTCGCCGTCGCTCAATACCAGCAAAGCCGGCGGTCTCTGTAAAGTTTTATGGAAAGTTTTATGGGCGCTTTGCCTCTGGTCGTGTTGTAATGTCACTGAGCTCCTTTTCATTATCTGCTACATATAAATATCTGTTGTATCTAGATCTAATTTTCTAAATCTTTATTTATTTGTCTTTTTCCATGACACACGCTATCTGAACTTCAAAAACGTACCTCTGTATCGACCAGCACCGGTATTGCGTATGCGAAAGTATGACGGATGACACCGGGTAGTTTTATATTTGTAAACGGGCTGTTGGAAGAGTTACTCAATATCTTTTCTTTTGTCAATTCCCAGTTCCCGCCGAGGTCGATGACACATAAGTTAGCCGCAACTCCGGCTTTTATATACTGTCCATGATCTGATAAACCTAAGATTTTGGCAGGTACGACCGACATCTTGTTGATGATCCCGGTAAGTAGGGACGACAAAGACGCTTTGGCAGATTGCAAAGACTCACCCGGGCCAATTTTCTTTTGTTCTTTGGATCCGGAAATTTCACGCAGCAAAGATTTTTGCAACGACTGATTTGTCCAGTCTACTTTGCCTACAGAATCCTTGGATCTAAGCGGCTCTGTCGCTAAGCATATAGAGGCATAGGCCACGGAAAAAGCTGTCTGTAGTCCCAGCATACCCGGGGAGGCTATGTCCATGGGTTGCTCTTTTCTTTCTTCACCATGGGGGGCGTGATCCGTAGCCAAAACGTCAATTACATCGTCACAAAAAGCTTCCCGCAGGGCATATACGTCTTGTGCGGTTCTAAGGGGAGGGTGTACTTTATAGACGGTGTCAAAACTTTCTATCAAAGATTCCGTCAACGAAATGTGATGCGGGGTCACCTCCCCCGTTACGGGTAGACCGGCGGCTTTAGCGGCTTTGAGTAAAGAGATGGAATTGGCCGAAGAAAGATGCATGAAGTGCATTCTCGAAGAGGTTTCTCTGACAAGGGTGAGATCGCGCTGCAACATGATCTCTTCTGCCATAGCCGGACGACCTTTTAGACCGAGACGAGCCGATACTTCCCCTTCATTGACGCAGCCCTGCTCACAATAAAGTTCGTCCTCGCTATGCTGTGCCAAAATGACATTTAGATTCCTGGCATAGAGTAAAGCCTGCCGCATCAGTTGACCGTCTTGCACTCCTATACCGTCGTCACTGAAGAGTTTGACTCCGAGAGCCGCCAACTCGGCCAGAGGTGACAGAGTTTCCCCTTTCCGCCCTTTGGTAATCGAAGCGGCGATGTTGATTTTGATCGGGATCGGAGCGGCCATGGCTTGCAATTGCAGGACGGTTGCCGGATCGTCTGTCACGGGATCGGTATTGGCCATAGCGGTAACGGAGGTATAACCACCGAAAGCCGCGGCTTGAGAGCCGGAATATAGTGTCTCTGATATCTCGTCCCCCGGTTGTCTGAGATGGGTATGCAGATCCACGAACCCCGGAGAAACGACACAGCCCGAGATGTCAAAAACTTCGCAATCTAGATCAGCCTCTATTTGCTTTTCAACGGCTTGTATTTTCCCTTCGGACAACAACACGTCTCTTTTGAGAAATCCGGTTTCCGTAAATACGCTGCCACCTTTTAATAAAATCTTATGCTCTATTGTCTGCATGTTGCTCAGCATCGTTTCCTGTCATTTTCCAAAAGTACTTTTAACGTCGGCTTATTCCGGGTGATTTAATTTATTTGACTCACCAGCTATCCCTACAATTCGTATTTGGAAGTCAAAAGGTTATAGATGATAGCCATACGCATGGCTATTCCGTTCTTTACTTGATCGCCGATCAATACATTTTGTTGCTCGGCTACATCCGAAGCTATCTCGACTCCCCTGTTGATAGGCCCCGGGTGCATAATAACAGCCGACTTTTTCATCAGAGCTGATCTTCTTCTATCGACTCCGAAGCGGGTCCTGTACTCTCTGACAGTCGGGAAAGCATTTTTATCCATGCGCTCCAATTGGACTCTGAGGAGATAGACCACGTCGGCTGTGGCCAAAGCGCCGTCCAGATCCTCGGTAATAGATACCCTGTCATTGGCGGAAAAAACCGGAGCGGCGGGTAAAAGGGTGGGACCGGCCACCAAAGTTACCCTGGCCCCGAGTGTCGTAAATGCCTCCACACAGGAGCGGGCCACTCTGGAGTTGGTGATGTCACCCACGATCACCACTTCAAGGCCGGTAAAGTCGTTTTCTGTCAAAGTGAAATTTTGACTGATGGTATAGCAGTCCAAGAGAGCCTGACTCGGATGCTGGTGGCGTCCGTCTCCGGCATTGATCACCGGGATGTCTACCCAACTTGCTATTTGGTGCGGTACTCCGGCGCAATTGTGTCTTACGATCAGTAAATTGCCCCCCAATTCCCGCAACGTGAGAGCTGTGTCCTTAATGGATTCCCCTTTTGTCAGAGAGGAAGTGGCGGTCGTAAAAGTGACGACGTCGGCCGAGAGTTTTCTGGCCGCCACTTCAAAAGAAAGCCTGGTTCTGGTCGATGGTTCAAAAAAAGCCGTTACAACCTGCTTGCCAGTCAATACGGGGACTTTCGGGATAGGCCTCTTGGCCACTTCGGAAAAAAATGAAGCGAGTTTGATCAGAGAGCGGATCTCAACTGCGGAGATATCCGACATATCGAGAAGACCGGTCTTTACATTCGTCACTTGTCGACCAATTCACCCAAGGCAACTCCTTGGTCGCTGACGTCTACCATCTCGTCTCTTCTGGTAGGGAGGTTTTTCCCAACGTAGTCGGGTTTTATCGGCAATTCCCTGTGTCCCCTATCCACCATAACGGCCAGCTGAATACACCTGGCGCGTCCGTGATCGGCCAAAGCGTCCAAAGCCGCCCTGACGGTTCTGCCCGTGAACAACACATCGTCTACCAAGACAACGGTTTTTTGAGTCAGGTCACAGGGGATAAGCGTTACTTCTTCCGGAAGGACGGGCCTTATTCCATAGTCGTCGCGATAAAAAGCGACGTCGAGAGTTCCAAGTGGAACTAAAGAATGGGTGATTTCTTCCAAATGAGCTCTTAGCCTTGTAGCCAAAGGAACTCCTCCGGTCTGGAGCCCTATTACTATCAAATCACCGACACCGTGATTACGCTCAATAATTTCGTGAGCCATACGGATCAGGGCTCTGGAAACGTCGGTGGGCTCCATCACCAGGGAATGAGCGGAAAAGACTTTACCGCCCGGCTTTGCCAATTTGCGTTCTCTTTCGGCCACCTTTAGGTGCTCCTTTACCCGTTTGAGCCTCACGGGACCCACTTAACGAACAACTTATAAAATAGCAAATTTATCCCGCCGACTCAAGCCGAAGCGGAAAAAATTTAAATATTATCCTCTGCCGTAGATTGCTCCGAATAAGTAAAGTACGCATCGTATTTATGATCATAAGGACACACTGCATTTCAGGGGAGGTGCATAGGTAAACTATTTGTATTTTCTGGACAGTAATATTTACTTGCCTTACACAACAAAGCGGTGTAGCTTATTACCGATAACATAACGACAATTGTGTAAATGTCTCAGATGACCACTGAATATAAAATGGACCGGAAGGAAATAACATGGGACTTTTTGGCGGACAACAGCAAGGTAATTTATCACCGGAGGATAACAGGCAGTCCGATAGTTATCCAGGTAGCGACTCCCGTTTAGAACATACCCTCGGTAAAGACCCGCAAGGGATCTTTACTTCCGATCTATCAGTTGGCGAATACCTGCTTCTCGGCGAATCGGGATTTGAGCCGCTGGGATTTGTATTCGGCTCATCGATTTATCACATCGGCTTTCAGTTCACAAGATTCAACGACAACCAAGAGTTGAGCGTTTTGACTCAGGCAATGTATAACGCCAGAGAACTGGCCATCACCAGGATGACGAAAGAAGCCGAAGACCTCGGTGCGGACGGAATTGTCGGTGTAAAGATTGTCCTACAGACCTATATCTGGGGTCAAAATGTACTGGAATTCATCGCCACAGGGACCGCTGTCCGCTCTAAAAACGAGCCGGGGATTCACAAAACGGCCGATAAAAAACCTTTCACTTCCAACCTCTCCGTCCAGGACTTTTATAAATTGTTGTCAATCGGCAAAATACCGGTGGGCTTTACTTTTGGCACCTGCGTATACCACATAGCTCATCAAAGTGCCATGGCATCCATGAAGCAAATTGGGCAGAACCAAGAAATGGCTACCTTTACCACAGGCGTTTACACTGCCAGAGAATTAGCTCTCTCTCGCATGCAGGCAGATGCCGACAAACTGGGAGCCATAGGGATAGTTGGAGTACAGACAGAAATTAAATCCCACGTTTGGGGTGAACATGCTACAGAATTTTTAGCCAGCGGCACATCTATCAGAAATACAGACGGAGATTTTGATAAGCCGGTATCTGTGAAACCTTCTTTTACTTTGGGCTTTTAAATTTCACCAACTCTAAAGTAACTATAGGAAGCTTTTGAAAAGCTACCTGATAAGTAAGTCTTCTGCACCGTATGTGGCGGAGATAGGCTCTACGATCAGGCATTTTTTCCCTTCCTCCACTTTACCGGCAACAATTGCACCATGGCCGAGTGCCTCGGCCGCCAAAACGGCTTCCTCACCTCGACCGGCAGATATATAGAGAGCAAAACCGGCGCCCATATTCAAAGTGGCGTAAGCCTCTTCTTTTGACATCTCAGTCTGTTGAACCATAAATTGCAGTACTTCCGGAACAGGTGTCAGAGTGTGCAGGCGATAGGTGAGTTCGCGGTCTGCCCGCATAATCTTTCTCAAACCATGTCCGGTGATATGACTTGCATAATGCAAGATATCGCCTTTAGTTGATAAGTCCGCCACTACGTCTTGGTATATAAAACTCTTGTCCAAAACAGCGGAACCGAAAGTTCTCCCTGAATCTAGTAAAGTCAGATAAGAATCGGGAAGCTGCGATGCTATCTGACGGGCCAGGGAAGCTCCGTTCGTATGCATGCCGTTTGAATAAATAAGTACTATATCGTCACCGGGTTCAAGCCTGTCTCCCGAAAGTGGCTCAAGACCGTTTGGGATTTTTCCCACGGCACTGCCTGCCACTTCAACGGCGCCTTCTTTGATAAGGCCCGATAAAGTGGGGGACTCTCCCCCGCCCCAGGCCGCACCGGAATCCTTACAGGCCGCTTGCCACCCTCTGGCCAGGGAAAAGGCGTAGGGGTTTTCATAAAAATCAGAAGATCCCGTGGCAAAGTAAGCGTTGATTACCATCGGGATGGCACCGACACAGATCAGGTCATTTACGATCGCCGCTACGGCGTCATAAGCTATATCTTCGAATCTGTCCTCGTGAGACATTTCAAAATACTGCTTGGCAATCAAAGATTTTGTACCCAGACATTCCAGGACAAAAGCCAGTTTCTGTCCCGCCACATCTATAACGGTGGCCGATTCCCCAAAGCTCGATTCGTCCAACATAACACCTTGGCCAGCCGGATAAGAAGCGGTTTGCCTGGCAAGAAGCAGAGCTTCTCTTTTGGCCGCATCCAAGATATCGTAATTGACACCGGCCTTTTCGTAGCTGTTTCCCATCTTCACCACTTCCTAACTGTAAACTATCTCTGCATCATGCGACATATTTCCAGACATCATCAAACTCTCATCTAAAAATACTTTCTATCTGACCTGATTGGATTGTAGTAAGCTTTGGTATTACCGCTCAAAGGTCACCTGAGTTATCTTTTTCATCGTCTTTTTCATTGACGATATTTCCGAGAATACCGTTTATGTATTTGGGAGAATCTTCGGTCGAAAACTGCTTAGCCAATTCTATTGCTTCGTCGATAGCCACCGCTGTCGGTATCTCATCTGCAAAGTAAATTTCATACAGTGCAATCCGGAGCAATTGTTTGTCAACGACTGCCAGCCTTTCGATATCCCACTTATAGCTATAAGTCGATATCTGGGTGTCTATCCAGTCTTGATGCTCCTCTATACCATGCATTATTTGCACCGTATAATCGTCGGGCACGATAGATTGTAAATCCAGAACGGCGTCGGGAGATATGGATTTCATCTCCGCCTCGTACATAAGTTCAAGAGCCCGTTCCCTGGCGTGTCTTCGTCCGGCAAAGGCCAAAGAGGCCATGGCTGACCTCTAAGCTCTGGTTATATATTCACCGCTGCGTGTATCTACGCGAATACGGTCGCCTGTATTGACAAACAAGGGAACTTGGATCGAAATACCCGTTTCCAGTAAGGCCGGTTTCCTGGCTCCCGATACTCTGTCTCCCTGCACACCGGGCTCCGTCTCCGTTACCAAAAGGTCCACGGCGGCCGGCAATTCTATATTAACTATTTCCTGGCCGTAAAGCTCCAAAATGGCAGAATCGCCTTCTTTCATATAATTAGCGGCGTGACCGAGAGTCTCGGAGGAAACCGATATCTGATCAAATGAGACATTGTCCATAAACACGTAGTTGTCGCCATCTCTGTAGAGATACTGCATTTCACGCTTGTCGATCACAGCCTGCTCAACCTTTTCATCTGCACGGAACGTCTTTTCCACGACCGATTTATTTTTCAGGTTGCGTAACTTAGTGCGGACAAACGCGCCACCTTTTCCGGGTTTTACGTGTTGAAACTCGATAACGCTGTACAGCCCGTCACCAAGTTCCAGAGTCATTCCGTTTTTTAAATCGTTGGTTGATAATGCCATCAGTAAATAAATTCCTTTGCAGTTTGTGTTAAAACTTCACAAGCATTTTCTGTAACTACCATAGTATCTTCTATTCGAGCCCCGCCTTTTGAAAAAAGGTACGCGCCCGGCTCCACGGTCACAACGGATCCAGATGCCAAGATATCAGTTGAATTGGCGCCTAGATACGGAGCTTCGTGAATTAACAATCCTACACCATGACCCGTGCCATGCCGGAAAAACCGACCCAGGTCTTTTTGATCAAGCACCGATCTGCAAGCTAAGTCGACGTCGCCCCCGCTTACTCCGGCTTTTACACTTTCCAAACCCTTCTCTTGGGCAATTGCTACAGCTTCAACCAGTTCCAATAACTCGGTATCTGTTACGCCGAGGGCGAACGTTCTGGTCATGTCCGAGTGATAACCTTGCACCTTGGCCCCGAAATCTATGACCACCATATCGCCTTCCTTTATGACACGCTCGGTGGGTCTTGCATGGGGCAAAGCGGAGTTGGGACCGCTGGCTACAATCGTGGCAAAAGCCGGTCCTTGAGCTGAAAGCTTTTTCATCTGGTACTCAAGTTCGGTAGCGAAATCCTTTTCCGTTATCTCTGTTTTCAAAAGATGCTTGGTTTGCTGAAGAGCCATATCGGCTATCAGACAAGCCTTTTTAATCCTGGCTATTTCACCTTTGTCTTTTATTTCACGAAGTTGTTCGACAAAGTCTTTGATGGGCACAAATTCTATGTCTGCCAATTTGGGCAAATCAAAACTTACGCTTGATACATCCGCACCGAAAACAGAAAAAAGATGCCTGAGTAGAGCCCAAGTAATATTGTCGGACTCAAAACCCAACTTTACCTTTTGTGACTTCTGTGCGATGAAAGTTTTTAGAGTCTCAAATTGCTTTGCGCCCGAGCCTACAAAGACTTCAACATCTACCCCGTGTGATTTTGTCTCTTTTTCCGCCTGTTCCAAATAGCGCCCGTCAGTGGTCAAAAGAGCTTTGTTGGCAGTGACGGCCATATAAGCAGCCGAGCCGCTAAAGCCTGTCAGGTAATATATGTTTTCTAATGACGTGATAAAGAAAGCGTCAATCCCAAAAGCCAAAAGGCGTTCCTGTAGTCTGGTGATGCGTTGTGCCCCGTTCATCTGGGGTAACTCTTCTTCTAAAAACGAAGTTTCTAAAATATTCTCCGGCTCCTTTGCCCGTTACGTGTTTTTATCTGTTACTTGCCAAGCAAACGGCTGATAGCATCTATGCTCAGTTCATAGCCGATAGACCCGAACCCGGCCACTGTTCCGTCAACCACGGGGGCAAGAACAGATTGTCTGCGCCAAGGCTCTCTTTTTTCCGGATTGGAAATGTGAAGCTCTATGACAGGTCCATCATAAGCGGCCAAAGCGTCATGAAGCGACCATCCGTAATGAGTAAGAGCCCCAGCGTTGATGACAATCCCGGCAGCTCTTCCTCGCGCTTTGTGTATTTCCTCCACCAGATAGCCTTCGTGCTCTGATTGAAAATGTTCCAAAGTAAAACCCAGCGCTTCCGCTCTTTTTCGCGCTCTTTCTACATGATCATCCAAGGTCGCCGTACCGTAAATTTCAGGTTGCCTCTGGCCAAGCAAGCTCAAATTGGGACCGGAAAGAAGCAGGATAATTGGTTTATTCATGCGCCGCAGCCATTCTTAATATAAAAACAATACAGATATAGTTCAAAAGATTTTAACCCAACCTACTTGATCTTACGTGGTTTTTAGGAAAAGGTATCCAAAAAGTCTCCGATACCCATGTACTCTATGGTCTCTTTTACTTTTTCCTCTTCCACTTTGTTAACCACCTCCACCCCATTTGGACCGTCGAGAACAAAAGTCAGCCCCAAAGTGGCTTTTTTGTCCCTCTTCATAAACCAGATGAGGTTATCAGCCTGTACACCGACAGGAAGAGATACTGGTAAGCCGTAATGTCTGACCAGTTCAATATGTCGCTTGACTCTTACTGCATCTATCCTGGCGAGCTTATGTGCCAACAAGGCAGCAAAAACGATACCTATCGCCACAGCTTCTCCATGCCTAAGCGATCTTTTGGAACCATCTACTTTAGCCAAGTCTTCATCGGTTTCAGCAAAACCGGCTCCTTCTAAAGCGTGGGCCATTGTGTGTCCGTAATTTAAGAGCATGCGCTTATTTGACTCCCGCTCATCACCGGAGACAATGCGAGCTTTTAGCTGTGCGCAGTTATGAATCTGCTCAAAAAGACTGGAATTGTCCAAATTCTCCACACCCAAAAATCCGTACTTCACCATTTCCCCGAGACCTGAATACCACTCAGGTTCCGGCAAAGTCAAGAGATGGTCGCTGTCACAGATCACGCCAAGGGGTTGCCAAAAGGCACCGACCAAGTTTTTTCCTTGTTTGATGTTTACTCCCGTTTTCCCTCCGATGGCAGCGTCGATTTGGGCCAGCAGAGTGGTTGCCACGTTAATAAGAGGAGTCCCCCGGTGATAAGACGCTGCGGCAAAACCGGCTAAATCTGTAATTACGCCCCCTCCAACCGCCATGACCACATCTTGTCTGGTGAGATTAAAATCGGCAAACGCAGAACATAGGTACTCAATATTGGCAAGTGATTTAGACTTTTCACCTTCTTCTATGTATATAACTTTATAGTCCAAACCGATTTGGGAAAAGTCAAATTTGATTTTATCTATGATAATTTTACTTGTAACTATAGCAACTTTACTTGCACTTTTTGGTAATAAATCTTTTATGTGTTCACTTGCGGTAGGACCTATGTAAACTTGATAGCTGCGATCTGCCAGAGAAACATCCAACTTTTGTACCAGCGAATTTCTTATCTCCGCTACCTGTTCTTCAATCGACAGATCATCTACATCTACAGTTACGTCGGCTATCTCGGTATATAGAGGCATCCGCTGATCGAGCAATCTGGATAATATGTCTCTGACGCTTTCACCAGGATGCTGATTCCCTGGCAGGCTATTCCCGGGCTCTGACTCAGGTTGGCTCCCGGTGGACAAAAGTGGTCTTCCCTCTCCGTCTCCCAATCTTGTTGTCAAAGTGTCGAGACTTGCCCGAAGGAAGATGACCTTACCGGCATTTGATATCAGG
This sequence comes from Actinomycetes bacterium, assembly GCA_021798275.1. GTDB lineage: Bacteria > Actinomycetota > Acidimicrobiia > Acidimicrobiales > Bog-793 > JAJZMK01. The sequence goes on along the minus strand of JAJZMK010000044.1, from coordinate 3,033 downwards.
CGTCTGTTATCTTCATTCAATACCGCTCCCCCCGCTATGGAAATAACAGCCGGAGGAAAACTCCCTACGGCATTTTCCAAAGCCAAACGCTCCTGAAGGCGAAAAGCGGCTTCGCCCTGGTCTCTGAAAATTTCAGCTACCGATTTGCCGGTAGCTTGAACGACTTGCTCATCGCTGTCTATATAAGATCGTCCCAGACTTTCAGCCAGAACTTCGCCTATTGTCGTTTTGCCGGCACCCATCATACCTATCAGTAAGATGTGGGCTTTGTTTAGAGAAGGGATTGTTTCCATCACATCAACCTTATATCGCAACGATTATTGAGAATGCCTAACTTGGACCGATTTTCCTTCGTCATAGCCGCAACTTAGACCAAAGAAAACCGAAAATGGCTTTTATCTCTTCAGATAGGTAGGTCACAAGATCTATCGTTCCAGGTAGTGTTTATAATATAATAGGTGAGAATTGAGAAATTCCCATAAATACCACAAGGCAGTATGTTATTTAGTAGTCTGTTTAGGCTCGGTTTAAGAAAAACCTAAACTATTGACAATCCCATATGGGGGTGTAGCTCAGCTGGTAGAGCGCCACGTTCGCAACGTGGAAGTCGGCGGTTCGAGTCCGCTCACCTCCACCAAAGTATCCGCATGAGAACCCTGCACCTTATCGGTGTCGGTCAATGTATCGTTCAATCCGCCCATCGGGATGTCCCTTAATGCGGATTTTTCTATGCAAAGAGAGTGGTAGATCTTTGCTGGAATTAGGCGTGAAAGCAAGCCGTCAAAGGGCTCGTTATAGTCAACTCGGACAGTGCGTTCTCGTGTCTCGTCATCTTCATCGATGTAGATCTTGGCGAAGAATGCTTGATTAAATAGTCTCCTGGTATTGTCGTTGGCCTCCAGGTACGCAGTATGGCAGTCTCGAGTCAGATCGAGTGTGTCGGCCAATACTGATCGTGCCTGTTCGAAGTTGGCATCGAGACTAGCGAGTTGGGCCTCAATGTGCGTGAGCTGAACGGCGATGCGGTCCTGTTCGCTCTTTAGAAGATCTAGTGGAATTGCCCCGGCATAGTGAGCATCGAGTAGCTTTTGACGTTGAGCGCTTAGTTCAACGCACTGACTTTCCATCTGTCTTCGCTCGGTTGCAGAACCAGCCTGGAGGGTATCGAAGTCCTCTAGGACTAGCTCTTCGATACTGTCTCGTAGCGCTGGTGAGAGTGCAATGGTGTGGTACTCGTCCTCGATAAGTTCCTCAATAGTCTCTACCAACATCGCTTGTCGTTGACAGTCAGTGATCTTTCTCGCTCGGCCGGAACAGACGAGGTAAAGATATGAACTACCCCACCTGTTCCGAGCCGTTGTGACCATCAATCGGGAACCACAGGATCCACAAAAGACGCTGCCTCGTAGGTAGTGGTTGCTGGTTCTCTGATGTGTTCCAGCAAGATTATGAGCACTGAGTAGGTCTTGGACCTGCTGCCAGGTCTGCGGATCTACCAGAGGTTCGTGGAGTCCCGGGTACGTGACACCCCGGTAATGAATCTCCCCCTTGTAGTACGGATTGCGAAGCAATTTGTGCAGTCCGGTGATGGTCAATGGCTTGGATGGCCACTTGGGTGTTGCCCGTGTAGTAAGTCCACGAGCTGTCAATTCGTCGAGCAGCGTCCGAAGTGTCGGATCGCCTTCTGAGTATCGAAAGAATGTCCAAGTGATCAAGTGTGCTCGTTCGGTATCTATCTCTACTGTTCGATTGACACGTCCAAGTTCATCGATGACGTGGACGTTTCTATAGCCAAGGGGTGCCCGAGAGACCGTGCCCCCGACGCTGGCTTTTTGGGTTAGTCCCTTGGTGACCTCGTTGGCGAGGTTACGGGAGTAGAACTCGGCGATGCTGCTCATGATCCCGTGCATAAGCATCCCAGATGGCGTCTCGTCGATGTTCTCGCTGGTGCTGACGAGAGTGACACCCGCCTGCTTCAAGGCGAAGTGAATGGCGACGTCATCAGCTCGGGATCGAGCGAGACGGTCAAGCTTGTGGACGATGCAGTAATCTACGTGATGTTCCAGAATATAAGACAGCATGCGCTGGAGTTCGGGTCGCTTAGTCGCAGACGTTCCGGACTCACCCGCATCGACGAATTCCTCAACTACAACGGCATCCAGCGACGCAGCCTTTCGGGTGTTAGCTTCACGCTGGGCAGGAATAGAGAATCCTTCCTCTCGTCCACCACGAGTGGCTTGGTCTGCGGTGGAGACACGCAGGTAGGTGATTGCAGTTTTTGTAGGAGTAGTACCCATTATTTCCAATATGGCGGAATCGCTTGGCATGAGCACTCCTTTATTATTTACTTTCTGTCTTACGGGTGTTTTGCCGCACTCTGCATGGCGGGCCGGATGATTTCTCGACGACGACAGCGACTGCGGGTTTATCCAAAAAGGAAGCGATAGCTGCACTGCGAGCCGCGGCTTCTCGCTCCAACTCATCACGAGCTTGTTGTGCACGAGCGATAATCTCGGGATCATCCTGGGCTGAGGCAATTAGAGTTTCAATCGCTTGACGGATCTCATCAGAAATGTTGGTTTCTCGCAGCTGGGCGATGAATCGCAATTGTGCGTGCAAGGTTTCATCGACGCGAATTACCAGCGTTTTGGTATTTATTTCCTGTTTATTTGGATCATGCCTGCCTGCATAATGCAGCGTTTGCGATCCTTGTTGTTCTTCTTTCATATATATACCTCCTTTCAGTTAGTTGTTAAGTGATGTCGCTCCTGGGGTTGTTTGTCTCAGGAGCCTCAGACATTGACGCTCTCATTTGTTGAGAAGTCAAGTCATAAAGGACTCTTTGAACTTCGACAAGACCGATCAGGACGTCTCGGAGGGGAGGCCAGTCACCACCGTCAGCCATTCCTCCGTAGTACAGACCCGAAACAGGGCTGGGTCCAGGCCTGCTGCCGCCGCCAAGGCGGTCCGAATGGCCTCCGCTCGGGCAGATCCAGGGACCACCCATAGAACGCCGGGGAAAAGGCCGTGTGC
>JAJZMK010000119.1 GCA_021798275.1 Actinomycetes bacterium | reverse complement strand
TGATGGAAATCGTCGCCGATCACGGAGTGAGCGTCATCCTCTCCTCGCACCTCGTCGCCGACCTGGAACAGGTCTGTGATTATCAAAGATGCCTTGACCACCCGAGTGGCCGATACCTGTCGCCAGCCTCTGACATGAGCAAGTGCGACATTCGCGATCCAAAAGAGGAATTGGAGATGGAGAGCCCAAGACGTCAGCACTCTACATGAGAGTAAGAAGATGTATCAGCCAGATGTTAGCTTTTGATACCGGTACTTTGGTGGGGCTAGCAAGAATCGAACTTGCGACCTCAGCATTATCAGTGCTGCGCTCTAACCGACTGAGCTATAGCCCCATTTTCCTTAAAACAGTTTATACCGGTTAGAATTCATTATGAGAAAAACTGCAAACTTTAGTATTCCTCTTCTTCATTTTTCACAAGTGCTACGGCAGCCACATATTGCTCGTCATCCAAATTCATGACTTTTACACCCGTAGCGGTCCTGCCTTGAGAAGTAATTTGCTTTACCGAGGTTCCCATCAGAACCACCGATGATGACGAGATGAGGACTTCGTCATCCACCTCAACCACCAAAGCGGAAACCACATAGCCTCTTGACTCTGTCAAACGTATACACTTCACACCTTGTCCCCCGCGAGTTTGCAGGTGAAAATTGTCAAGTTTGATTCTCTTGCCGTAGCCGTTGGAAGTCACGATCAAAAGAGCGCTGTTTTCTTTGGCAACAACACTGGAAACGACCTCGTCATCGTCTTTCAACTTCATACCTCGTACACCCGCAGCACCTCGGCTTACAGCTCTTATCTCTTCTTCGGTAAATCTGATAGCCATACCCTTTTTGGAAATCATTAGGATATTTTCATTGTTGGCAACGGAAAGAACCCTGACTAGTTCATCGTCATCATGTAAATTAATGGCGATAAAGCCTTCCCGCCTTGTTTTATCGTATTCATTCAGGGAAGTTTTTTTAACCTGTCCTTTTTTTGTTATGAAGAATAGGAACTTATCGGGATCAAAATCTTTTGTGGCCACTATTTCTTCTATTTTCTCAGCGGGATCAAGTGAGACTAGGTTAATGATGGCCGTTCCTTTAGAGGTTCGGTCTTTGATAGGTATCTCGTGTGCTCTTAACCTGTAAACCTTTCCTCTGTTAGAAAATAAGAGCAGGTGGGCATGTGTGGTTGTGTGGATAATTTCATCCACCATATCTTCTTCTTTTAACTTTGCCGCCCTTACTCCCCTACCCCCGCGAGATTGGGTTTTATATGTATCTGCCTGTACGGCTTTCACGTAGCCGGCTTGAGTAAGTGTGACCACTACCGGCTCATCGTCTATTAGATCCTCAGTGGTCATATCACCTCCGTCATGGGTGATATTTGTTCTCCTAGGAGTAGCAAACTTGACTTTTATGGCTTCCAACTCTCCCGAGATGACTGCACGAAGACGTGTATCGTCATTTAGAATTGCTTCCAATTCAAAAATTGTTGCCTTGAGCTCAGCCATTTCGTCTTCTAATTCTTGACGGCCAAGTCTGGTTAGACGGCCGAGTGTCATATCTAGAATATGTGTTGCTTGCTCGTCTGAAAACAAAAAGGGAGCGGCCGTCAGTTTGGCTTTTGCATCCTGTCTATCTGAAGATGATCTTATTGTTTGGATGACTTCATCTAACATATCGAGGGCCCTGAGAAGACCCTCGACAATATGTGCTCTGGCTTTGGCTTTATTTAATCTATATTGAGATCTTCTTGTAACTACTTCTATCTGGTGACTGACATAAGCGGTAAGGGCACTGCTTAGGTTTAATAAGCGCGGCACTCCATCAACCAAAGCCAGCATATGAATACCAAAAGAACTCTGCAAAGGAGTTTGCTTATATAAATTATTTAAAAGTACATTGGCATTGGTATCTCTCTTGCATGTAATAACAAGTTTTGGCTTTCCGGCCGACGAGGCGTCTTGAATTTCCGATATACCGGACAATTCACCGTTCTCCACCAACTCGGCTATACGTTCCGCTATAACTTCCACAGAGGCTTGATAGGGAATTTCCGTCACAATTATTTGTGAAATACCCCCTCTACCCTCGACTATTTCAGCCGTGGAGCGCAATTTGACTGACCCTCTACCGGTTCTATAGGCATCGACAATACCTTGGCGTCCGAGGATTGTAGCTCCGGTTGGAAAATCGGGACCTTTGATAAACTTCATAAGTTCATCCGAGGTGGCTTCCGGATTGTCTATTAGATATTTTGTGGCATCTATAACCTCGCCCAAGTTATGCGGAGGTATATTTGTCGCCATACCAACGGCAATACCCTGTGAGCCATTAACAAGTAAATTAGGAAATCTGGCCGGCAATACGACCGGTTCTTCGTCTGAGCCATCGTAATTGGGGACAAAGTCTACAGTTTGTTCGTTGATATCTTCCAGTAAACTCATAGCCAACTGTGATAAACGACACTCCGTGTATCTCATGGCAGCCGGTCCCGCATTCGGACCAGGGGCACCAAAGTTGCCGTGCCCGTCAATCAACGGATGGCGTAGACTAAAGTCCTGTACCATACGCGCTAAAGCATCATAAAGCGCCGAGTCGCCGTGTGGATGGAAGCGACCCATCACGTCCCCCACGACCTTTGCACACTTCACATGGGGTCTGTCCGGCCGGTGGCCGTTGTCCCACATACCATAAAGTATTCTTCTGTGCACGGGCTTTAACCCGTCTCTCACGTCTGGAAGTGCACGGGAGACGATGACCGACATAGAGTACTCCAAAAATGAGCGCTCCATTTCGAGTTGAATTTCAATCGGCTCTACGGTACCGGAAATTTCATCGTCGCCCACTAAAGGGGTTTGATTGCCGGGGTAATTACGTTTAGACATCCAAGAACCTCACGTCTTTAGCGTTCTGCTGTATAAACTTTCTTCTGACCTCTACGTCATCTCCCATCAAAATGGAACAAACCTCATCGGCTATACTGGCCTGCTCCATATTGATCTGCAACAGAGATCTTTTTGTCGGACTCATGGTAGTGGCTTCCAATTCTGAAAAGTCCATTTCACCAAGGCCTTTTAACCGTTGGAACTCCTGCTTATGGTTTGGATGACTTTCTAAAAATTGAGCTTTGGCTTGATCGTCTTTTAAATACACTTTTGTATTACTTACCAAAGTTGAGTATAAAGGCGGTTGCGCCGCGTAGACAAAGCCACTCTCGATCAAAGGCTTCATTTGACGTAAGAAGAACGTCAAAAGAAGGGTTCTGATATGTGAACCGTCGACATCGGCATCGGCCAAAATAATGATTTTGTGATAGCGGACTTTGGATATATCGAAATCATCGCCCACCCCGCCTCCGATAGCCATAATCAAAGCCTGTATTTCTGTGTTCTTAAGCATTTTGTCTATACGGGCTTTTTCTACGTTTAGTATTTTACCCCTGATTGGTAAAATGGCTTGAGTGTGTGGATCTCTGGCATCTTTTGCCGAGCCTCCAGCCGAATTACCCTCA
>JAJZMK010000037.1 GCA_021798275.1 Actinomycetes bacterium | reverse complement strand
CTATGGTCTAAACGTACCAAGTGGAGATGTTACCGATAGTGTCCAAGGTGCGGTTGATATTGCGGAACGAATAGGTTTTCCCGCCGCCGTGAAAGCCCAGGTTTTGGTCGGAGGCAGAGGCAAGGCGGGCGGCATTAAGGTGGCTGACAATATTACGGAGCTATCGAATTATGCAGAACAGATCCTTGGTATGGATATCAAAGGTCACACGGTCAAGCGCTTATGGATTCAAAAAAGCCCGACAATTAAAAAAGAGTATTACGCAAGCTTCACATTGGACAGATCAGTCAGGAGTCATCTTTGTATGCTCTCGGCAAAAGGCGGCATCGACATAGAAGAAGTCGCTTCATCAGATCCTGATGCGATAGTAAAGTTGCACGTCGATCCCATTGATGGCATAACATTTGATGAGGCCAAGGAAATGGCTATCAAAGCCGGCATCGATGAAGAAGCTATAGACAAAGTAGCGGACGCTTTGCTGGCAATGTATAGGTGCTACATAGAAGGCGATGCGGACCTTGTGGAAATAAATCCGCTTATCCTGACCGAAGAGTCGGAGATAGTTGCTTTGGATGCCAAAGTAACTCTGGACGATGCGGCGGCTTTCAGACATCCAGACTGGGAGAAGTGGCAAAATACCGACGAGATGGACCCCAGAGACCGACTGGCAAAAGAAAAAGGCCTTCAGTATGTAGGTCTTGACGGCTATGTCGGCATTATTGCTAACGGTGCAGGCCTTGGGATGAGTACCTGTGACGTTGTGGAACAGGCTGGTGGTAAACCGGCCAATTTCCTTGACATAGGAGGAGGTGCCAGTGCCGACGTTATGGCCAGCGCATTGGAGCTTGTCAATCAAGATCCTAAAGTCAAGTCTATTTTTATAAATATTTTTGGAGGCATAACTCGCGGTGAAGAAGTAGCCAACGGTATCTTGCAGGCTCTTAGCAGGATCTCACATACGGCACCTATAGTGGTTCGTTTGGACGGAACAAACGCCACAGAGGGTAGGTTGATATTAAGCAATTACAAGGGAGAGGCTTTGTATACTGAGCCTACAATGACCAAGGCGGCTGCCAAAGCTGCGGAATTGGCAGGAGAACTAAGATGAGTATTTTTGTAGATCAAAACACAAAAGTGGTTATTCAAGGAATAAGTCCCACAAGTCAAGGTCTCTATCACGGCCTTAGAAATAAAGCTTACGGTACCCAAATCGTCGCCGGAACGAATCCCAAACGAGGCGGTGAAGTTATCGAGGGCATCAATGTTTATACCACGGTTAAAGAGGCTGTTCTGGAAACCGGAGCGGATGCGTCTTTTATAGCAGTCCCTCCCTCGGGAGCCCCCGGTGCCATCATGGAGGCGGCTGAAGCCGGTATAAAATTTATAGTATGCATTACGGAAAATATTCCCGCAAAAGACGAAGCGTTGGTTTTCCATAGGTTGCGGAGAGAATTCCCGGAATCAAGGCTACTTGGACCTAATTGCCCAGGAATCATCAGTCCGGGTAAGGCTAATATCGGCATTACCAGCGGAGACATAGCTTTGCCAGGTGGCCCAGTAGGGCTTGTCAGTAGATCCGGAACCGTTTTTTATCAGGCTATATATGAGCTGACCCAGAAAGGTGTCGGGCAGACAACGGGGGTCGGCATAGGCGGAGATCCCGTTCCCGGAACTACTTTTGTGGATTGTCTTGAGGCCTTTGAAAAGGACCCGGAAACCAAAGCCGTTTTTTTGATAGGAGAGATCGGTGGCGATGCCGAAGAGCAGGCTGCCGAATATATCAAGTCTTCTATGACAAAGCCCGTTGTCGCCTACATAGTGGGCGTTACCGCGCCTGAAGGGCGGAAAATGGGCCACGCCGGTGCCATAGTTTCCGGATCAAAAGGGACTGCCAAAGCAAAAATGGCTGCTCTTTCCCAGGCCGGTGCCAAGGTGGCCGACAATCCCAGCGCCGCAGCCGAGGAAGTGGCAAGGATCGTAAGCGGACTTTGACGTAAATGTTCGGGGCGTAGCAGAAGAGTTCGCTTTTAACCAGCTCTTCTGATTTTGTTGGGTTAGCTGACCGGGGTCTTGGGCGGATAAATTATCAAAAAGGTTTTTCCAAGTGGGTCAAAATAAGAAAATTATCGTTATGGCTTCCGGTACGGGGAGTATCCTCAAGGCTCTCATAGCAGCAGAGCTCCCTATCGTAGCGGTCGTGACGGATAGAAAGTGTCCCGCTGAAGATATAGCGCGAGATGGGAATATAAAGTGTATAAGGGTTACCAGGGATAGTTTCGGAGAGACTTTTGACAGAAAGTCATACACGGATAAATTGCTCACCGCAATACTTGAGATCAACCCTGACCTGATAGCTATGGCCGGGTTTGGTACCGTGCTCTCCGAGGATTTGGAAAAGCGTTTTCCAAATCGTGTACTGAATACCCATCCGTCACTTTTGCCTCTCTTTAAAGGATGGCACGCCGTTAGGGATGCTTTGGCGGCCGATGTTAAAGTTACCGGGTGCACCATTCATATAGCGACAGCAGAACTTGACGCCGGCCCGATATTGTACCAACAAGAGGTCCCGATTATGCCGGGTGACAGCGAGGAAAGCCTGCATAAGCGAATAAAGGAAGTGGAAAAAATTATTTACCCGAAAGTAATAAGACAATTTCTAGATTCAGATTGTAATCTTCAACCCATGAATATAGAGCTACATTAATAATTTTGTCCGAATGGCAATTACCATAGCAATAGATAAACAATTTAGGAAGGCATTGTGAGAGCGTTACTTTCTGCATATGACAAAACAGGTTTAATTGATTTGGCAGCTGGCCTAAAAGAGCTCAGCGTCGATCTAATAGCAAGCGGGAAAACGCATAAATTGCTATCGGAGAACTCTATAGACAGCATGGAGGTAGCCCAGCTGACTGGGAGTAAAGAAATGCTTGGGGGGAGAGTAAAAACTCTCCATCCGGTTATCCATGGTGGGATTTTGGCTGACAGAAGTCAGCAGTCGCATATGCAAGACTTGAGCGACAACGGTATTCTTCCGATCGATATCGTAGTGTGTAACCTATATCCGTTTCAGGAAGAACCGTGTGTGGAAATGATTGATGTTGGCGGGCCTACTATGGTCAGGGCAGCGGCCAAGAATTATCAGAATGTGATTATCATGGTCGACCCTTCCGATTATGGGGAAGTTCTTGATGAGTTAAAGACATCGGGGAGTGTATCTCTACAAAAGAGAGCGTCGTTAGCTCGTAAAGCTTTTGCTCACACTGCCGCTTACGATGGGGCGATAGTTGAGTGGTTTGACGATAACCCTGACATGGGAAATCAAACCTCCGTTTTGCCTCCGACTGTCCACTTATCGCTGGAAAGAGTCCAAGGATTAAGATATGGTGAGAACCCACACCAATCGGGAGCAAGGTATAAATTCATGGGCGGTAAACCCTCCGTATTTGACACCGGCAGTCAACTCTCAGGTAAGGAATTATCATATCTAAATATCTTTGACGCCGAAGCAGCCTGGTCTTTGGCTCAC
>JAJZMK010000143.1 GCA_021798275.1 Actinomycetes bacterium | reverse complement strand
GCGATAGTTTATAACTCCATTCGACGCGGTCCCCACCGGTTGTAAAAGTGAATTCCTGATTTTCAGTGGCCTTAGTAACTAGCGACCTTGTTTCCCATGTGCGCTCCGGAGTGATATTTTTTCCTACAAGCCACCCGCCTACACTATGGTTATCGCTTTCCCAGTAGCACTCTTTACATTCCGGGCTAAACTTTCCCATATTAGTTATGTCGGTGATCACGGCATAGACTTTATCAGCCGGGGCGTCGATGATTGTTGAGTCGCTATAGGTAATCAATGCTTCTGTCATGAAGGCAGTATAGCTCAATTTGGCGCCATTCAGGTTTGCGACATCTACAAATGTTCTTTGATAAATTCCATGCTCTTTTCTTGCTGTAACGAAGGCATTTCATGACCGGAAAAAGGATAAACTTCCAGTTTCTTCTGACTTTTTATTTCGTTATATACGGCGTATACACTGGAAGGAGGTGCTATATCATCCATAAGGCCCACGGTGAGTAGACACGAGGTCTTGATTCTTCTGGCCAATATGGCAGTGTCTATGTAGCTCAATGTGTTGAAAACTTTCTCAACCATCTCGACATGCTGAGATAGAAAATCAGCAATTTCCTTATATGGGTATGAGCCTATGCCAATCGCTCTGGGGAAGTCAGCGAGAAACGGGACTTCGGCAACACAGGCTTTGATATCCACCGACCCCAAAGCCGCCGCAGCCAAAGAAAGAGCACCTCCTTGACTTCGACCTGATAAAAATACTTTGGTTTGATCTATGTCGTCTAATTTACAAGCCTCTTCCACGGCCCTGACGGCGTCTATGTAGAGTCTGGTGAAATAATATTTTCTCCTGTCACTGATTCCCCTTGTCATGAACCCCGGATAACTGGGGCCTTGTCCTCCATGTTCTGGATCTCCGGTGTCACCTGTTCGCCAGGAACTACCTTGGCCTCTTGTATCCATTATAAATGTGGCAAATCCCAATGCACCATAGGAAAGGTTTTCAACAGGTAAACCGCGGCCTCCTCCATATCCGGCAAAATTGATAATCAAAGGAAGGCAAGAGTCATATTCTTTCGGTTTTATATACCAAGCCCGAATAGGATCGCCATGGGCGCCGGAAAAGGTTACATCGTAAATACGGAGCATCGGACTATAAAGTTGTTCTTTATAGGGGGTAAGCTCGGTTGGTTCAATTGCCTGATATGCTAAATCCTTCATTTCTGACCAAAAAGAGTCAAAGTCATCAGGCTCGATAACTTTTGTTCTATAGTCTTTTAGAGCTTCAATGTCTAAATCAAACCACGGCATATCGAGTGCTCCTTAGATCAGATTGTTTGATTATAACTACATGATAAGAAAATACTACAGACCGGTCACGGGTTTATGTCCGGCTAATAATTTGCCTCAAAGCAATTCCGGTCTTTTTTGGCCGGTAATAAATTACTTACCAACCGGGGCGAGATGCATGGCTACCCAGCCGGCGTCGGGATATATATAGACCGCTGCCGCGGCGTAAGGGTTTTTTGCCGTCGGCTCTCCGGTTATAACATTGCCGTTGAATTCCTGCTCATCTTGCTGATCAAAAAGAGGTATAAGCGGTAAGGTTTTGATAAAAAGAGATTCTATTTTATAAAAATAAGGTCTTTGCTGCTTGATCGAGTCAGTAGTGGCAATCTCGGCTAACCAATTATCAACAGCAGGGTTGTTGTAGCGACCGAAATTGCCGGCTGTATCAATTTGCCCCAAAGGAGGGATGTTTCCATTGAGTAGGTTATTGAAGAATACATAAGGACTCGGAGTGTAGCCAAAGTTGTCAATAATCAGCTGGAAGTTACCGGTATTTTGGTCCGATATGAATTTGGAATACGGCTCTTGTTGTAGAACAAGTTTTATCCCAGCCATTTTTTCTTCGGAAGATATGATATCAAGTACTTGTATATAGTCGGTATAACCCGATACAACTTTACAGGTTATTGTAAGTGGTTTACCGTTTTTATAAAAGTATCCGTCAGTTTTTATGCTATAACCTGCTGATATTAAAATTTTTCTGGCGTTTTGAATATCGTAATTGAATTGATCATTTTTTAGGAGAGGATCGAGTATTTCGGAAAAATTTGGGAGTAAGACAGATTCCGGATTGATCTGATCGGCATAGTTGTCGTACACCATTTTAGAGATGAACGGTCTATTGATAGCTTCACTTAAGGCTTCTCTAATTTTGTAATTTGTTGTTATGCCTTTTTCCATATTGGGCACCAGGTAAGCTATAGAAAGTGGAATATTTGATATAGAAAATTTATTGTTTTTTATCAGATAATTCTTCGCTATGTCGGGTATGTAACCGCCGGACCAATCTATTTGTCCTGATTCGATCGCCAAGTCAGCTGCTGTATTTCCGTTGAATGCCTCAAAGCGATAAGTTTGTATTCTTGGTAAATCATGCATATAGTAGTGAGGATTATCTGTCAGTACCATTGTTGATGGGGATACAGATACGACCTCATATGCGCCTGTCCCCGTGGGATTGGTATTGGGAAACGTTTGCGGATCTTTTACAGATGACCAGATATGTTCAGGTAAGATGTAGGTTGAGCCCGCCACGTAATTTATGTCTGCATATGCCGGCTTTGTAAAATTGACTACTACCTTATAAGGTCCTTCCGCTTTTATCTCTCCGAGAGGAAGACCGTACTGATTTAATTCTTTATAGCGTTTTATTAAGTTAAATGTAAATACAACGTCTCGACTGGTGAAAGGGTAGCCGTCTGTCCAGGTTACTCCGTGGCGCAATTGAAAAGTCAATGTTCTACCATGATCACTCCAGGTATATTTCGTTGCCAACCACGGCAGTACTTTTTTGGCATCGGCAGTATCGAAGAAAAATAACGGTTCATAAATCATGCCGCGAGTTGGGTTTTCGGCGGCGGGAGAAAACGGATTGAAGTTATCGACAAATGAGGTAGAGGCTCCTGTGGCAACCGTAACTGTGCCGCTGGGGAGAGGTGTTAGAGTATTCTGGCTTTTTGTGGCATATGCAAGCCCGGGAATAAATAAAGTTCCGCTGAGTATCAGAAATGCCACTATTATGACTGTGGCTGCCAATTCTTTATTATTCCTAAAACGCCTGATTATTCTATCCGTTATTCCTCCCGGTAAAACTTATATCGACAAAATGTTCTGCGCAATTTTCTACGGAGTGCGACTCTCTCTCATTGATCTGATCTTTCGGCCCTATCTCTATTGTAAGTCAGGATAAAAAAATTATCTTTTGCTTAGACTAAAAATATGTATTTGATATGACGCAAAGAATACTTTTTCGGGTGTATCTTCTCCGGATAGATAAGCTATCGCATAATTTTGGTCAAGCACCATTGGTGTATTGATCTCATCTGAAGTCAAATTGGCGGCAATGGCGATAACTCGGTCATCGACTTCCATAGTACCGACCGCTATGCGTAAATCGTCGATGTGGAGGATAGCTGATACCCCGGCCTCTTCTGCTGCCGCTTGGTAAATTTTCGCTATGTCGTTGGGGTTGTCGTTTGGTCTATTGGCGGCAAAATATTCCAATGGATATGTGCAGAGGACAGCTTTACCGGCTCCTTTGGTATATAAAGTTAGAGCCGGCATCTCATTTTGGTCAACCGCTATTATTTTTGCTTTATCGGCGGTTATCGGCAAGTAGCCAATATTTGCCATACTTTTAGGTAGCTTGAAACTAAGAGTCTGACCGGAGCGCAAGTGACCAAAATTTTCTATAAATTTAAAGACTATATTTTCTGATTCTATCGGTTCGACAAGGCCGTATCTGAGTTTGTGGGATACGCCAAATAGCTTATCCAGCCAAGTGATCCAAGGTCCCCTTTGGTTATCCGTACTGCCTCCAAAATATGAGAGGTAAATACAAGAACCGTTTTCAAGTACCCGGAGAAGGCTTTGTAGACCGTCGGTGGTTAGGGCTTTTGTACTGGGAGAGATGAACAGTTTGTAGTTTTCGGAAAGGCCGTCTTTTTCTCGCACCATATCGATATTTAGATCGGCCAATTTCGAACTCACGTATGATTGAAACAAGTTAATGGCTATGTCTGATTTTAGCTCGTTCTCCGTAAAGGGAAGTTTCGTGTCGAAATGCTCCGGCACCACTATCCCGACCGTTCTCGGTAATGGGGAAGGTTTGCTTGGCAAAGTCTTGATAAAACTTGCAAAAGACGCCAGTTCTCCGGCCTGCAGCTTAGGCCGTCCCTCGGCGTCTATCAGGCCAAAGTGAAGTTCAAACGGGTGATGCCTGTAAGGATCTTGTTGATACAAGCCGTCGTAATCGCAGTTATTCCAGGCCAACCAGCCCTGTGCTCCGGCCAGCAGAGTGGAATATAGAACATGTCTATAGTATATGGCGGCGTTTTCTTCTGAAACAAAGTCAGAGGTTACCCCAAATTCTTCCAAAATTACAGGGAGTTCAAATCCGGAAGCCATTTGACACATATATGCGGCATAAAGGAATTCGCGAATCTCATCACTTTGCACCGGGTATGTATGGGGACCTATAAAGTCGACCAGTCCTTTTAGGGTTCGTAGTGAAAATCCGTTATCCACACCCGTAGTTTCCAGACCCCAGGCTCCGTCTCCCAGTGACAGAGGTTGATTTGCTCCGGCAGCTCTTACGGCATGTACCAGGGATTGTGCCCAGGCAAAGATTTCTTGTGAAGAAGCGTCTTTCCCCCCGTAAAGGGGCATCTCATTGGAAATCAGCCACCCGCATATCGCAGAATGATTTTTGAAATGAGCGGCAATTTCATGAACAAACCAAGCTTCTTCTCCGAGCATCGTGACGTCTCTATAGAGATCCCGGCCGTTTCGCCAAGTAGGGTCCCAGTTTTCTCCGGACATATGACCGACAAGAAAAGTGGGTATAGTCATAAGCCCAACTTCCAGATGGGCATCCAAGAAATCTCCTAATCGTTCGACAGCAGTCATGTCTAACCGGTGTTCTCTCGGAACAAAGTGTGGCCAGTACAAGAAAGATCTGGTGACATTGCAACCCATGGCGGTCAATTGTCGTAGTTCTTTTCTGATCAGTTCGCTGTCGTAATTGTCCCACATCAAAGGACCGCCGGAGCTGGACCAGAAATTGGTACCGACCCAAAAACTATCGCCTGTGATGTTCGGCGTGTTCTTTGCTACGTCACTCATCGGCGCCTTCTCGAGATTAAAATATAAATACTTGTCGTTGCGAAATGAACAACATGGATTTTTGTTGCCGATAATATTTTAGCCGTTGTCTAAGCCGTCGGTAACTATAACGGTTCAGGAAAATTGTAGACGGAGGAAATATAATTTCCCAAAGATACTCTTTCAGTCAAGTCTTTTCACTTTTACCAAGAGAAGATAACGGGCAAAAACGAAAACTTTGTCTGGCTGTTGCCAAAGTGCACCGACAGAGTCTTGTCGATCCGGTTTAAGAGTGCCTGCTTGTGCTGGCGCGTGGTATCAGGGTTCCCGGCGGTGATTCCTCATCGGTTTGACTCTTCCCGTCAATGATATCGAGCAACTTACAGGAAGCCGTAACACCATAAGCCATGATGTCTCGATTAATCGCCGTCAACGGCGGGTGAACCACTTGACAGAAAGTGGAGTCATCCCAAGCTATGATGGAAAGATCATTTGGGACCCTGAGCCCCATTTCATGGGCAACTCCTAATCCCGCCACTGCCAATATGTCGCTGTCATAGATTATGGCACTCGGGGGACTCGGATCTGTAAGCAATTTCCTCGTCGCCTGTGCTCCCGATTCAGCCATGAAGTCAGTGTTTGTAACGCTGGATTTAATTTTGAGTTCCTTCGTGGCGTCTAGAAAGCCTTTTGTCCTGGTAGCCGTATGAATAAAACCGCTCATTCCGGCCACTCGTGCTATTTGTTTATGGCCGAGCGCATGAAGGTAACGAACAACTTCCACGATTACGCCGTACTCTTCGTGCCATAAAGCAGGTATTTCGTGGTTAGGTAGAGGAGCGCCTAACAGTAACGTGGGAAGCCCCAAATCAGTCAGGAAGTTAATTCTCGGATCCTGTTCCCTGGAATCCACCAAAAAAACTCCGTCTACTCTTCTCTCGGCCCACCAACGGCGGTAAGTTTGCATTTCGGTTTCTATATCCGGTACCACTTGGATTGCTAAAGCTACGGATCTGGCGGAGAGTTCTGACTCAATACCGGCGATCAATTGCATAAAAAATGGTTCGTAGGCCAAAGTATTTGCCGGCCTGGCTAAGACAAGTCCGCAGGCATTGGCTTTAGCCGCTGATAGAGCGCGTGCCGCACTGTTTGGGTACCACCCAAGTTGATTGGCGGTGTCGATTACTTTTTGGCGCGTCCGAGGAGATATACCCGGTTTATCGTTTAATGCGTAAGAGACAGCGCCTTTCGATATTCCAACGGCTTTTGCTATGTCGGCAATGGTTACTCTTTTTTTTGGGGCGCTTTGTTTATTCGTCATCATGTCCGGCTATGTTGTTGGGTAGTGCTTTTCATACCCTAGCATAAGGGCAAGTTTACTACTTGTAAATAGGGTTGCCTGTATTTGATGCCATGACAAAAACACACGACACTTGAGTGTCTAAAGGTCTCCGGTATCTGCTATCTCTGGCAGGGCTTTCATAACCGCAGGTGTTGTTATAACGCTCTTATAATAGAATCGAAGTTGGGTTTTCCAGAGCGTCTACCAGATCCCTCAGGAAAGATGCACCTTGAGCCCCGTCCAGAACCCGATGGTCGACGGAAAGAGTCAATTTCATAGCCGAAACCATTACCAACTGGTCATTTTTGACAACCGGTACCATAGCGGCAGACCCTACGGCAAGAATAGCCGCTTCCGGAGGATTGAGAATAGCGGTAAACTGCTCTATCCCAAAAGGCCCTAGGTTGCTGATGGTGAAAGTCGAACCTTTCATCTCGTCGGGAGTCAGCTTTTTGGATCTGGCTTTTTCAATAATGATTTTTGTGGAATTGGCAATTTCTCTGACCGACATAGTGTCAACCGCTCTGATGACGGGAACGACTAATCCGTCATCAAGGGCGACAGCCAAGCCTAAGTCTACACCTTGATGGATTAGTATGGCGTCGTTGTCCCAGGAGGCATTGACCTGGGGATGTCTTTCCAAGGTATTTGAACAGGCTTTTACAAGCATGTCCGTTACGGAAATTTTCTCATTGGATTTTGCTAAATATGTGTTGACTTCCTGGCGCAGTGAGTTGAGCTTTGTTAAGTCAACTTGAGCGGTCAAGGTAAATTGAGGTATCAGGGCGGCTTCACTGAGACGCTTGGCCGTTACCTGTCTCATTTTGGTCGTCGGGATCGAAGTCGTTTGGTGGTAAGCCCCGGCCTGAGGCACGGTTCGCACATCACGGCTTTCTTTTCTCGCTCTTTGTGCGGCGGCCGTTTCTACATCAGCTCTGACAATCCTGCCTCCCGGACCGCTTCCTTGGATCTCGGATAAGTCGATTTCCGCGTCTCGGGCGATCTTCCTGGCCAGCGGGGAGCTTGGGATCCTGGATTGTAAAGAGGCCCCGTTGGAAGAAAAAACCGTTTCGGCTCTATCGGCCATGGTTTGCGTTATCTTTGCCACTTCCGGTTCTGAGTCTTTTTTGCCGGAAGCAGAAGGTGAGGAATCTGTTTTTGCCGGCGCCGTCTCGGCGTTTGCATTGACAACGTCTTCACCTACGATGGCAACTACTGCGCCTATAGGGACGGAAGCGCCTTCTGATACTATAATCGAAGACAGCACACCGTCTTCGTAAGCAATCAGATCCATGGTAGCTTTATCCGTTTCAACTTCGGCTATAACGTCACCGTTTTTAACCATTTCTCCCGGCTGCTTGAGCCATTTTGCAATACTGCCCTCTTCCATGGTGTCTGAGAGTCTTGGCATTAAAATTTCTGGCATGGTATCTAACCTATCATCGAGTAAATGCGGTGGCGTCCAAAACTTGATGGACCACTTTGGATAACGTAGTTGCATCCGGTAGGGATGCCAATTCTAAAGGCTTGGAATAGGGAACAGGGACTTCCGCTGCGGCAACCCTTCTGACCGGTGCATCCAGATAGTCAAAAGCGCCTTCCTGTATGGTGGCGGCTATTTCGGCTCCTATGCCGTAAGTGAGCCAGTCATCCTCTATGACGACGGCTCTGGAGGTTTTTCTGACAGATTTGACAATCGTATGTCTGTCCAGAGGTCGCAGGCTGCGAAGGTCCACGACTTCGACGGAAATCTGCTCTTTGCTAAGTTCGTTGGCAACTTCCAAGGCCACTGTCGTGGCTTTGGAATAAGAGATAATTGTAATGTCACTGCCTTGTTTGGCGACGTTGGCTTTACCTATTTCCAACGTATAGTCTTCCTCCGGCACCTCTCCTTTAGTGCCGTACAAACCGAGGTTTTCCAAGAATAATACCGGGTCGTTGTCTTTGATGGCCGCTTTCAGAAGCCCTTTGGCATCGGCTGGTGTGGCGG
Source organism: Actinomycetes bacterium (assembly GCA_021798275.1). GTDB lineage: Bacteria > Actinomycetota > Acidimicrobiia > Acidimicrobiales > Bog-793 > JAJZMK01. Next base: position 13,292 of record JAJZMK010000143.1, on the reverse strand, counting down.
GACAGACTACTTTTAGTCCCGGGATATGGGCATAGAATACCTCGATATTTTGTGAGTGACTGGCGCCAAGCTGCTGACCGCCACCACCGGGTGTTCTGATCACCATAGGTACGGTAGCTTGACCTCCGAACATGGCATGAATTTTGGCGGCGTGATTGATAATTTGATCCATGGCCACCAGGCTGAAGTTGATGGTCATAATTTCAACGATAGGCCTTAGTCCGAGCATAGCCGCACCGATGGCGGCTCCCACAAAACCCTCTTCGGCTATGGGAGTGTCTTTGACTCGCTCGGGGCCGAATTCGGCCAGCAATCCGGAGGTTATTTTGTAGGATCCTTCGAAATGGCCGATCTCCTCGCCTATAAGGAGGATATCTTGATCACGGCGCATTTCCTCTGCCAACGTGTCATGTAATGTTTGTCTGTATGTCTTTATGGTCATTTTAATTTCTCGGTTGCCTCGTCAAAGCTATGTTCGTTGAAAAGTGGTTCTCCCGGTAAACGGTGTAGGTCTCCGTTAATTTTTGTTGCATACACATTGGAGAACAATTTGTCTAAGTCCGGATTCGGACTTTGTTCGGCGAAAGTTACAGCGTCTTGCACCCGCTTTTTGGCTTCAGCGGCGATGGCGTCTATGTCGGCTTTGGTGATATAGCCCATGTCTAAAAGCTGTTGCTCAACCTTGGGAATGGGGTCGTGTTGTTCGGCTTCTTTTACTTCATCTTCGGAGCGGTATTTGGCCGGGTCTACGACGGAGTGGCCTTTTAGCCTGTGACTCAGCGCCTCGATGATAACCGGCCTGTATTCTTCTCTGGCAATTTGGAACATTTCCGAGGACTTGTTATAAACCTCTAATGGGTCTTCACCGTCTATACGTATTCCTTGTATGCGATAAGAAGCTCCTCTTTTGTAGAGCTCCGGCTCTCCAGATGCCATCTCTACGCTGGTTCCCATACCTAAGAGGTTATTCACTATCACATATACTATGGGCAATTTCCACACGGCCGCTATGTTCAGGGATTCGTGGAAAGCTCCGATGTTGGTGGTACCGTCACCCATGATACAGACCACTATGGGAGACTGGTCGGAGGGTTTGTTTTTGTAAGATATTGCCAAAGCGGCACCTGTAGCCGGAGGTATCTGTCCGCCGACTATTCCATAACCCCCCATCAGATGGGTTTCTTTATCAAAAAGATGCATGGAACCGCCCCAGCCGTGTGAGATGCCGTCGGCTTTGCCGAACAATTCCGCCATCACCTTGCCGGGATCACTGCCTTTGCTCAAAGCGTATCCGTGTTCTCTGTAGGTGGTAAACAGGTAATCATCGGGGTGCATGGCTTTCATAAGTCCGACAACGGTAGCCTCTTCGCCGAGGTTGAGGTGACAATATCCACCTATCCTGGCTTTTTGGTACATTTCAGAAGCTTTTAATTCAAAATTTCTGATAAAAACCATTTCTTTATAGAAAGAAATTAGTAATTCTTTGGCATCCCCACCGCTCTTACGGGCCGTAGCGACATCAGGCTGGGCTTGCTTGACTGCATTGCCGTTAGCCCTTTTATTCTCTACGCGACTGTTCCTAGTCGTCGTATTACGTTCAGTCATGAAACTCCTTGGCCGTTCACCGTAGCACTTTAGAAAAGCTCTTTTTGTCAAGCCTATCTTAAGATTTGTATACGTTTATTATAGAAATAAGTATATCCAAACTTATGAAGTTTTTCCCAAAAGACTTTATAAGTATGCCCATTTGTGGTTTCTTGTTGCCCCTGTTTACATCAGAGCGGTGTTGATATGGAAAACCCAAAAACAGTTTTTCCTAGCTGATTAGAACACCTAGTCAAAGTACTTCTTTTTGTCCAAGTATTTTTTCGAATTGCTTTTTGATAGAAAGGAGAGTCTTTAATTTTTATTATCTATAAATTTGATCAAGGTCATAAAAATCTATAAAGTCCCTCTGTCTCTCTGGGGTCTCTTTGATATTGCTATGTTTATATACGGGTCGACTATAAGCATCAATAAACGGTGAGAATCGGTGCAGGTTGAATAAAAATATAGAATTGACGCAAACAGCTATAGCCAATTCGGTAATAAAATCGGAAAATTTCAGTGGCTCAAGGTACTACTCTGAGATCTATAGAGAAGGAGGCAGAGAGTGGGTTTTGAAGAAATCAGCAATGATCAGGATGTGGTTATTATCGGCGGTGGAACCGGAGGTTACGCCACAGCTTTGCGGGCCAGAGGACTGGGCCTTAGCGTCACTTTAATTGATAAAGGCCTGGTGGGTGGGACTTGTCTGCACCGGGGATGCATTCCTTCCAAAGCTCTCTTACATGCCGCTGAAATAAGTGAATATATCGAAGAAGGCCGTTTAAGGTGGGGGATCAGCGCTTCTGTAGACAAAATAGATCCGCTGCAAATGGCCTCTACGAGAGACGACATAGTAGAAAAGAACCATGCCGGGCTGCTTGACCATCTCCGCCATGACGGCATAAATGTGATAAGTGCTACAGCCCGTCTCGTGTCGGACAAAAAAGTTGTGGTGTCTCCCGTTCCCGAGCCATACGGTGCACAAACCGGTGCAACCGGGAAACGAAATTATCCCGTAACGGAGTTGTCGGGGGATTTGGAAATCACCCCCAAGAGGGGGATCGTGCTTGCCACCGGGTCACGTCCGCGTCAACTACCTGATTTTCCCGAAGACGGCAAAGTCATAGTCACTTCCGATACGGCTACGCGGGCTATGGATATTCCCGCTTCCGTGCTTGTGATAGGTGCGGGGGCGATAGGGGTGGAATTTGCCACTTTCTATCATGCCTTTGGCGCAAAGGTCACCATATGTGAGGCTTTGCCCAACGTTTTACCGACGGAAGATCAAGACGTCAGCAATGAGATGGCACGCGCACTAAAGCGTAAGAACATAGATGTACTGCTGAATTCAACGGTGAAAGACATATCTGTGACAAAGAAAGGTGCCAAGTCTCTCATAGAAACTCCAAACGGCCCGATTACTTTAGAAAGTGAAAAAGTTTTGGTGGCCATCGGCCGTGTACCTGTTACGGAAGGCATAGGCCTTGAAGAAGTGGGTGTCAAACTAGACAGAGGATATGTTGTGCCAAGTGATTGGGCCACCCTTGAGACGTCCGTTGCCAATATTTATGCAGTAGGAGACATATTGCCACCGCCATCACTGGCTTTGGCACACGCTTCGTTTGCCGAGGGTATACGTGTGGCAGAAACACTGGCCGGTATTAAAAATGTTCCCATCGACTATGCCGGCATTCCTCGCGCCACATACTCCCACCCGGAGGCAGCCAGCGTGGGTTTGTCTGAGAAGCAGGCCAAAGAACTTGGCTATGAAGTTGTGACGAATAAAGTCCCTCTCACGTCTATAGCGAAAGGCCTCATTTACGGCCAAGGTGGCATGGTCAAGATAGTCGCCGAGAAAAATTCTTCCGACGCTTCGGAAGGAGCCGGTAAAATTCTGGGCGTACATCTGGTGGGACCTCATGTAACGGAGATGATATCAGAGGGTATGTTAATTTATAATTGGGAGGCCTTGCCGATGGAAGTAGCCGAATACATCCACCCACACCCATCGTTGTCGGAAGCTTTCGGTGAAGCAAATCTTACTTTGGCAAATCGCCGCTTGCACCAAATGGGTAAGTAGTAAGACAGTTTTTAACGATAGGTGTATGGTATGAAATCTCTGATAGTCGGCCACGGGGGAAGAGAAGCGGCTCTTGGCAGTCGTATGGCTAAGTCATCTTCCCTACATGCTTTTATGGGGCATGCTAACCCCACTTTACTTGATTTAGCGGAGAAAACAGGGGGGAAAACCGCTCTGGGCAACGTTTGTGACGGTAAAGCGGTGACCGATTTTGCGCTTGCCAACGAGGTCGATATCGTTCTTGTATCAAGTGACGATCCGTTGGCCAACGGGGTTGTGGACTCTTTAGTCGCCGGTGGAATAAAAGTTGTCGGCCCCACAAAGGCGGGAGCGGAAATAGAATGGAATAAGTCATTTTCGCGAAAAGTCATCGAGGAGATATCGCCGGAGGCAAATCCAAGATATCGTCTTGTGCTTGACCCATCCGAACTAGACGATGCCGTATCCGAAATCGGGAGCGACGGTTATGTGGTCGTAAAACCTTTGGGCCTTACGGGCGGTAAAGGGGTAAAGGTCGTAGGTCCCCATCTGGCTGATTTAAAAGAAGCCAAAGAATACGCTTTGAGCCTATTGCACGACGCACCCCGTGACGGCGGTGTGATCATCGAAGAGCGAATTGACTCTCCAGAGTTTACCATCCAAGCCATGACAGACGGTAAGACGGTCTTTTTCCCGCCCGCCACGTATGATTACCCCTACAGGTTTGAAGGGGATAAAGGTCCGGGAACAGGTGGAATGGGCTCATGTAGTCAAAAGAACGGACTTTTCCCATTCCTGACCAAAGATGTTTACGATCAGGCCTGTGAGATAACATATGCGGCAATAGATTATCTGGCCAAGCATGATAGACACTTCTCCGGATGCATGAATGCCGGTTTTTTTGCGACAGCCAAAGGCCCGAAAGTCATAGAGTTCAACTCCCGCTTTGGTGATCCGGAGGCCATCAATATCATGTCATTATTTGATTCCGATCTGACGGAAGTTTTACTGTCAATGGCAAATCGAGAGTTGACCAAAAACGATATCAAGCTGGCCGATAAATCGTCAATGGTCATCTATCTGGTTGCCCCCGAATATGCTTACGGCAAATCTGTCGAACCCAAAGAATTTACAATTGATGTCGACGCTGCCTTGGAGATGGAGGTCAACGTATTGTTTTCCGCTGCCGAAAGAGTGAGTAAAAACTCTTATAAAACGGTGGGAAACTCAAGGGCCGTTTCTTTTGCGGCGATAGACGATGAGTTGGAATCGGCAAAATTGCGTGTGGAGAAAGCCATCTCATCTGTATTTAGCGGCCCTTTGGAGTGGAGAAAAGATATAGGAGTTTTCCCAGTCCGCTAAGAGATATTCAGCGAGACTTTGAAAGGTTATGTTGCTTTGGAGCTAGATGGCGATCCGGGTAAACATCTAAATCTTTATAGGTACAGGTTTTTTATAAAATTAGATTTGATACTATAAAGACGCAATGAATTTGTACATAAATTTTTATTTAGATATAAATATGGCCTGCTGGCCAGATTTGACTATAGCTTCGCATTGACAACACGACAACCGGCTACATTTTAGGAGAGCATCATGAAAGTATTGGTAACTGGCGGTTCCGGATTCATAGGAAAGCATCTCGTCAAGCGACTGTTGGAAAGAGGCGACGAGGTCCAAGTCGTTGACTTAAAACCATTTCCCGATCCGGAAGTCGCATGTGTCGTCGGAGATTTGCGCAATAGGGAAACAGTTCTGAAAGCCTTGACGCCGGGGTTTGACGCCGTAGTTCATCTGGCCGCCATAACGTCCGTGCTACAGTCGGTCAACGACCCGGAAGGTGTTTTTAATACCAATGTTCTGGCCACCCATTATCTTTTGGAGCGCTGTCGGGAGATAGGGGCAAGTCGATTCGTCTTGGCGTCTTCCAATGCGGTTGTGGGAAATGTTGGCAGTCAAATTATCAATGAAAGCATACCTCTCATGCCCCTTACTCCTTATGGGGCAACCAAGGCAGCGGGGGAGATGCTGATGTCGGCCTATTCGGCAAGTTACCAGATGCTGACTTGTGCGTTGCGTTTTACCAATATTTACGGGATCGGAATGCAGGCCAAAGATTCCGTGGTTGCCAGGATGATGAAAGCCGCACTGGCCGGTACGGGCATACAGATATATGGTGACGGAAATCAGATTCGGGATTATCTTTATGTCCTGGATGCCGTCTCGTCCATAGAACTCGGGTTGTCTCTTGATGCCTCAAATACCTTGACAATAGGGCTCGGCAGGTCGGTATCCATGAATGAACTGTATGATTTAACTTGCCAGGCCACCGGGGTTTCGATCAAGATGGATCACGTGGAAGCTAAAGCCGGTGAAATGCCTGCCGTGATAGTAGACACCAGCAAAGCAAGGTCTTTGGGATTTGAGGTGGCATACGGACTCGAGGATGGGCTGGCGGCCACTTGGTTGGATTTTCAGCAGAATAACTGATAATCAATCATCGCTTACAATAAGCTTGTAAAGTTTTAGATGACATTTAGCAAACTTAACTATTGTCAGTCGGATATGGTGATATCAAGAGCGGCTTGCGTATTTGCTGTTTAGGATATGAAGTTTGCTATATCGAAAGACGAAACCATGTTAGGGTCCACAGAGTGGTGACGATTGAAATTTTGGGTATCCGGAATTTAGTGTGTATGTCTACGGGCGGGATATCTGTCGACCGACCTACACAACGGAATATTGTGTGTAACAGCCTCGAAGTACGCTTGGGAAATGACTCCACCTGACGTTCCCCTAATCACCATTCCTCTCGCTCTCAGCGAGGTAGTGGAAACAGCGTGTGAGGTAGTTGATAACATCGTTTTGGTCCGTGCCTCTGAAGTGGTGAGCTCTACTCACTGCCCTCGCTGTCAATCGGTGTTGGTCTATCGGCATGGAACCATCTCCAGGAAATTCATAGATCTTCCAGTCAGAACGAAGAGAGTGTTGATCGAGGTTGATCGCCAACGTTACCGATGCCGAGACTGCGGTAAAGGTTTCTTCCTTCCCATGGAAGAATTTGACGCGCGAAGATCAATCACGATCCGGCTCAAGAAATACATCGAGGGACAAGGGCTGAGGCGAACATTTGGCGAACTTGCTCAGGAGGTAGGGGTAGATGAGGGCACGATACGCAACATCATGGAAGACCACATAGCTGTGTTGAGAGCGAACCAACATTTCGAAACTCCAGAAATCTTAGGTATCGATGAGGTTCACACTGAGAGGATCTTTCGATTGGTTCTTACGAATGTCGGCGAGAATACAGTCTTCGAGGTACTTCCGAAGCGGGATCGACAATCCCTAGATGCCTACCTCTCACAACTGCCGAATCGAAATCGGGTAAGAGTCGTCACTATGGACATGTGGCGACCATACCGAGATAGCGTTCACGAGTACCTGCCTCAAGCTACCATCGTCATTGATAAATTCCATGTTGTGCGTATGGCCTCTCAAGCCATGGAGAGCGTGCGTAAAAAAATCAGACTTGAGCTAGATCGATCTTCACGCGTCAAATTGAAGAATGACCGCTTCCTTCTTCTGAGACGAAAGAGCAACCTGACCCCGAAACAAGTAGCTAGCTTGAACCAAATCCTTCTTGAGTACCCTCGTCTTGCGAGTGCGTATCGTGCGAAGGAAGCGTTCTTCGACATCTACGAGATGGACACGGTGCATAGCGCAAAACAGGCATACGGGGATTGGCTCGCCGGTCTAAACGAGGAAGACCTTGCTAGCTTCAAACCACTCGTCACAGCGATGTCGAACTGGAACAAGGAAATATTCGTCCACTTCACCCACCCCTATACCAATGCGTATACCGAATCCGTTAACGCATTAATAAAAGGCATAAACCGCAATGGTCGAGGCTACAGCTTTGAAGTACTACGAGCCAAACTGCTCTACTCAGCGGATGCCCAAATCACCAGGTCAATGACCATTCGGAACATGTCCTGGCCTGCGGCAACTGGCGACACCCCCTCAAGTGGCCTTCTCGGCCTCGTGATTACGACCATGCGTAGGAGCGGCACTACCACCACTATTCAATATTTCGGATCAAGCATTGCTGATCTGTCCCAGGTATTGGATAGCGAGTCCAAAGATCATCACCTGTGGTCGATAAGATCAACAGAGAAAAACTCAGGAGTGGCCCAATAATGGGAAAAGTTCTACGAAATCATTCCTGCTTGTATCTACGATTTGACGGAGGTCACCATGAATAACCACTCTGACAGAGTCGGGTTCATCTGGTCGGTTGCGGACCTCCTGCGCGGCACCTACAAACAGTCTCAGTACGGCAAGGTCATTCTTCCCCTCGTCGTTATCCGACGATTGGATGCAGCTCTGGAGCCGACGAAGGACGCCGTACAGGCAGAACTCGCTCGATCCTCGGGAACCATCTTCAACCTCGAACCGTTGCTCTGTAAAGCTGCTGGACAGAGCTTCTACAACACGTCCCCTCTTGGCTTCACTCAGCTACTCGATGACCCCGAGCACCTAGCAGGCAACCTCCGCTCCTACATCGCTGCGTTCTCCCCTGGGGCAGCAGAGGTTATTGAGAAATTTTCCTTCGACACCGAGATCACCACGATGTCTAATGCGGGCTTACTCTATCAGGTCATCGCTCGCTTCAGCGAAATCGATCTCCACCCCGATGTGGTGTCCAATCACGAGATGGGTTACATCTACGAAGAACTCATTCGTAAATTCTCCGAACTCTCTAACGAAACCGCAGGAGAGCACTTCACCCCACGAGAAGTGATCCGCCTGATGGTGAATCTCCTTTTTGTTACAGATGACCAGGCTCTCACAACTCCTGGCACGGTTCGCACGGTCTATGACCCTGCCTGTGGCACCGGGGGCATGCTCTCTGTTGCTGAGGAGTACTTGCGAGAACTCAACCCACAAGCGTCTCTAGTCGTCTTTGGCCAAGAACTTAACGCCGAGACGTATGCGGTCTGTCGTTCTGACATGATGATCAAAGGGCAAGATCCCTCCAATATCCACTTCGGCAATTCGCTCACCGTAGATGGCACTGAGGGTGCCCACTTTGACTACCTGTTGTCGAATCCGCCTTTTGGTGTAGAGTGGCGGGCCGCTGAATCGGTTGTGAAGACTGAGGCGCAAACAAAGGGGTTTGCGGGTCGCTTCGGAGCTGGACTACCACGTATCAATGACGGCAGCTTTCTGTTCTTGCAACACATGATCTCCAAGATGAAACCCGCCAGCGAAGGCGGCTCTCGTATTGCAATCGTCTTCAACGGTTCGCCGCTCTTCACCGGAGCTGCAGGGTCCGGGGAGAGCGAGATCCGACGCTGGATCATTGAAAACGATTGGCTTGACGCAGTGGTAGCACTGCCAGATCAACTGTTCTACAACACGGGAATCTCTATCTACATCTGGATTGTCACCAACAGAAAGCCGCCTGAGCGTGCTGGGAAAGTACAGCTCATTGATGCTCGGGAGTACTACTCGAAGATGCGAAAGAGTCTCGGGGAGAAGCGAAAGGAGATGTCTGAGGACAACCTCGCTGAGGTCACGCGCATCTACAGCGATTTCCAAGAAGGTGAGTTCTCCAAGATCTTTGCCAATGAATTCTTTGGCTACCAACGCATTACCGTCGAACGACCGCTGCGCCTCAAGTGGAGGATCACCGAGGAGGGTCTTGCTGCTCTTGAGAAATCAAAGCCCTGGAAGGCACAGGTAGATAAGGGATGGAGCTTTACCGCTCAGGAGATCTACGGAGAAGACGGCAAGTTGAGAGGGTTCTGGGGGACGACGTGGGACTCGCCGGATGAGATGGTATCTGCGTTAGCCGTCAACCACGGTGGCGGGGTGCCGATGGAGATCATCAGAGAACTCGTCAAGCTCTCGGGGGTGGCTGATCCTGAAGGCGTGCTTCAGACTGATTCCAAGGGTAAGGCGAAGCCCGACCCAGATCTACGAGATAATGAGAACATTCCGCTTCCCATGAGACAAGTGCACTGGGAAGAAGATGTCTCAGAGCGCTTGTCAACCGCTGACTACCGAGAGAGCGTCTCGGAATACGTGAAACGAGAAGTGCTGCCATGGGTTCCTGACGCTTGGGTAGATCACACCAAGACCAAAGTGGGATATGAGATTCCACTCACACGGCAGTTCTACAAGTATGTACCCCCACGCCCCGTAGCGGTGATTGATGCTGAGCTTCATGCGCTTGAGAAGGAAATACTGAAGCTGATGGAGGGTGGCTCGAGGTGAACTGGACGGCACTAGCGGCGGTGGTAACCGCCTTTTTAGCCCTAGTAACGGGTTGGATGGCGTGGGAGACTCGAAAATCAGCGGTTGCTTCTCTCAAAGCATCTCAAAATGGTGAGAAAGCATTACTACAAGTAAACAGAGAACTCGCACTGCTCGATTCTCAGACTCGTGCTGTTCAAGAGCAAGCGTCTCTCACGCGCGCCTCCATCATGATGAACGCAATTCCGATACTCGTCCCTGTTGCAATAAGTGAGCGACTGAATGCGACGACAGAAGCGCCTCTGCCTTTCGGTACAACATACAAACTAAGAGATAAATTCGGAAGCGAGCGTGAGTGGGACCCGTCATGGCGCGGATCTCAGATCGTTAAAGGCGGCAATGACGATAGCTCGGTGTGGGTGCTCATCGAAATGAGGAATATCGGTTCGGGATCAGCGGTGGTCGATAGCAACGTAGTGTCTGTAGAAGACGACGCCTTGGGTGGTCAACTTGGATGTTCTCTGCTTTCAGATGTCCTCTCTACTCCAATCTCACACAAGCTCAATCCGCAACAAAAGGTCATACCTCCGTCTGAAAGTACCTTTTTTGTGGCGAGGCTGTACAAAGAGGGGCAATCTCTCTGGGAACGACTAATGAATGGCTGGGGCACCTCTGCGGGCACGCTCATAGACACGAAATTCATCTATCAAGGGCTTCTAATTGAGGAAAAATACCAGACCTTAGTCGACTTCCGAGTCGTTCGCGAAAACGGCGAGCTCTCCTCGATGCCACCGACATTTTTGGGGTTCGGGCTGCCAGCGCCAGCGCTTACAGGAGAGGAGGTATCGAAATGAGCGAACATAGTTCGCTTGTGCCCTTACCAATGAAGGACTCTGGGGTGGAGTGGATTGGAGAGATTCCCGAGGGCTGGGAGTTGGCACGACTGAAGAACATCGCGACAGTTCGTGTAAGCAATGTTGACAAGAAATCTGTTGAGACCGAGATTCCGGTTCTCCTTTGCAACTATACCGACGTCTATTATCAGGATCGGATTTCTGCTGGCACCGATTTCATGAGGGCGACTGCTTCTGTTGGTCAGATACGACAATTCGGTATTCAGATGGGAGACGTTCTAGTTACCAAAGATTCGGAAACTGCCGAAGATATTGGCGTGTCGTCCTTAGTGGCAGATGAGCTGGAAAACGTCGTGCTCGGTTATCACTTGGCGATTCTGCGTGCCCAACCCAACAGGATGCGAGCGGAGTATCTAGGTTGGCAGATTCAAGCTCTTTTCGTGAAAGAACAAATGTGCATAGCGGCAACCGGGGTAACTCGATTTGGGCTCAGGCAGGAGTCGATTGCGGAGCTGGCAGTGCTTCTCCCACCCCTCCCCGAACAACAAGCCATCGCCGCCTACCTCGACAAAGAGACCGCCAAGATCGACGATTTAGTCGCAAAGAAGCAGCGCCTCATCGAGCTACTGGACGAGCGCCGTGCTTCTCTCATCTCCCACGCTGTTACCAAGGGACTCAACCTAGAAGCTCCAATGAAAGACTCCGGGGTTGAGTGGATTGGGGAGATACCCGAGGGATGGAAAGTGTCCGCACTAAAACGGGCGTGCACGCTGTCAGCAAATTACGGACTTAACGCCACCCGAAACGAGTATTCGGTATCGGGCGTCCGGCTTATTCGAACGTCCGATATTACAGAATCGGGACTTCTGAAGGATGAAACTGACGCTGTTTACTTAGACCCGCACGAAACAGTCGGAATGCTGCTGAATCCCGGAGATCTTTTGTTCTCCCGCAGTGGGACGCTAGGGCGATGTCTTAGATTTCCTGAGGTAGATACCCCTCATACTTTTGCTGCCTATCTTGTTAGGTTTGTAGTTTCTCAATTGAATAGTTCACGATTCATCGAGGCCTGTGCGCAGACTGCATTTTTCTTGGCGCAGATCCACTCTGCTGCAGTCCAATCGACCATAAGCAATTTCAATGGTGAAAAGTATGGAGAAATTATCTTACCTCTCCCGCCCCTCCCCGAACAACAAGCCATCGCTGCCTATCTCGATATAGAGACCGCCAAGATAGACAAGCTCAAAGAGCTCACCAAGCAACAGATTGGTCTACTCGGCGAGAAACGTCAATCACTCATCACCGAAGCCGTCACCGGCAAGATCCAAGAAGCTAGAGAGGTGGCATAAATGCCCGGTAATCACACCGAGTTCGCATTTGAAGAAGCGATTGAATCCGTCCTTCTTGCAAATGGCTGGATCAAAGGCTCACCAAGTGACTACGACGGAAGCGTTGCGCTCGATCCCGTTCAGCTCTTTACCTTCATCGCCAACACTCAAGCCCAAGCCTGGAAGAATCTACGTGACCGACGAGGTGGAGATGAAACTGCAACGAGGACGAAGTTCCTCACCCGCCTCGTGGATGAGATCAATCGACGAGGCACCATTGATGTTCTTCGCCGAGGGATCTCCGACCTCGGGGTCCAATTCTCGCTCGCATTCTTTCGCCCTGCACACAGTCTCACTCCAGAACTCGTCGCAAGCTACGAAGCAAATCGCTGCGTTGTCACTCGCCAACTCCCATACTCCACAAAGAACCACAACACCCTAGATCTCACGCTCTTTGTAAATGGAATTCCTACCGCAACCGCTGAGATCAAAAATGCCCTCACTGGACAGAGCGCCTCGGATGCAAAAGCGCAGTACCGAAAAGATCGAGACCCACGAGATCCACTGCTCTCAAAGCGTGCCGTAGTTCACTTTGCCCTCGACACCGATGTCGTGTTCCTTACCACTCAGCTGGCAGGACCACAGACCGAGTTTCTTCCTTTCAACCAAGGGGGTCCCGATGGTGGTGCGGGGAACCCACCTCCGAAAGATGCCGCACACTACTCGACCTCGTACCTCTTTGAAGAGGTCTGGCAGCGAGATTCCTGGCTCGATATTCTGGCGAAGTTCATCCATGTGGAGAAGGGTGACGGGACAACCAAGAAGCGAGTGATCTTCCCTCGCTACCACCCACTTGACGCAGTGCGAAAGACGCTCGCCGATGTGTTAGTCAAAGGCCCCGGCACCTCCTATCTCTTTGAGCACTCTCCGGGGTCTGGTAAGACCAACACGATTGCATGGCTGACCTACCGTCTCTCGAGTTTGCACGACGCCAACAATAAGAAACTCTTCTCCAAGGTGATCGTCATTACCGACCGACGAGCGCTTGACAAACAGCTTCAAGACACCATCTTCCAGTTCGACCACACTCCCGGTGTGGTGCAGAAGATTGACAAGAACTCCACGCAGCTCGCAGAGGCGCTGCAGTCCCTGAACGCGCAGGTCATCATCACAACGTTACAGAAGTTCCCATTTGTAGTGAAGAAG
>JAJZMK010000144.1 GCA_021798275.1 Actinomycetes bacterium | reverse complement strand
AATAAGTTTTATCTGCATAAGTAGTGCATTAATTTCTATGCTTTTTGTTACTATGAATACTTTATAAAAAATTTATAGCAAAGACTAAAGTAATGCTTATTTTTATTATCTTAAACTACTTGCCATAATACTGCCAGAGGAGCTTTTCCTTAGTAACAAAAGAGTATTCGTCTATAAGATCTCTTTGTAGTGATAGCCGTAGATTGATCCCGGCATATAGCTATATAAATAACTATAATAATTTATTGCAACTTCTATTTAGCTGTCTAGCTATTATTATCAGTCATTGATATGATGCTTGTATGCTCACATCTAGTAATCTTTTAGATATTGATAAAATAACTTCACTGGAAACCATTACTAAAGAACTAGAGCGACTCAAGTACGTTTTAACCAAGAACGAGATGCGGCAATTGCTTATCTTTCATAATGCCTACTTGGTTGTCACGTCTAATATTCAAAAAGCATCCAAAGAAGGTTATTTTGATAACCCAAAATTTATAGAAGAATTGACTATTAGCTTTGCTTGCTATTACTTCCAGGTAGTTAACCAGACCAAAGATGATATAGAGCTTCCAAAGGCCTGGGATACTTTAAATAAAGCTGCTCAGAAAAAAGCTACTCCAAACTTTATTTTGCTATTACTAGGTGCTAATGCCCATATAAATCACGATCTTATACTTGTTTTAACAAAGCTTCGAGAAGATAAGGAGACTGGTAATTTATTGCAGGATTTTATTAAAATGGATAAAATCCTCATGAAAAGCGGTCGAGAGATAATCGCTACTTTTAGCGAACCCAGTAAGCAGCTTGATTTTCTAAAGCGTCGAGTTATCTTTATGTACTACCGGCCGGTTATGTACATGATCCGTTTCTGGCGACTTAGAGCCTGGACTCACTACCTATATATAAAAAGAATAGATAATAAGATAATAAATGCCTAACCGAGAAGTAGGTGATATTTAAACTTTTCAGCTGCTCCTACTAATATCGCCTGGAGGTGTGTCATGCACCTGTGGCCTCCATGTCATAAACAGATGTACTATGACAAAACTGAATAAGAATTGGCTGTACGTGCCGTAATTAAATCTGAGACATATTTTTTCAACAAAGATTTATCGAGAAATAGATAACTTTACCGAAATTATCAAAGGAAGCTGAAGTGACGATCAGAAGTAAGCTCGGAATCTCGCTCCAGAAAGAGACCACGTCTCGTTTCGGTAAACGCTTGATGTTTGGCTTATCTACTCTGCTAATTATGCTACTTATAGGCGAATTCGGATATATGGCTTTCGGCTATACGCCACTTGACGCCTTGTTTCAAACAGTCATAACCATCTCGACGGTTGGCTTTGGCGAAGTTCATAGATTTTCCTCCGGGGAAAAAATATTTACTATTTTTCTTATCTTGGGTGGAGTCGGGACGGCCGCTTTTACCTTTAGCATCATCATAGAGACACTGGTTGAGGGTTACCTTAGCGAACAATTCGGAAGGAAAAAAATGGAGCATCAGCTGGCATCCGTAAAAGATCACGTCATATTGTGCGGATGGGGAAGGGTTGGCAATTCGATCGCCCAGCACCTGGCCAAAAGCAATATGGACATAGTCGTGATCGACAACTCTCCGGAAAGAATCGCCCTGGTAAAAGGTCTCGCCATATGTGGGGATGCCACCGAGGAAGAGGTACTTTTACAGGCCGGGATAAAAAGAGCTAAGGTATTGATTACCGCCCTTTATGCAGACGCCGATAACTTATACGTGACTTTGACCGCCCGTTCTTTATCTCCTGATATTTTTATAGTTTCGCGTACCGCAACCCAAAGTGCCGTTACCAAATTGCGCCAAGCCGGAGCCGACCGTATTGTCAATCCACAAGACTTAGGTGGTATAAAGATGGCTTCTTTGGCCCTCCAGCCCCAAGTTGCCGAATTCCTTGATTTCGTCATGCATGACGGAAGTCTGGAATTTCGTCTGGAGCAAATTGACATTCCGGAAGGATCTACCCTTATAGGTGAAAGTCTGCGCAGTGCCAGAATTCACGCCATGACAGGTACATTAGTATTGGGTCTTCGTCACAAGGAAGGCGAATTTATAACCAACCCTCCTCCCGAATCACAATTGATGCCCGGAGACGTAATGGTGGTAATCGGCAATCAAGATCAACTGGCGTCACTGCGAACGATTGCCTCAGACAATTGAGAAAATCAACTAAGAAATTAAGGCCGCCCGAGTTCAGCAAACAGTCCTAGACTCTAGCTATTCACCTCGGCTGCCTCTGATATTGAGTTATCTTTAGCATCTGTCGAAGAAGACTTAGTGGCAAATAGAACGTTGTTGAAGACAAAAAACTTAACCAACCAAATAATCCCGTAAGTAAGGAGGTTGGCGCCGGCAACGCAAATGGTCTCCAAGGAATGAGAATGAGTAAAGTGCTTTGCCACTCTATCGGCCCCATCTGCAGCAGCGGCAGCCAGAACCGTACTGATAAGAGCTATTATCCAAAAAGGTGCCACTTCTTTCCAAAAGTGAGAACGGCCTGATTTTCCCCATGCCCAGTTCCTGGTCAGGTAATAAGCGGGAATGGTGGAAATAAGGTTAGCCAGTACCGTTGCATCGATGGAACTCATTTTCAAGAGTCCGAAGAAAAAAGTTACGAGTGCCAGAGTCAGAAGGGTTGAAAAAACCGATACACTGGCATATTTCCAAACTCTGGCAAACATATCAGTCTTTAGAAGGGATTTAATTTTACTTATCAACGCTTTGCTACTGCCTTCCACCTTAACGGCCACATGAAAATAGGATATCTAATTATATATCCTCAGCTAAGTCATTGGTAAGTCAGTTCGCGAAAAAAGTTTTGAGTGCACAAGATCAAATCCGACGAGAGTACTTTTAGTCAGCTTACGCGTCGGCTCGACGTATGATATACCAGCTTAGATGTTACCGCCCCGGCGGCTTTCCGAGATGATGCCCAACACGGCCGCTATGCCGAGCACTATCCCAAAAACAGCCGTCCAAACTCCAAAAACCAGGGCAAGCCCTACCATGGCTGCCGCGAGACCGAAAACAAAAGGCCAGATGCTGGAATGAGGGAAAGCCCCCACCACGCCGGAAGCGGCCTCGATGGTCGCATTTGGGTCGTCTTCGGGCCTTGGCTTCATCCGCTTTGACCACCACAAGTAGTAGCTTCCCGGCATAAGGCCAAGGAGTGCCGTGCCTATGAGCATGACTGTCCCGCCGTCTTCGTAACCTGTAAACCAATAAATAGCGGCTATAATCGCGCCGAACACCGCCATAAACAGGAGGAGCTTTCCTTCTATTTTCATCAGCTCTCTCCGCCCGGAGTAACAGCTACAAGTTCTTTCTCTTTTTCCTGTTTCTTATCTTCATGCGTAAGAGTCGGGTGGTCGGGATGGTTTAGATCCCATACCGGACGTTCTGACCTGATGGGAGGCAGAGCATAAAAATTATGGGTTGGCGGAGGAGAAGTGGTAGCCCACTCCAAAGAATGCCCATCCCAAGGGTTTCCTATCGCAGGTACAGGCTTTCGCCATGACACCCAGAAATTGACTATCATGACCGCTACCG
>JAJZMK010000081.1 GCA_021798275.1 Actinomycetes bacterium | reverse complement strand
CCGTTGTGGAGGTTGACGGAGCCACGGTAGGGGAGGTGTTGCAAGCTCTGGCGGCTTTATACCCCGGTTTACAAGGCCAAATCCTCACCACCGACGGGAGTTTGCATAAATTCGTAAATGTCTATTTAGACGACGACGACGTTCGTTACCTGGATAAATTGGACACCAAGGTTGCATCAGGCAGTGTTATTTCAATTCTTCCCGCCGTAGCGGGCGGTTAGGAGGTCAGTTTAAGTGACTGTTGCCGGCAGCGTTTTGGAGTTGATAGGAAATACTCCCATGGTGGATATTTCCTCACTCAGTCCTAACTCTAATGTCAGAATTTTACTTAAATTAGAAGGTGGTAACCCGGGTGGTTCTATCAAAGACCGGGTGGCTCTTTCTCTTATAGAAGATGCCGAAGAGCAAAATATTCTAAAACCAGGCGCCACGTTATTGGAACCATCTTCGGGTAACACCGGCATCGGTCTGGCATTGGTTTCAAAGGTAAAAGGGTATAAATTAAAAGTAGTTTTACCCGGTAACGTTTCGCCGGAGAGAAGACAATTGCTTATGATATACGGTGCCGAGATTATAGAGTCTCCCGGTTCGGAAGGGTCGAACGGAGCCGTGCGATTGGCGAATAAGTTGGCGGCGGAACATCCTGAATGGGTTTTTCTCTATCAATATGCTAATCCGGCTAATCCAAAAGCTCATATTGTAGGTACGGGGCCGGAAATCTGGCGGGATTGTCCTGAGGTCACACACTTTATAGCCGGCCTTGGGACGAGCGGAACCCTCATAGGAGTCGGAAGTTATCTGAAAGAGAAAAACCCCGATATCCAGGTTTGGGCAGTCGAGCCTCCTTCCGGGGAGATGGTAGACGGTTTACGTAATTTAGATGACGGCTATATACCCCCCATTTTTACCGAGTTCGGCGGGGAAAAATTGTTGGATAGGAAAACCGTGGTCGGCCCGAAAGACTCTATTGAATGGTCTAAAAATTTGGCTGAGATAGGTATTTTCGCCGGTATATCAACAGGTGCAGCTTTGGCGGGTGCTATTAAGTGCGCAAAACAGATCGACAGTGGCGTGATAGTCCTGATTTCTCCGGACGGGGGATGGAAGTATCTCTCAACGGGAGCCTGGACTGACGACATAGATGTCGTAGTGGAGAGGGCAAAGAAGACCATATATTTCTAAAGCCTAAAAAGCACAAGTATAGTGATTTTCTATACCGCCTGACGAACCGGTGAATAACTAAAAAAGAAATTGTCCATCGAGAGTCGGCTCGACTCCCCTAAATACCTGTTTGCGCGGCGGTTTTGTCTAGTCGAGAAAGTTTTGGCTAAAAAGATTTTTTGTGAACTTTTCTAAAGTACATTCTCTCTTGTCCATTAAAATGGATCCGGTTTAATAAAACTCTTGTGATCTGATGTTAATCAGATCATAGAAAGTCACCATAGAGCCATAGGGAAAGGCGAGAAACCGCAGACCTAGAGAATATGGCGGATTTTGTGTATCGAAAGGGATTAAATGGAGCGTTTCGGCGGAAGAAGTAATACCTCTATAAGAGAAGTTACATTAGAAAGAGATTACACGGAAACGCCTGTTTCTTCCGTTCTGATTTCGATGGGGAAGACAAAAGTACTTTGTACCTGCTCTGTTCAAGAAGAAGTCCCGCGTTGGATGAAGGGAACCGCCAAAGGGTGGGTTACGGCAGAGTATTCCCTTTTGCCCGGATCTTCCAGAGAAAGAGTCGGTAGAGAGTCGGTAAAAGGTAAGCAATCAGGTAGAACACAGGAAATTCAGAGGCTGATAGCCAGAAGCCTAAGAGCAATTACGGATTTATCGATACTCGGAGAACGCCAAATTATTTTGGACTGTGACGTCCTTCAAGCCGATGGTGGGACCAGAACGGCTTCCATCACGGGAGCGTATGTGGCTCTATATGATGCCTGTAGCAGGCTGATGCAAGCCGGCAAGCTAAAAGCTCATCCGATTTCAACACCGCTCGCGGCTGTATCCGTAGGGGTTGTGGGAAAAGAGATCCTTCTTGATCTTGACTACCAAGAGGACAGTAACGCCGAAGTAGACTTAAACGTGGTTATGACGGGAGATTTTAAATTTGTGGAAGTACAAGGTACGGCAGAAGGGGCACCTTTTAGTAAAGCAGAGCTTGATGAAATGCTGGCTGTCGCCACAAAGGGCATCGAACAACTCATCAACGCTCAAGCCGAATTGTTGTCGACTGCTCCCGAGGCAAAAGACCTTTCATTTCTAAATATCTCCAATTAGTCGATTGTATGACTCGAGAGGGTTTCCCGATGCGTCTTCCCGATAAAATAGTACTTGCTACTGCCAACCGACACAAAGCCGAAGAAATAAATCACATCCTAAAGACTATTTTGGGTTCGGCTGTCAAAACTCAACTTTTACCAAGGCCTGATTATCTTCCGGAAATACCTGAGACAGGTGACACTTTTTTAGACAATGCCCGCATTAAAGCCTCCACTATCGCAAAAGCGACAGGCTTGCCCGCACTTGCCGATGATTCGGGGATTTCTGTCGATGCTCTTGGTGGGCAACCGGGGGTTAGATCTTCTTCTTACGCCGGAGAGCATGCAAGCGATGCCGATAACTTACAAAAGCTTCTTGTTGAGCTTGGCGATCATCCAAACAGAGGTGCTAAATTCGTAACAGTCATGGTTCTGCACGTCGATTCTGAAACTGAGTTTATAGCCAAAGGCGAGATCAAAGGAGAAATTGTGAAATCGCCGCTTGGCAATAATGGTTTTGGTTACGATCCGGTTTTTAGGCCTGAAGGGTTTCAAATGACTTTTGCCGAGATGGAAAGTTTTCAAAAAGACGAAATCTCTCATAGGAAGCTGGCTCTGGTATCTCTTTTCAAGCAATTCCTATAGCTAAAGCTATTTCCAGAGCTAATCAATAGTTAAGGGATTTTTTTATCCACATAAGATTTTAATGACATAAAAAATTATAAATAGGAGAGATCCCCGCACTCTCTTTGTGAAAGCTACTGTTAAGAAGCTACTGCCGTTTTCGCTACATCCTTTGATATCTCTTATGGTCGGCCGCTATATGAGTGTCTGCTATCACCTATAATCTCCTGGCTATGTTGTCTACGCAAATATGCTCGCATCTTTTTAGCGACATACATACACTCCGGAGGTCTTTTACCTATTACCGCATCCGGTTTACATAGGTAGATCCTTTATAGATGATTTTCTGTGGCGGTGTGTTTAGCTATGTGCCGAGATGCAGCGCGGTCATCGATGTCTAAACAATAGTTGGCTATACCGTGAACATGGCTGGATGTTATGTTTATCGTAACGTATTGTTCCAAAGCAAATTAGGACTTTGACCGCAACATGGTCTCTGGCTGCTCTCCACATAGATAATTCTGGTGTAGCGTCAACTTTTGATCTTGCTTTCTGAAACTGATCTTTGGATAGTTCTTATGTTGTGAGCCGTAATCGGTATGGTGGTTTGCTGAATGGACTGATATTACATCAATAGATTTCGATAGCGAGGCGTTATATCGAGACACAGGAAACATTTTGGATCCAGATTCGTAACATTGACGAGCTGTTAAATTTTTG
>JAJZMK010000050.1:2120-3618 GCA_021798275.1 Actinomycetes bacterium | reverse complement strand
TTAAAAAAAGTTCAGAACAAATTGGCGAAGGAGTATTGAATTGGTAGAAACATCGACTGTTCCGGAGATATTTTCACGGGCTCGTAAATTGATAGAGCCCGGTCTCCACAGGGCAATTGATTCTTTATCCATGGAACTGCGCCCACTGGCAAGCTACCATCTCGGATGGACAGATGAAAACGGCCTGGAAACCGGAGGAGACCAAGGTAAAGGTGTCCGACCGGCTCTTGCTCTGCTGTCAGCCGAAGCCGTTGGGAAACCCGCTGAAGCAGGTATCATCGGGGCAATTGCCATCGAGCTCGTACATGACTTTTCCCTTATCCACGATGACGTTATCGACAACGATATCGAGAGAAGACATCGTTCGACTGTATGGTCTTTATTCGGGACGGGACAAGCGATCATCCTGGGAGATGCCTTAAATGCCTTGGCCATGAGACTCGTTTTAGACCCAACGCTTATAGGTATCAGACCGCCAACGGAAAAAGACATTCCCCATCTGGCCTCGGCCGCCAAATGTTTGGCCGACGCTACGGCTGCCATGATATCGGGACAGGCCTTGGACATGGCTTTTGAGCACTTCAACGAAATCGACGTTGCCGGCTGTCTGGCCATGGAAGCGGGAAAAACCGGTGCTCTGCTTGGCTGTGCGTCTTCCATAGGAGCGATTCTGGCCGGTGCCGAGGAAAAGCAGATCACCGTGCTGGAGCGCTATGGAATAGAACTCGGGATGGCTTTTCAGGCCATAGACGACATCCTCGGAATCTGGGGCGATCCGCTCACCACCGGCAAGCAAACTTTTTCTGACCTTAGACAACATAAAAAAACTCTTCCGATTGCCATAGCTCTCACAAGCAAAAGCAAGCATGCCAACGAACTTTCAAAGTTACTTTTGGAAGAAGAGTTAAATGAATTTGAAATAGAAAGAGCGGCGGAACTGATAGAAAAATGCGGAGGGAAAGAGGCTGCCATGACGGAAGCAAAACACCGCTTTGAATCATCTCTTGCCGTTCTTGAAAAAGCTAACTTAGATTCTTATGCAAAAAGTGAGCTTATAAACGTTGCACATTTTGTTATAGACAGAAAATTCTAACAAGGGATTACTATGAGTAAGTCCGCACACAACTACGATAACGCAAATGACAATTCAACTACCTCTGCCGCCGATGACATCGCTTTGAAATCCGGTGAATCTACAGAGGATAATTTGGAACTTGCTTCACTTGGTGACGGAGAACTCATAGACGGTGACGCTCATTTTTCCGAAAAAGAACTTCTTGATATTCAAAATACTCTTTCGGCTGCCAGAAATCATCTTTTATCTCTCCAATACGACAAAGGATATTGGAGAGGCGAATTGGAGACAAATGTCTCCATAGAAGCCGAAGATATTTTTCTCCGCACTTACCTTGGTGTATCTACAAAAGAAGATAACGAAGCTACCGCCCGATGGATCAGAAAGCAGCAACGCCCAGACGGAACTTGGGCCAATTATTAC
>JAJZMK010000050.1:0-2110 GCA_021798275.1 Actinomycetes bacterium | reverse complement strand
TTGATGAGCCTCATATGCAAAAAGCCTCATCATGGATCTTCGAGCAGGGAGGACTGGAAAACGCCAGAGTATTTACTCAGATCTGGTTAGCCCTTTTCGGCTTATGGAAGTGGGACGATCTGCCCACATTGCCGGTAGAGATCATGTTGCTTCCCTCATTTATGCCTCTCAGTATCTATGATTTTGGCTGCTGGGCCCGCCAAACCGTAGTCGCTCTGTCAATGGTGAGCGCATACAGACCCGTAAAGCCCGTTTCCATAGACATAGAAGAAATCAGAACTTACAAAATGCCGGAACACCCTCCGGTCGGGATCAGAAACTGGGCTGAGCGCTTTTCTCTGTTGGATCTATGGTTGAGACGCCTGGAAAAACATATGCGTAAGCCCCTATGGCGCAAAACCGTCAGGGAATACGCTTTAAGGAAAGCGGAGAGATGGGTCATCAGGCGCCAAGAGGCAGACGGCGGTTGGGGAGGCATTCAACCTCCTTGGGTATACTCGATCCTCGCTCTACGACTTAGAGGCTATTCACTAAATCATCCCATTATTTCTAAAGCATTTGAAGGGTTGGAAGGTTTTACCATACATGAAGGTGACTTGCGACGCATGGAAGCCTGCCAATCTCCGGTATGGGATACGGCCCTCAGCGTAATTGCCCTAAACGACGCCGGTGTCCCGCGCAATCACCCCCAGCTACAATCAGCCGCTTCGTGGTTACTCAGCCAGGAAGTCACGACCCGGGGAGATTGGTCTGTCAGAAGAGCTGATACGGCACCAGGTGGATGGGCCTTTGAATTTGAAAATGACAACTATCCCGACGTTGACGACACGGCCGAAGTTGTTCTGGCTTTGCGGAGAGTTGATCTTGCCACGGAAGCAGAACAAAAGCTTCTGGAAAATGCCGTAAGGCGGGCCATAGCTTGGTCGCACGGACTTTGCTCCGAAGAGGGGGCCTGGGGGGCCTTTGATGCCGATAACCAGAAAGATATTTTATATCAACTTCCTTTCTGTGACTTCGGAGCCGTTATAGACCCCCCTTCTGCCGACGTAACGGCACATATGATAGAAATGCTTTCCCATGAAAAGACAGCTGATGCCTCCTCAATTCAAAGGGGAGTAAATTGGCTCCTTGACAATCAGGAAGAAGACGGTTCCTTTTACGGCAGATGGGGCGTTAATTATATTTATGGAACGGGAGCCGCCATTCCGGCACTTATCGAATCCGGCATCTCTCCGAAAGAAGAGCCCATCAAAAGAGCTGTCGCTTATCTCAAGTCCAAACAAAACGAAGACGGCGGTTGGGGCGAAGACATCAGATCTTACGACGACAAATCCTTGTCCGGTCAAGGAGAATCTACCCCGTCTCAAACGGCTTGGGCTTTGATAGGTCTGATATCGGCCGGAGAACACTACAGCGAATCTGCCAAGCGCGGCCTTCTTTATTTGACCAAAACACAATTGCCAAGTGGGACTTGGGATGAGCTCTACTATACGGGAACCGGCTTCCCCGGAGACTTTTATATTAATTACCACTTGTATAGACTTCTTTTTCCCATATGTGCGTTAGGCAGATGGTGCAATATGCTTGGAATCATACCGCCTTTATCCGATGAAACCGGCGGGGACCTGGTTGTAAAGAGGAGCATAGATAAAACTCTCAAGCAACAAGACACTCTGACTTACGCTTTGGAACCGACTAAAGTCGCTCGAAAGAGTAGGTGACATGAATAATATGGTAAAAGATGATAAATTATCTACATTAGAGAATAAAAGAATATCTACCGATATAGATTTTCTGCAAGAAAAGATCGGTGACTGTGCTTCCTATATTAATAAATTACATACCGGTGAACTAATATTTCTGGCACCGCTTACCATAGAAGCTATGGCTATAAAGAAATCGAGCAAAATGCTTGAAAAGGTCGGCATGGGCAGGAACAAGTCTATCAAGTTTGCCGATACCTATTCAGAGACGGTACCTAAATCAGCTAATCTGGTTATAATGGGAATTGCCGGTGGATGTGATACTAAATTGCGTCCCGGAGATATAATAATTGCAAGTAACATATGTAAAATTAAAGAAAATGGTAAATATGATGATTCCTCGGTAG
>JAJZMK010000064.1 GCA_021798275.1 Actinomycetes bacterium | reverse complement strand
TAAAGTAAGGAGTCAGTTCGGAAAGCGGTCTGTTGAGATTATCGGTTGACAACACCCAGACGGTAACAGCGGGAATATGTATTTGCCTTGACCAGCGTAGAAAGTCTTTTAATTTAGACATGCCGACTTCATAACTTCTGGAGTAATCGTCAAAACCCTCTGCTTTGGCAAACCGTCTGTGCCCATCCAGAATGACGCCTATATGGACAGGTAGGCTTTCCGGATCTATATGACGTATAATCCTTGACTCATAAAGCTTATAAAACGGGGTGCGAAAGCGCATAATATTTCCAAATCCACAAATGCTTGTAATATAACTTAAACCATAATCTCACTTCTCAACACCTATTTGCAAAGCAGGAAAGTAAAATGATACGAATTGCCGGATTATTATTAGCCCCGGGAGCCGGAGCCAATAAAGACCATGAGGGCTTAGTGGCCGTAGAGGAGGTGCTGCAAGACAAGATCAGGGTCTTGCGCGTTGATTTCCCTTATATGATTGCCGGGAAGAAAATACCTGATAAAACACCGGTGCTGGTTGATACGATTTGCCAGGCAAGTAAACAATTTGCTTTAGAACTTGGCGTACCTCTTGAATCTATAGCCGTGGGAGGAAGGTCCATGGGAGGACGCATGGCTTCCTTGGCCGTGGCGGGCGGACTGAAAACAGCGGGGCTCATATCGATCAGCTATCCTCTGCATGCCCCGGGGAAACCTGAGCAGAAACGCTCGGAACACTTTCCGAATATCTCCGTACCCTGTCTTTTTGTATCCGGAGACAGAGATGCTTTTGCGACTCCGGAGGAATTGGAAACGGCTATAAGAACTATCAATGGGCCGACCAAACTCGTCTTCATACCAAAAGGAAACCACGGTTTAAAAAATCGGCATCAAGAAGCGGCAAATGCGGTGGCCGGATTCATAGACACTCTGGCGAAATAATCTTTTACGATCGACGCTTCATCTGTGTTTAAATTTAAAAAACAATATGCCGGGCGCTGTATATAGTAGCGACCCGGCATACTTACTGTTTTATACTGTGCACAAAGGCGGTAGCTTAGTTGTAATAAGCGCCCTTTGGCTGACTTACCAAATCAAGAACAACAGCAAAAGCCGGAGCGGTGCCTGTTTTTGGAGACTGCAGCAAGACGCGGGAGCCGAGAGGCAGGCCTACGATCGGTCCAAACTCGTTAGTCTGACCCGGTACACCGACATTTGCCCCGAGCGGCAACTGTCCTTTGAGCCAACTCGACTGTCGTTGTGTTGTTCCCCATGGAACGGCGACAAATTCCATAACGACGAGTCCGGGCTTTATTTTGGGGCCGCTGCCACGGTCGATCATGGTAATACTGAGCGTCTTTGGAGGCTTGCTTCCCTTTAAGAAAGTTATTGCCGGGGCTTTTGAAACCGGGCCTGTAACTTTTACTCCATCTACTTCGGTTGTCAAATAGCTTACTTTCCCGCTTGCATGTACACCGTTCTGGTCAAAACCTATGATATCGACGACAAATACGAGAGTATCTTTGCCGGTGATGCCGGCGGAGGGCTGGCCTTTGGGGCCGTAGCCATACTTGGGTGGTATGACCAATAAAACTCTGGTCCCTACTTTCAGCCCGACAAGTGTCTTGTCCCAACCTGGAATAACCTGGCCTACGCCTATTGTAAAGCTGGATGCCACGTGACGGGAAAAGGAACTATCAAAAACCTTGCCACCCCAAATCTGTCCTGTGTAGTTGGCTATCAGCAGGCTTCCCTTGGTTACTTTCGGGCCGTTACCTTGTATCAGGATTTTTGAAATCAGCTTGTTGGATGGTTTGATTTTCGGAAACTCTATAGTGGGAGCTTGCCCAAACCCTCCCTTCACAGTCGGGAGGTTTGGAAAGCTGAACACCGGCTCTTTGACAGTATTGTGCTTTACGACTTTTGCCACTGGTTTTTTATGACTAAGAGAACTAGCTGACGCTGTAAGCTGTATAGATAGGATGGTTACCATGGTAAGGAGTATGGCTATAAATAATCCGTACCTGCCCTTTACCTGGCCGTAGCCTTTAAAGATGTTTTTCATATTCTCCTCTTTTTATTATAGTGATAAACAAAAATACTCTATTTGAGACAAAAAGTTAGTGGTTTTATCGCAAAAACGGTGACTAATATCAGCTTTCATCATACAAGAGCTGATCTCTTTGTGCAAAGCGGCATTTGCCACATTGCAAAGAGTAAACCCGTTACACTCACTATCATCCCATGACCGACAACGCCATCTGATAAACCCATCTGATAAACGTTGACCGGACGCAAATAAAGATTTATGTCTACATTACACTTTATATTGTAGGTCTCAAAGCATGATGAGTGATGTCATAAAATATCATCGTCTCGTTATCAACCAGTTCGCCACCAGCCTACTCAAGTCATTCGGGTAAAAGACGGCATTTGCAGCCAGCAATTCGTCTATCCTCCACCACCGATAGCCCGTTATCGAACGCTTCTCCAAATCAGATAATTTTTTAGGTTGCACTTCAAAACGCTCAGTTGAGACGAAGAAATACTTCTCAAATTGATCAAAGTCTCTGCCGTCAAATTTAAAAGTTGTCCTACGTTCTAAAACCGGATCATCGATATCTCCCAGAACATATCCGGTCTCTTCGAATACCTCCCGCCTAGCCGCATCCTTAAAGTCCTCTCCCTTCTTGGCGCCTCCACCCGGCGTATACCAAAACTCACTGTGCTTTGGATCACTTGGATCCACGGCAGATAGCAGGAGAACGGAGGCGCTGCTATCAATAAAAACCACGCGAGCCACTTGCCGCAATTTACCGTTCACCGATATATCTTCTGGTTTCGATCCGTACTGAAAGGTAGAGCCATTTGAAGATGGACTGCTATCTTTACCTTTAAGCGGAGCTTCTGAAAAAGTGGGTGTGAGGTAAGAAAAAAACGCTATCGGCGTAGCGATAAGCATTATCGCCATACCGGGGAGTCTAAGTTCTTTGAAAACAGTCATAGCACCACCGACTCCGGCAATAAAAAGCCCAATGAGCCCAGCAAGTGCCAATTTTTGATAAGGATGTTTTGCAAAAAAAGCTTTGATAAAGATGTACATACCGCCCATAGCCAGTATGAACCCTGCCAGAGCATGAATAAAATAAATAGCACTTCCCTTTTTTGGAATAATACCGCTTGACCTTGAGACTGGTACAAACAGAATGGCTGCCAACCCTATAATGAGCTCAAAAGCAACGCCTAGCGTCATAGCCCACCAAAAGCTTTTGCTGACCACCTGATAGCTATATTGATCCTTAGACACATACAAAGACTGCCACAAATACATCATGAATTACAGGCAATAGAAATCCTTTATTGGAAATTGTTACCCGAGGTTGATCTAAAGGTATTTATCGATTTACTCTCCATGCGGTATGGTACCCTTTAGGGTACCATTGCCAGATTTAAATGCAGATGCCTTATGAAGAATTCCTTGACATAAGTCATCGCGTTGTTTTTGGGGATTTGAGTAGTATTTTTGCCTGATTGTTTGTAGAACTCCATAGATCAGATACCTAAGAGAAATATAATGGTCGCTATTCATTATGGTACTTGCTTAGAACTGGAATTAATCACAAAACAGGACACTGAACTCATCTAATTTATGCTGCTTGTCTCATCATAGCCTGTTCATAACAAATAGGCGATACATAACCGATTCCAGAATGTCGTCGTCGGTTGTTATAC
>JAJZMK010000074.1 GCA_021798275.1 Actinomycetes bacterium | reverse complement strand
CCGCCTCGTATAGCCCTCTGTTCTTGCCAGGGGATACCTTAGGGGGCAGGGAGGCGTAACTGACGGTGGCCAGGTCGTATTCGAGGGCTATCCCGCGTTCTGTTATCAGGGCTACCCCCAAGGAGATGGCCTGGTTGGTCTCGTCGAACTTGTAGGGGAACAAGAACGGTGAATATTCCTCCTGGACGAACATCACCGCGTGGGCTGGGGCGTTGAAGTCCTGGGACAGGCCAGACGGATGGCGGTTGGCCATACCCAAGGTATGATGCTACCAGTATTTTAACCTTCGAACTATTTTATAGACAGCGTTGTAAATTGTAAGCTGTGAATATAGTTAGAAACATTAAATCGCCTGTATTCCAACAGCTGACCATATTAGTGGAACAGTAAACACAGCAATCTATTCTGACACCTTCAGTATTCTATAATGGACAATATTTAATTAGGGCTTCTTACCCCAATGCGTACATGGAATCAATCGGCGCATATGCCTTCGTCACTCCAAATTACAAGGACCTCGATTATCCCCTGGACTTATGGCTGAAACACACCCTTAAGATGTTTGACCAGATCGGGATCGTGACATATGGAAAGGTAGATGGGATACCGGCTGACCCGAGGATAACGGTCCATGAACGCGAACCTGTCACCGCTAACAATTATTCATTCTATACGACTGGGATGCAAGAAGCCCAAAACCTTGTTAAAGACTGATTGGAAGGTCCTTCTCAGCATTGATGAATTCGTTGCATCGAAGATAAACGTATCAGACCTAAACAAAAATCTTGTATACTCCATGATTTGTCGTCAGTTGTATGGTAATATCCATACAGAGATTAGGAGCCCCGACTTCACAGTCAGAGTCGCTAGAATACATCATGGATATAACCCAATACAAAATGACGGATTTGTCGGAGGCAAAAGATCTCTGTTCAAAATTCCCGGTCAGTTCTGGCACACCACCATGGTAAGGAACCCCCAGGCCTTGGCGATAAGATGGCGAGAACTTATTGGCCGGGAAATGGCAGAAGGAGACCTTGGGCAGGAAAGGCTGTTAAAATACGCAAAAACAGCGTTCGATTACCATTACTATCATGAAATATGGCAGAACGCATACCTGGTGGAGGTAGACGCTAACGATCTCCCAGAAATATTACGCGACAATAAAAAACGCTTTCAGTGGGCAGATTTCGACAAAGTAAGACCCCTAAATGGACCATTTGGATATCTGCTACAGGTCAAACTCCAGGCCGATTGGCTCATAAATCAGGGCATAAAACGTTTGAAAGGTGTTCAACTATAAAGACACAATGTAGTCTTATCATAATTTCTCTTTCTGACATAGCCAGTTTATAACTTCTCCTTGCTTTTCAGAACCGACAATTTTGAAGCCTGCAGCTTTCAGTATACCAAGGCACTTAGGTTCCGTCGGCTTGCTAACTTCAATTATCAGCTTCTTTGTCATTGACAACGCCAACATTCCCCCCTGAAGAACGTGCAGTTCATGGCCTTCTACGTCGACTATCATCCAATCTATGGCCTCCAGACCTTGTTGCTTTACCAATTGGTCGAGGGTAATACATTCTACACTGGTTAAGATCTTTGTATTATTGCTCCATCGCTCTTCTAACGATGATGTTCCAGTGTGCATGCCACTGTCAAGATAGAAATTGCGAAACCCGGCAGAATCACTTAACGCCACATTCAACGTTTTCACATTGAATCTGTTGCGATCAGCATTCCGTTTCAAGAGACTATAGCTTTCCCTGTCTGGTTCAACAGCAATCGTTCTTGCCCCTTTCTTGGATGAAAGGAGTGCATACGCCCCTATGTGGGCTCCTATGTCGACGACGGTCTGCCCTGACTTCGGGTTGAACCATCTTATAGTCACAGGTTCGTGTGTTTCTGCAATTATTACTAGGTCAACTGGGCGAACTGACATGTAAATTCCCCGTGTTCTGATATTAAGTAATGATGTTCCTGGAACGAATATGCACGGTGTTGGATAGTCCAGGACTACTGTCTTGAGCCTCGTTATCTTGAATATGAATGTGGCGGCTAACGCTATGTATAATCTCAGCGCGCTGCGTATTTCTGTTGGCGTTATCCAAAGAAACTTATAAAATGGGTCACGTGCCATGGCGCTTCCAATCCTTGGCTGATGCTATCCGTTCGACTTCAGAGGAGAACCGCTTACTAAATTCGGTCTTGGAAAACATCTGCACACGACTTATATTTCGTTTTGCTATTGTCGACCGCAAATAATCATCACGAATGACATGCTGGATGGCACCAGCGGCGGCTTCAACAGTACAATATGAGTATCCGAACTTCTCTTCAGTGCCTACAGAGTCGAGCCAGGGGCCGCCAGATCGGTGGACAATTGGAACAAGGCCTGCCGCCATCCCCTCTATCACGCTTGCCCCAAGAGGCTCGTTAATTCTAGCACTGAATATGATGTCTGCGGTTTCGAAATATTTTAGTAGGGTCTGGAATGGCAGGTTAGTAGCAAGATCAACATTCGTTATTCTTTCAGATTCTACACGGTTCTTGATTTTCATATAATAGTTTCTTGATGAACCGTTGTTGACGGTGCCGACAATTGAGAAGCGCACATCTGGAATTCTGCTAGCCACGTCAAGGACAAGGTCTAAATTTTTCTCCTCACTAAACCTCCCACATACTAGCACAGAACCATCTTTTTTTCTTGAGTTCTGTACCTTTGTAAATGCTTCTGTGGATATCGCCGGATATATCGTGATTGGGTTCTTATGAACCGTATTATAAACAACAGTACTTATGAATTTGGACACCGTGAAAATCCGATCGTCTGGCACCTTTGACATGAGGTGTTTATAGATTAGAGCATACGGCCGAGAGTACACACGTCTTAGAAGTTTGAAGGTACCTGAGTTGCTGTTCCCTTCAGTCAGGGCATCGCTTAATACCGACGCCGGGGGGAGATCGTTGAACACTAGAATGTCACCAATCGGCATGATTCCACAATGGGTTTGAATTATGATATCACATTGGTTAGCTAGCCGTCTCAGCACCATAGGTTCTAACAAACTCAACTCTGTTTGGAACGGTAAGTAAGTTGTGTCAGTCAGGGGTATCTCAACATCTGGCCGCGGGCATTCTGACATAATTGTTTCGAGCTTAAGCCAGTCAGTCTTCTCTATCGTAGCTAACAACACTTCGTGATCCCGTTCTTTCAAGGCTCTCATAGCGTTGAAACAAAACATCTCAGCGCCGCCAGCAGGATTAAGGGTGTCATGAAGTATACCAATTTTCATTTTCTAACCTAGATAAATCACCGCTATATAATCTTTATAATAGAATGGTGTATAGTGGTAAACGAAGTCCAGCCCTTCATGGTAGGAAGGGTCAAATGGACGTTTAAAATCAAAGTTGAATCTGCCATCTATACCCAGGTTATTGGAAATGTCTCTAGCTGATATTGACAAACAGAATTGCTAATGGACGTATCTAACACATCTCAACTGATTGGGTTCTATACATGGACCGCGTAAGAAGGTTGGGTCGGAGCACAATGTATAATGTCAGGATGGTGGTCGTCTGTCAAAAACCTCATATGTACGTGTCCAGAACACCCCTGCCATGCGGCCGTTTATCTCATGACGGCAGGCCTCGCATTCGACAAAATCACTGTCAAAATGCGGAGGGTGCAAATCTTCTTTGGGGCAGTTACAAGTGCATTGTGGAACCTTGCAATATGTACACATGATAAAATAACACGACGGCTGATATATAAACCCAAGACTGGCAGGTATCAT
>JAJZMK010000122.1 GCA_021798275.1 Actinomycetes bacterium | reverse complement strand
GCCAGCTACTACCCTGTCATACCGACAGTCTACGGAGCTGCATTCATGGAAGCCAACAGCACCAACTACACCAACTGGCCGAGCGCGAAGAACACTTATGAATCAGGTTCTCCAAATGCGCCAACAAACGAGGTTGTCGTATTACACCTGAAGCCTCGTAATTAAAGGGAGAAATACTCATGTAGTCTAAAATTGGCGCTTACACGACAGGACTACATTGAAGGAACTGCGGTACACCATCGTCAATCCCCCTGCGATGATGTGCCGCAGTTTTTATTTTAATTCCACATGTCAGCGGTTTACATCATGGGAAAGTGGTAGACCAGAAAGCTTTGGTGAATAAACGCTACTTTTAAAGATCCGGGTTTTCAAAATATAACAGCCGGGTTTTAGAGTCTTTAGCAGGCCCTGATAATGCCTTTTTTGAAAACACCTTGATATACGTAATTCAGCCTGGCAGCCGCGCTATGCCAGGTATATCTGGCAGCTTTCGTCGTCGCATTCCTGGAAAGATAGCCTCTCATATCATCGTCTGACATAATACGCGCTATTGCCTCTGCATAGAGACCGGCATCGTAGCGGTCAATCAGGATGCCGTCTAACTCTGACTCAATGAGCGTAGTCAACCCTCCCACATTGGCAGCCACTACGGGAGTCCCGCACGCCATAGCCTCGAGGGCTACAAGCCCAAACGACTCGCTCTTACTGGGGACCACCACGCAATCTGCCGCCCTATAAAGCGTTGCCAGGACTTCATGCTGCTGCGGAGGCAGAAATATAACGTCTTCTGCCATACCGGCGTCTCTTACCAAAGACTTCAACTCTTCATACCACTCTTTGCTTCCCGGGCCGCTAGGACCTCCCACGGCAAGCAATTTAGCGTTTTTGATGCCAAATTCTTCCAGCATGGCAATTGCTCCGACAGCGACATCAATTCCCTTGAGCGGCTGCATTCTGCCGGCAAACAAAATCAAAGGAGAAGCACCCATGGATTTGGTGATCAGCGCCGGGTAGTTCACTTTCAGATATACTTCCAAAGCCCGTTTGGCAAAAGATTTATCACCGGTTTCAAAGAAAGCCTTTTCCACGCCGGGGGCTATTACAGCCAAACGATCCATCTCCAGCAAGTATAGATCAAAAAGATCGGCTACTTCAGCATCGCAAGATGCGACGACGACATCGGAACACGCAGTGATCATGGTTTCCGCTTCAATTCTTTTTGCCGACATTACAGGGTCTGTATCCCCTTGCCCTTGTATCATTTTGACTTTTTCTAAAGTGTGAAAAGTAGTAATTAGGGGAATTTCAAGCCGATGCTTAATTTCATGTCCCACCAAGGCAGAAAGCCAGTAATTGGCATGGATGGCAGAAAGCGTCTCGTCGTAATCATAGTTTTTGTTGATGATCACCTCTATCACCTTATCGGTAATCTCGTCCAAAGCATCTATGAATTCAAAACGCGACAGCGGACGAAGCGGCCCGGCTTTGATATTGAATACCTTGAATCCAGGCTCGACGTTGATCACCTCTGGCCAATTCGGGCCGGCGGCTCGTGTATAAACGTCGCATATCACACCGGACCTAGCCAAGGAAGATGCCAACTCTCTGACGTATACATTTAAGCCACCGCCGTCCCCCGATCCGGGTTGGTCCAATGGGGATGTATGGAGCGACAACATGGCTACGTGCGTCATGACTTATATACTACCTGAAATGTTGACTTAATGACTCAACATCTTGGCCACACTATCTAAAATATAGATCAGACAGTGCCAGCTATACCCTTTGGTGTATCCGTTTCGCCGGTTAAATGATTACGACACTTTCGCAATAGAGGATCCTTGGACAATAAATCGGCTTCAATCTCAGCGTTACAATCTTCGCATCTGCCGTAATTGAGAGAGTCGATACGATTTAGTACATCTTCCATGCGAACAAGCTTCTCTTCCAATTGATCAAGCAGACTCATCAGTTTACCGCTACCGGGATTGGCTAAGTGATATCTACTCGCGGACTCAAGGTCCTTCTCATCCTCTTTACCGGGCGGTTCAGTCAAGCTGTATTCGTATGCACTCCTTGGCGCCTCATCTGTTGCAAGATCGGTCAAAATCTCTCTACTACCTTCAGTCTCGGTCATTATCTTTCCATTTTACAAAATGCCGGATGGTTTATCGCCTATATGACCCGATTAAATATTGTCCCGATACACGAACCAAGAACTTCTCGGGAAAAATATATTATACCCTTTTGGTGTCCTCTCTAAATTTCCATGCAGCTCCGAAGAAAAATAGACAAAACCAAACGACGGCATTTAGCACCCAAACTATATCGAAATTGGATTGCAAGGAGGGATAATGGACCAGCTCATTTAGTCCATATAGCGGCGTATAGTACGCTATTTCTCTGATAACATGCGGGAACTGACTGAGTGGAATAAAAATTCCACCGGCAAAAGAAAAAATCAGCATTGCAAAACTTATTATCTGTGATGCGTTCTCTCCCGGAAACAGGTACCCCATAAATATTCCAAAAGCAGCAAATACTAAAGACCCGACCCAGATACAGGCAGCACAAGCAGCCCAGATTCCTGCCGGCAAATGAGCCTGGTGGGTGAGAAAAGCCACGATAAATACAGCACAGATCGATAGTAGACTAAGTACGAGAGATGTCAGTGCTTTGACAGCTATATACGCGATCGAAGACAGTGGAGTAATGCGCAATTGCCTACTCCACCCGGACAATCGTTCTATGGCAACGATAGATCCTCCGAAAGCCGCTGATTGGGTGCCGGCATACAGCGCCAATGAAAGCACCAGAAAAGCCGACAGGTTGCCAAGACCAATTTTTTCCGTTGAATCCTTATGACTTAGGGTAAACAAAAGCGTAAGAAGAACCGGCATTAGAACTACGCTGATCATCGTTCTACGGTTCCTTAAAATACGACGAATTTCTAGATGTAGGAGCGCAAAATTAAATCCCCCGTATTTTGGTATTTGTCTGGTTGTATCGTAACTATTTCCCGCTATCAGCGACATCGACAAGGCCCGCCTTTTTGTAAAGCCAGTAAAACTTTAGTCATGGGTCAAATTGAGAAAAACTTCTTCGAGACCGGCCAATGCAATTTCCAAATTGGCAGCATTGGTCTGTAGCAACAGATACCTTGCGACAGAGTCACTGTCAGAACAACGTATTTCCAACTTACCATTGGCAAAGCCCAGCGAATGCACTCCCGCAAGAGACAAAATCTTGTCTTTATCTATATCCGTGACATGAGCGCGCACTATTTTGTCGGAAGACTTGGACTTTACCTCCATAGGCGTGCCGTCGGCAACTATCTCACCTTTTCTGATCAGCACTATTCTGTTGGCATAGCTGTCAGCCTCTTCCAAATAGTGAGTAGCAAAAACAATTGTCCGACCCAAAGCGGCGTCTTGACGAATGGAGAGCCAAAAATTTCTTCTGGCTTCCACACCCATTCCCTGTGTGGGTTCATCTAGAATTAAAAACTCCGGATCAGACAAAAGAGCTATGGCAAATCTCAGCCTCTGCTGCTCACCGCCGGAACAAAGCCTCACCTGCGAAGAAGAAACGTGATCTATCCCCGCCCGTTTCATAACATCTACAACCGAGGTTCACCGTCCATATAATATGGCCATGAATTGCAACGTCTCCGCTACCGTATAGTCACGCAAAAGACCACCGGTCTGCATCACGGCAGATAGAAGGCCTCTGCGGATCGCTTGATGCGGGTGCATCCCAAAAACACTCAAGCTACCCTGTGTGGGTTGTTGAAGGCCCAAGATCATATCGATGGTGGTTGTCTTGCCGGCACCGTTTGGACCCAAAAAGGCGACTATTTCACCTTTCTCGATCGTAAGGTCCACGCCGTTTACGGCTTGAATATCACCGTAATGCTTGTAAATCCCGTTCAAAACAAGCGCCGGAGGTTGCTGCTTCGCCATCATAGAGAGCAACTAATTTCACAAGTCACAATTTGCATTTTCCAAACTTGTCATATCAATAACCAGGCAAACCAAACGTAAAATATTGAACTTTGCCAAGTAAAGCTAGCATGGATATGTGCGCTGTGCAAATTCTTTTTTGAATCTCAAAAACTACCGCATAGTGGAAAACATTTAGTGACAGAGGATAGACATGAGATAGCTAAGTACTCTATTATTTCTATACATTTAATTACTCTGCATTGTAGCCATGTGCCAGACAAGGTCTTTACTTGATATTTTCATCAAGTAAAGACCTTTCTATTGATCTTATAATTTATCGGCCAACTGCTTGATGTCAGAGTCCACCATCATTTCGACCAGATCGACAAAACCGACTTCCGGCTTCCAGCCCAATTTGTCTGAAGCTTTTTTGGGATCTCCTATCAACAGATCAACTTCGGCCGGCCTAAAAAATTGCTCGTCGACAATGACGTAATTTTCATAGTTGAGACCGGCGCGGGCAAAAGCTATCTCGCAAAACTCCCTTACCGAGTGAGTTTCTCCCGTGGCTATAACGTAATCTTCCGGTATATCCTGATTGGTCATCAGCCACATTGCTTTTACATAGTCTCCGGCAAAGCCCCAGTCCCTCTTGGCATCTAAGTTGCCGAGCCTCAATTCTTTTGCCAATCCGAATTTGATCTTAGCCACCTGATGGGATATTTTTCTCGTGACAAACTCCAGGCCTCTTCTCGGACTTTCGTGATTAAAAAGTATCCCGGAACAAGTCCTCATGCCAAAACTTTCACGGTAATTGACCGTGATCCAGTGGCCGTAAACTTTGGCTACTCCGTATGGACTGCGCGGATGAAAAGGTGTCATCTCGTTTTGAGGTATCTCTCTTACTTTTCCAAACATTTCCGAAGAGCTTGCCTGATAAAAACGTATCTCTGGATTGACTATCCGAATGGCATCTAAAATCCTTGTTACTCCCAGCCCCGTTACCTCTCCGGTAAACTCAGGTTGATTCCAGGAAGTGGTCACAAAAGATTGAGCGGCCAGGTTGTATACCTCGGTGGGAGCAAAAGCCTTGATGGTCTCCACCAATGACGCCACGTCCAGAAGGTCACCGGGAACTATCTTGATCTTGTCAATAACACCGACAAGCCTTTCAAGATTTAAAGTAGATGTCCTTCTTACCATACCTGCCACTTCGTAGCCGTTTTGCAAAAGCAGCTCAGCCAGGTAAGAACCGTCTTGTCCCGTAATTCCAGTAATCAGTGCTCTCTTAGCCATCGTCATACCTAGAAGGTTAATTCTAAAAACTGGGGGTAAACACAAAATTTGCATAAAATCTTGAGTCAAATAGGTAACTCTAAGCTTTCTATAGATCCGTTTTCGTCAATATAAAAGCGAGAAAAAGCTCCTTGCCTCAGATCAAGGATTGACCAAACAAACTGATAACTTGTGATTTGATTACTGAAATCACTTGCTCTGAGCTGCTATAACTTGACAATTTATACGCTTATGATGTAAATTGCCGATCTGGGTAACCGATTTTATAGGGCACAAAAAGCCCCACTCTAAGTCGGCGTACTTAGAAAAAGAAAAATTTGAAATCTTTACATACCACCCGGAAAGTAATGGTCATTAACCGCTTGAGATTTATATCTTTAGGATATAAAATAGGCCGAAGGGGTATATATTTTGGTAAGAGGGGGTTTCACAAGCTGCAATTGAGGCTTTTAATTTAACTCCGGTAGTGGTATTATTATTTCAGTAGCCGGATTTATTGTGAATATACGTTTTGATAAAAGAATTACTCATTGTAGAACTTGTTTTATAAATAAATTGATCGGTCGTGTTGAAAGCCGTAAAGACTCACTGCGGTGACAATTATTGGTTGATGCTACGACAAACGGTCTTAAATAGACCGTCGATTGTTGAAAAGCACAGCAATCATAAAGTTTAAATCTTTATATGCAGTAAGAAGGAGTGGGGATATGGCGCAATGGTCAGGCAACGGATCAAGACCCAACAGTAGACCGCAAGAAGAGCCCAACATAGACCTTTTGCCCTGGGTCGGGGCATATAACCTAAGAGACGCTCTCGGTAACGACAAAGATGAAGCTGAAGAGACCTCCGACAAGAAAGAGGCCAAAGAAACCGTCGACGCCTCGGCTGTAGGTATTTACGGAATGGATTCGTTCCGTAATGATGTAGTCGGAGATTCCGGACACAACCTTGCCGGAGGCCAAGCAGGGGAACTTACCTCCGATCCGCTTGACAACGTCCAAGGTGATGATCTTGAGCAAGCATCTGGAGAAAACTTTTCCTCCGACGGAGCAGAAATTACGCCAAAGACGGAGATGCAATCGGATCTAGAAGAGTATTTCGAAAATGAAACCGTCAACATACAATCAAATATCGCACGATCAGATGACGGAGGTGAACCTGGAATCGTCATCAAAAGCGATACTTCACCGCCTTATGTCAAAGACAGCAAGACAGAGGTCCAAGACGAACTCGCCAAGAGCCGATTGGCCGCCTTGGAATCTGAACTGCAACACCTGCAGCTTTTATCCAAAGAGTCTGACATTATTATAGAAAATATAAGCCCGGCTTTGGAAGACGGAAGATTTCTACGGAAATTCCAAGTCGGAGAATCCGTAAAAGTAACCGCCGATATATTCACTTACGGATCGGCCATAGTCAGAGCCAAAATGCGTTGGAGATATATAGATCTCGATTATTGGGAAGAGACCCCTATGCACAATGATGGCAACGATCTCTTTACCGCAGAGATGACCTTGGAAGCTCCCGGGCGCTACGAAATTGAGATACAAGCCAACGTCGATGAGATAGCCGCTTGGCGGCAGGCTACAAGAAACAAACTGGCTGCCGGCATTTTCGACGCGAACGACGTGGCTATAGGCGAACACTTACTCCGCCGAGATATCGCCGAATGGCTTGAAAAAGAAGTTGAGCGGCAAATACCTCTGATGAAAGATGAACGTTTGCCTGAAGCCCAGCACGACTTGGACGAAGTAAAAGCCGTCAACAGAACTCTCAGGAGAGCGAGAGACCTTATAACGGTGGCTTCCGTCATCGACGCCCTGGATAAGATGGAATACATCATAGAAGCAAGACCTATTGCATATTCTTCTTCCAAGGTATCGGCAACCGCCAAAACAGCCGTTTACGCACAACGCCGACTTTGTCGCTTTTCTACGTGGTATGAGTGTTTCCCGCGTTCCACAAGCGACGAGCCGGGGCGGGCGGGAACACTAAAGGACTTGATCAAAAGACTTGATTATATCGCCGACATGGGCTTTAATGTCTTGTACCTCCCACCTATCCATCCCATCGGCATCACGAACAGAAAAGGCAAAAACAACTCTTTACAGGCATCGAGTACAGATGTCGGTAGCCCTTGGGCAATAGGTTCAAAAGACGGGGGCCATGAAGCCATCGCCAAAGAATTGGGAACTCTGACCGACTTCCACAAGTTGGTTTCCGAAGCAAATAGGCGAGGCATAGAAATAGCTCTTGATATAGCATTCCAGTGTTCTCCGGATCATCCTTGGGTGAGCGAACATCCCGATTGGTTTAACCGCCGGGCGGACGGAACAATCATGTGCGCTGAAAATCCTCCGAAGCGCTACGAAGACGTATACCCACTGAATTTTGATACAGAGGACAAGGAAGGTCTCTGGCTGGCATTGTATAACGTCATAATGACTTGGCGCCACAGGGGCGTGCGTGTGTTTCGAGTGGACAACCCCCATACAAAGCCTTTTGACTTCTGGGAATGGGCACTAAAGAAAGTTCACGAAGAAGACCCGGGGGTCGTTTTCTTGGCCGAGGCATTTACGCGACCAAAAATTATGCATTATTTGGCCAAGATAGGTTTTGATCAGTCTTATACCTATTATACGTGGCGTGATAACAAAGATGAGCTTGTCTCCTACTTCGAAGAACTGGCCCACGGTCCACATAGCGGCTACTTCTGTCCCAATGTATGGCCCAATACCCCTGATATCCTGGCTAAAAGCTTGCAAAGCGGGGGACGTTCTTCATTTATAATTCGTTTGATAATGGCCGGCGGATTATCTGCCAATTACGGTATTTACGGCCCGGTTTTTGAACTTTTAGATGACACGCCTGTGCAAAGCGGTAGTGAAGAATACAGAAACTCAGAAAAATATGAGGTTAGATGGCACAATCTCAATCAAGAAAACTCCTTGGCCCCGATCATCAAAGCTTTGAACACAGCTCGCAACACTCATCTGGCATTGCAAAATATGCAATCTTTACATTTCCACGGATGTGATAACAACAATATTATCTGTTGGTCAAAAACAGATGCTTCTCTCCGAGACAGGGTGATAGCCATAGTAAATATCGATCCTTCCTGGACGCAGTCCGGCTTTATAGATCTAGATATCTCTAAACTTGGTATTTTGCCGGATGAAAAGTACACGGTTCGCGACCTCCTAGACGATTGTGAGTATGAGTGGAAAGGAAGTCGTAATTTCGTTCTTCTTGACCCGTCCGTCCGTTCGGCTCACTTATTTGAAGTTATACTTAATAGGTAAATGAATCGAGACCTACAAGCAATCATCCTATAGCGTGCCAAAGGAACCTTTGACTGGTGTAAATACCAACGACGACGCTTGGTACAAAGATGCCATTATTTACGAAGTCCATGTCAGAGCCTATGCTGATTCTGATGCTGACGGAAGAGGTGATATAGCCGGCCTCACGTCCAAACTGGAATACATAAAAGACTTGGGCGTAACGGCAGTCTGGTTGTTGCCTTTTTATAAATCGCCATTAAAAGACGACGGATACGACATTGCCGAATACACATCGGTTCACGAAGATTACGGAACGATTAACGATTTTAAAGTATTGATCGAAAAAGCCCACAGGCTCGGACTGAAGATTATTACAGAACTTGTCTTAAACCATACTTCCGACCAGCATCCTTGGTTCCAAAGATCGAGAACAGCCCCCAAAGGAAGCTACTGGCATAATTTTTATACCTGGAGTGACGCACCGGATAAATACTTAGAAGCGCGTATTATATTCAAAGATTTCGAGCGCTCCAACTGGACTTTTGACCCGGTGGCCGGTCAATATTACTGGCACAGATTCTACTCACATCAGCCTGATTTAAATTTTGATCACCCACCGGTGAGAAGAAGAATTATGCGGATAGTTGATTTTTGGCTCAATCTCGGCGTGGATGGCTTGCGCCTTGACGCCGTCCCTTACCTATATGCCAGAGAGGGCACGGACTGTGAAAATCTGCCGGAAACTCACACTTTCCTGAAAGAATTGCGGAGTCATATCGACAGCAGATTCCAAGATAGGATGTTACTTGCCGAGGCCAACCAGTGGCCCGAAGATGCCCGTCTCTACTTCGGACAAGATGACGAGTGTCATATGGCCTTTCATTTTCCCCTGATGCCCAGATTATTTATGGCTCTACAAATGGAGGATCGCTTCCCTCTGGTCGATATCTTGCAGCAGACTCCGGCAATTCCACCTAATTGTCAATGGGCTCTTTTCCTTAGAAATCACGATGAGTTGACTTTGGAAATGGTCACAGACGAAGAGCGCGACTACATGTACAGGACCTTTGCCAAAGATGAGCGCTCTAGGATCAACTTGGGAATCAGAAGACGACTCGCTCCCCTGCTTGGTTATCACAGACAAAAAATTGAACTTATGAACGCTCTCTTACTCTCTCTGCCGGGAACCCCCGTTCTTTATTACGGAGACGAGATCGGGATGGGGGACAATATATTTCTCGGAGACAGAAACGGCGTGCGAACCCCGATGCAGTGGAACGGTGACAGAAATGCCGGTTTTTCCAGAGCCAATCCGCAGAGCCTGTATTCTCCCGTGGTAATCGACCCGGAATGCCATTATGAATCTGTCAACGTGGAAGCCCAATTGTATAATCCGGATTCTTTGCTGAGATTTATTAAACAGCTTATCAACTTGAGAAAGCGCTACCCTATCTTCGGACGGGGAGAGCTTAGTATCGTACCTTCCGACAACCCATCCGTCCTGGCATTTATCAGGCACCAAAATAATCAAAACACGGGCAGTCTAACCGAAACTGTTCCCCTTGTAAAAAGCGAGACGAACGCAACAAATCACGGCGGACAAAATCTTCACACCTTCCAGACTTCCGGCACGGCCTCGTATCGGGATAGAAAAACCGGAGAAGGATACCTGGGAGCACAGAATGAGGAAAAGGGCGAATCTGTTTTGGTCATAGCAAATCTCTCGCGCTACGCCCAGTC
Source organism: Actinomycetes bacterium (assembly GCA_021798275.1). Lineage (GTDB taxonomy): Bacteria > Actinomycetota > Acidimicrobiia > Acidimicrobiales > Bog-793 > JAJZMK01. The sequence goes on along the minus strand of JAJZMK010000122.1, from coordinate 12,762 downwards.
TGTGCGTCTTGACTTGAGATCCTGGGATGGCTTTACACCGAAAGAAATGTTCGGCAATTCATCTTTCCCCGCCATTACCGAAGAGGACTACGAAATAACCATGGGGCCTTACAGCTTTTATTGGTTGCTCCTTGAGGACGGTGAGCGAAGTGGCGGAAAAAATATCAAATATCACGATATAAACTTCCCCGATAATTGGCATAAAATATTTGAAGCCCCTTTTCTGTCTCAATTTGAAGCCCTGTTACCTGACTTATTGATATCAAAAAGGTGGTTTCCCGGCAAAGACCGCACAATTAGTCAGACGACTATCCTAGACCACTTTTTACTGGACAAACATACCTCCGATATCATGATGGTTGTTATTGAAGTTGCCTATTACGTAGGAGAACCGGAGCAATTCGTCTTGGCTTTCAGTCACCTGAGTCAAGACGACGCCGTGGCGTTTGAAAAAAATTACCCGGAAGCAATTTATTTCTCCGAAAGCGGTGAAGAAGGCATCAAACGGGCCATAGTTGACGCTTACTATACTTATACGTTCGCCGAAACGCTCTTGAAAAACTGTGCCGTAAAACGTCGCGGCAATTCGAAAAAATTAACTTATTTACAATGCAATTTGATTTCTTCAGAGACAGACATTTATCGGGAACTCTTGAACGAAGACAAAATCCCGACCAAAATCATCTCTCTTGATCAAACCAATACCTCCCTTGTGCTCGGTTCGCCGAACCAAGACAGAGGAGTTCTCAAGCTCTACCGTAAAATCGAAGCCGGAACTAATCCGGAATTGGAAGTTGGACTTTACTTCTCCGAAATAAACGCCAAACAACTAAATAGCCGCTTTCTCTCTCCCGGCCCCACATCCCTTTGGGCACCAAAAGTCGACCATGAAGATTTAGATGGGCAAGACTTAGGTGTAAAAAGCCAAAATGACGACGCTGATACAGAAGGACAACCGGGGGGGACATCCAGGCAGCCGACCATTCCCATATCAAAGTTGAAAGGATGGTTTTCCGTCTCACATCCTCCGACCCAACAATTGTTACTTGCCACTTTACACAGCTTCATACCCAACGAAGGTGACGCATGGACAATGACGCTCAGGTCAGTCGGGGTTTATCTTGAGAAAGTCGTCCCCACAATCAGAGACTTCCTCGAACTTGATCCCGGACAAAGTCAGCTTGTCCAGATGGCAGCTCCGGATAAGATACCGGAAAAAGTAAACGAAATTTATGGCAATATATTGCCTCTTGCCCGTATGCTCGGCCTTAGATGTGCCGATCTGCATTTGGCTCTGGCGGCCAATCCCAGGAATCAGGCGTTTGCCATCGAGCCTGTGACACAGCTGACACAGCGCTCTCTTTACCAATCCATGCGAACCACTGCCCGCAGGACAATCAGCCAACTCAGACGACAACTGAACCACTTGGACGACGATGTCAAACCTCTCGCTTTCAATGTAATCACAACCGAAGATGATATCTTGGAACAGCTTTTCAAGGTTGTTTCCGTGCGGGCGGGCTTTAGAATCAGGACTCACGGTGATCTACATTTGGGACAAGTCTTATTCACGGGTAACGATTACGTATTTATCGACTTCGAGGGAGAACCGGGAAGGTCTATGACGGAAAGAAGGCTGAAAAGATCCCCACTTTCCGACGTAGCCGGTATGCTTCGTTCTTACCACTATGCAAGTCATACCGGTATTTACCAACTGCAAGAGAGGGGGTCATTCGACGAAAGCATAGGAATAGACCGATACCGTTACGCCGCCGATCTCTTCTCATATTGGTCGGGCATCTCTTTTCTCTCGGGATATCTTGCCACGATCAAAGACTCCGGACTGTTGTCTCCGTCCTTAGACGAAGTCAACAACTCTCTGGCGGCACATTTGATAGATAAAGCTCTATACGAGGTCAGATACGAGCTTGCCCACCGTCCCGCATGGCTCAGAATCCCTTTAGTGGGAGTACTGTCGACTCTGAACACATTAAAACACGCTACATAGCGGAAAATTTATGCCTCTTGTCTTAGATATCAAAACTCATATTCATTATTTATATTCTTCTAAGACCGTTTATCTATCGCCGCTGATATATCATTCATATACAACATGCCTATAGACAGTGTCCTTTTAAATAAACTGTGCCAACTTGTCAAGTTGCAGACAAACTACAGGGATCAACAGAATCGCACCGTCTCGGTCGACATGGACACTCTGACCGGCGTTCTGGAAGCCCTATTGGACCGTGAGATCAAAAGTGATGCCGACATAGACGATATCTTGGCTGATCCTTCTCATCAAGAACCTTTGATACCGAGGGTTATCGTAGCCTGGGACGGTCTCTTACAAATACCGGTCAATAAAACCCACCAAGGTTACGATCAGTTGATGAATTATCTAAAAGCCGGTGCTTTGGATATCCTACTTGAGGACTCCAGTACCCTGAAAGGCTATTTCGAGATCCAAGGGGGAGAACCGACCATTTCTCTGTCTTCACCCCTTCCTCTCGGGTACCACGAGATTACGGACGGGCTACAAAACATCGCCTCCTTTATTATTTCCGCTCCGACAAAATGCCCTCCTCCTCCCGGAGGAGACGGCAATTTTGCCGTCTTTGCTCCACCTTATAGTCTGGTGGACAACCGTTTTCTTCCCAGAGGAGATCTGAGTGGTATAGAACTACTGGGGCGTCTTTCTTCTAAGTACGGAGCACATCTGATAGCGACCTTACCCATGTTCGCCGAGGCCTCTAAAAAAGACGGAGCGTCCCCAGGGCAGTCACCATATTCCCCTTTATCAAGGTCTTTTCTAAACGAAGCATATCTTGATATAGAAAAAATCCCGGAAATAAGTGAGATTGACACCTCCGGATACTTACAGAGCATACCGGCTGGAATGTTACATACATACCAAGACAAGATATCGGCAGATCTGGCCTCAAGGGCAGACGAGATTGCCCCTTTATTGCTCAGAGCCGCTCAAAACCTGACGGCCGGCCGTCATAAGGCCTTACTGGGACAGAGGGAATCGTTTGCCAAATTCTGCGAGACGAAGGATAACCTGGAGGCATATGCCAATTTCAGAGCCGTCATGCGTCTATACGGTACAGATATTGAGAAATGGCCGGCCTCATTCCAGAACGGCAATGTTGATCAAAAAGCTTTGGATCAAGATTTAATCTTGATCCACAAGTACGCCCAATTTGCCGCCGACAGACAATTAAAACAGGTGAAAAAATCTCTCGAAGCGGTTGGATCCGGCTTCTTGTTCGATTTACCGATCGGATGCGACAAGAACAGCTTTGACGTTTGGGCATACGGAAATCATTTTTCACATAAAGCCACAATCGGGGCTCCGCCAGATGATTTTTTTCAAGGAGGACAAAACTGGGGTTTAGCTCCCCTTCTGCCTCATTATGACCGTCTGCATCAATATTCATTTTTCAGAAATACAATCAAATCATCTCTTATCTACTCCGATGTGCTACGGATTGATCATATACTTGGATTTTCCAGGTTATGGTGGATACCAAACGGACGGGAAGCGACAGAAGGGGCCTATGTCTCCTATGAAACCAATGAACTGCTCGCAATCGCTTGTCTCGAAGCTCACAGAACCGGAACCCACTTATTGGGAGAAGACCTCGGAACCGTCGAGGATACTTTCAGACAACAACTTCGCTCTCACGGCATCTCGCAGATGCGCGTCGGAGTCTTTGAATTTAAAGACAAATTCACACAATATACCCGTGGACAAAAAAACGCTTCCGACACTCATGAAATCAGCGACCTCTCTCGGACGGAGTATGACAATCAAACATCTCGGACAAAGTCATGGGAGCCAAATACAGATACAGATTCCGAGGCAGAGGTATATGAAGCCGCTAGGATGGACTTTATACATAGAGACCAATTTTCATCGGCCGGCACAATACAGCCGGAGGCCATAGATGAAGCTCCCGCAAACAGCCGTGCCTTCTTGTATATAGATACCCATGATACGGCAACGTTTGCCGGATGGCTGGAATCAGTAGATATAGACATCATGTTAAAACTTTGCCCGGAGACATCTTACCTGGACCAAAACCTCTACTTACAAAGACAAATTCTGATAGATAAGATGAGGCAATACTTCGACAACAATTTGGATCTTTCCTCGGTCTCTCTTGAGACGGCGGCCACGGTTTTTGGTTCCGAGTCGTTGCAGCATCCGCTCTGCTTACAAAAGGAACATTTATTTGCCGCCGTCTTACTGGACGGAGCAATATCACCGGTAAGCTACTTGGTTGTGTCCCTGGAAGATCTCATAGGAGAAGTAAAGCAACAGAATATACCGGGAACCGGAAGACTTGACGGTAATTTCTGCCGTTTAGTGTCTATGCCGCTTGAAGATATTTTCCAAGACAGCAAAGTAACGGCACTTTTGGAAATGCTGCAAACGGGGCGTCAATTCGCCCGGGACTTACTAAGACTTAGCACCGACCGATCGCAAGAGGAGAAATGATGGCAAACAACGAGTCTTCCAAGAATGACAAGGGCTTCACCAAGTCCAAAATTGCCGGGAAAAGTCTGGCTCAAGAAAAAACGGGACGAGAACGCCAGGAGAGTGAAAAAATCGAATTCCTCTCAGACTTTGATCGCTACCTGTTCAATGAAGGTCGCAACTTTAGACTATATAACCATTTGGGCGCACATCCCATAGATGACAAGAAAACGCGCTTTGCCGTCTGGGCGCCTGCGGCTCATCGAGTCTCGCTTTTGCACGCCGGAAATGGCTGGCAAGCAGGAGCTGACGTGCTGGCACCACAGGGCAATTCCGGAATATTTGCCGCCATCGTAGATAACATTTCCATCGGAGATTACTATAAATACAAAATAGAATCCGGGTTCACCACCAGCGAGAAAGCCGATCCTTTCGCGTTTGCCACAGAATTACCGCCAAAAACAGCTTCCGTGGTCACCAAACTTGATTTTGAGTGGCACGATAAAAATTGGATGGAACAGAGACAAACCCATCAAGATCCGGCAAGACCTATTTCCATTTACGAACTGCATATGGGATCTTTTTTACGTCATTTTGACGGATCATTTGCCACGTATGAAGAACTGGCCGAACGAGTTATAGGACACGTAGGAGGACTCGGATTTACCCATGTCGAACTGCTACCCATCATGGAACATCCTTTTTACGGCTCTTGGGGTTATCAAACTACTGGTTATTTCGCTCCGACCGCCAGATACGGCTCTCCGGAAGGATTCATGGGCTTTGTTGACAGCCTACATCAAGCCGGGCTCGGCGTAATATTGGATTTTGTACCGTCACATTTTGCCACCGATGACTTTGCACTGGCCAATTTTGACGGCACTCATCTTTATGAACACGCCGACCCGAATCGGGGTATTCACCCCGACTGGGGAAGTTATGAATTCAACTACGGCCGCCACGAAGTGAGATCTTTTCTTATATCAGCAGCCTGCTTTTGGCTGGACAAGTATCACGTTGACGGACTGCGAATCGATGCGGTGGCCTCTATGCTTTATTTGGACTATTCCAGGGAAACAGGACAGTGGCAACCGAACGCTTTTGGAGGACGTGAAGACTTAGACGCTATCTCGTTTCTAAAACAGATGAATGACGAGATATCCTCCTCTTTCCCCGGGGTACTGACAGTGGCGGAGGAATCTACGGCATGGCCGGGCGTCACAGCCCCAACTTCATACGGAGGACTGGGTTTTTCGCTGAAATGGGATATGGGATGGATGCATGATACCCTGAGACACTTAGAGCGCGAACCGATACATCGTTGTTATCATTACAATGAACTGACTTTCAGGTCTCTGTATGCCTACAGCGAGCGTTATGTACTACCTCTGTCTCATGATGAAGTGGTACACGGTAAAGGATCTTTGGTAACAAAAATGCCCGGGGACGATTGGCAAAGGCACGCCAATCTACGACTTTTGCTCGGTTATCAGTATCTTTTGCCGGGCAAAAAGCTTTTATTTATGGGTGCGGAAATTGCCGAATGGCAGGAATGGCACCACGAAAGAGAGCTGGAATGGGGACTACTCAACAATCCGGCACACAGCTCGATAGCCGCTTTTCTGGCAGCTGCCAATAGATGTTACCGTACGCATGAGGCATTGTTCGGCCATGACGTAGATCCCGAAGGATTCGAATGGTTAATCGCCAATGCGGATAAAGAAAGTATCCTGGCTTGGATCAGATGGGGCCGAACGGGCGAATTTGCCGTCTGTATAGCAAACTATACTCCCGTCCCAAGAAATTGGAGCATAGGAGTACCATGGCTCTGCAATTATAGAGAGATATTGAACAGTGACAATACCGCTTATGGAGGATCCGGGGTCATAAACGAGGGAACAATCGGTGTTGAAGAAAACCCGATGCACGGAAAGCCTGGCAGGGTAACCATTAGCATACCGCCTCTCGGCGTCAGCGTCTTATACCCGGAAGAATTCGCCAAGCCTGTTATATAGCTTTTCACAATGCAATATAAGTTGCAATATAAATTGCCATCTATCTGTCATATAGCCTTTTGATAGATGGCAAAAGGATATATGACACTCATATATGAAAAATTCTAAGCCAAAGTGGGCTTATACAAGCGTTATTTAAAGCCGTGCTTTACTAAGCAACGGTCAACAATTATTTACCTACTGATCTTTATACATCCAAACAGGTAACATGTCAATAACAACATTAAGAGACCTTATTTATAGTTGCATATTAATATTTTTATATCCAGATTCTATTCGACACACAGGGGAGAATAGCGTTTTAGGAAAAGGGCTAAAAGTATTGAATTTGCAACCGTAAAAATAAGTAGCTAATCGGCAGCTATACCTTTTAGATTATCCGAGGTGACAAGCTGTTCCGGACCACTAAGCAGCGGCCCGGATAAACTTTTCTAATATCAGGCTAGGCGAACGTTGGCTGCTTGCAAACCTTTTTGTCCATCTTGTAGCTCGAATTCCACAGCCTGACCTTCTTCAAGACTGCGATATCCGTTCATCATGATAGCGGTGTGATGCACAAATACATCTTCTCCGCCTGTCTGAGATATGAATCCATAACCCTTTTCAGAGTTAAACCATTTTACTGTTCCGGTCGCCATATCGGCGAACCCCTTTCTTTAGTTGGTGCAATTACATAAGGCAATAAATTGGAAAATGGATCGGATAATAATAGAAACAAATAACATTTGGAAGTATGGTTTCAAATAAGATTGTTATTTTAAGATTTAACTACGACTACCTCTCACTTACAACTAAAAGCCTCACAATACAGATTATCATCAGCACGCTAAGTTGTCACTAAAACAAAGTGAATTTTTACTATCAGGATAATAATTTCAGTAAAACTTGACGACCAGATAATTCACATAGTCGATTTTCAGCGAGTTTACTTTCCGATAAAATAATTCAATGACGAAAATAAACTTCTCGGTTAGTAAAAATCCTGTTCAAACGACTGTGAATAATCTACACAGATAATAATTGAGCTTTCTTATAGTGCGCGCAGTTTGGCCCCGGAGGCAGAGTCCTCTATGGAGTAACCGAGCGACTTTATTTTTTCGCGTAACACATCAGCTTTGACAAAATCACGATTATCTCTGGCTTCATTTCTCTCTCGCAGCAATATTTGTAACTCGTCGCTTATCTCGACTTCCGCCACATAGCTTTTTATCCCTAACATGTAGAACATGTCGATAACAAATTTGCCAAGATTGTAGCCTTCAGCCAGGTTATTTGCATCCAAAAGATTATTGGCCTGACGCAAAGACACAAACAGTAATGCCATCGCCGATGGGGTGTTTAGATCGTCATTCATATATTTTTGGAAATCATTTTTGACTTCTTCTATATTCGCCCGATCCAAAGAAAGATCGGAATCGACCGAATCAACCGATGTCGCAATGTCGCTCAATCTTCTGTCCAATGAGTATATTCTGGCCAGAGCTTTTTCTCCGTCCTCCATTAGCTCCGGTGTCACTTCCAACGGCGACCTATAGGAAGACTGCAAGACTAAAAGACGATATGCTGAGGGGTCATGTCTTTGACATATATCTTCTAAAGTGGTGTAATTGCCCAGCGATTTACTCATTTTTTGCCCACCCACTTCGACCAAACCGTTATGCATCCAATGTTCAGCGAAATCCATACCCAAAGCAGCAGCTTGAGCACGTTCATTTTCGTGATGGGGGAAGCATAGATCCAGTCCACCCCCGTGCAAGAGGAAATCTTTTCCGAGTAAAGAGTTGGCCATCACCACGCATTCCGTATGCCAACCGGGTCTTCCTTTGCCAAACGGTGAATCCCAACTCGGCTCTCCAGGTTTGGCGGCTTTCCAGAGAGCAAAGTCCAAGGGAGAATTTTTGGCCGCATCGACGGCAATGCGCGCTCCCGATCTCAGAGTAGCTAAATCTTGGTGGGCTAACAATCCATAGGAAGGCACTTTATCAACTTGCATATATACACCGTCATCCAGGCGGTAAGCGTAGCCTGCCTCTTCCAGTTTGGATATGAGTTCTATCATCTGATCTATATAATCGGTCGCATGCGGCGTGTGATGAGGGCGTCTGACATTCAATAATTCCATATCATGCCACCACTGCTCTTCATATTGAAGTGCCACTGACTTCCAAGAACGACCTTCGCTTTTCGCCCTATCGATAATCTTGTCATCCAAATCGGTAACGTTGGAGACAAAAGAGACCTGATAGCCCAGATACTCAAGATAGCGCCATAGGATGTCATACACCAAAGCAAACCTACCGTGGCCGATGTGCGGAGGACCGTATACGGTAGAGCCACAGACATAAATACCTATTGTCTGTTCCTGGGATTGACCTATGGGAGCCGTACGAGAGATCGCGGTATCAAATAGATTTATCACTTTGACGCCTCACATCTAAGATTCCACGAAAGAACAATCGCCAAGAAATCGATTGATCAGAGCAGCCATCAGCTTTTTATTCTCCCCTATTTCGTAATATATCTAAAACATGATAACATAGCGCCTTTGGCCGGGACTAATCTATGTCACACTATTACATAACTATCTTATCCTGGCTAAAGTCACCCGGGTTATTGAACGCTACCGCTGAAAATACCCAAGAAGAGAGCTTAGAATAAAGTAGGGGCCGATTGTTAAATCCGCGAAAATCTCCCGTGTACTCCGTCACACAGCCAATATCAGAAAGTGCGGTTTCAAATATCAGTTTTTTAGTAGAATAAAGCATGGACTGCCCTTGTCTGAAAACGGCCAAATAGGCATGACAATTGGTATGCGTCACATAAAAACCGATGTTTTTTGATACAACAAATAATTACAGACAGTAAAAAATTTCAAAAGGAACCGCAGGATGCAATCTGAAATTAGAGTACCCGATAAAGTCAGCCTGGACAACATCGAAAGTCGTTGGACGAAAATATGGGAAGAAAAGCAGATTTACGCTTTCGATCGCTCCAAAGACAGAAAAGACGTCTATTCGATTGACACTCCTCCTCCCACCGTATCGGGAGAACTACACATAGGGCACGTCTTTTCATATACACAAACCGACATTATGGCCAGATTCTGGCGCATGCAAGGCAAAGCTGTCTTTTACCCCATGGGCTTTGACGACAACGGACTCCCCACGGAAAGGAGAGCTCAGCAATACTATGGCATACGCTGTGAACCTTCACAGCCATACGAAGCAAACTTTGTTCCGCCCAAAATAGCCGGGAAGACAACCACTCAAGCCGGTGAGACAAATGAGCAAAAAACTAATGATGCCCCTGTCATCTGTTCAAGACCAAATTTTGTGGAATTGTGTAGGCAGTTGACCGAAGAGGATGAGAAGGTCTTCCGGGACCTCTTTGTCCAATTGGGCGTTTCCGTCGACTGGTCACTTCTTTATACCACCATAGGAGAGCTGGCACAAAAGACTTCACAATCTGCTTTCTTACAACTGGCTGAACGTGGCCACGTTTACAGAAAAGAGGCTCCCACGCTATGGGACATTGACTTCTGCTCGGCTATTGCTCAGGCAGAAATAGAAGACAGGGAAATCAAAGGTGCCTATTACAAACTTAATTTCACTTCCACCAGAGACAACTCCAAAGTAGTCATAGCAACCACGAGACCTGAGCTACTCCCAGCCTGTGTAGCTTTGGTGTGCGATCCGGAAGATCCGCGGTATAGACATCTGATCGGAACTACCGTTACTACTCCCCTTTTTCACGTCGAAGTCCCTATCTACGGGCATGGCCTTGCCGATAAAGACAAGGGAACCGGTATAGCCATGGTATGTACTTTCGGCGACACCACAGACGTTATCTGGTGGAAAGATCTGAACCTGCCGACGCGAGTGATCATAGACAAAACCGGGAAATTAGAAAAAATTGACTTTTCCAAACATGATTTCCTGTCTCGAAACGCCGATGTTGCCAACGAACATTATTCTAAGTTGGCCGGACTTAGCATCAAGTCAGCCAAGCGTGAAATAGTTAAAATCTTAGAGGAAAACTCTGAACTTGTAGGCGAGATAGAGCCTATAAGCCATATGGTTAAGTTCTATGAAAAGGGTGAGAATCCCTTAGAAATCATTTCATCGAACCAGTGGTATATCAAAACTTTAGAGCACAGGGGTGATTTGATAGAGGCCGGACGTAGAATTCAATGGCACCCCAGCTTTATGCGTATGCGCTTTGAAACATGGGTAGAAGGACTCAACAGCGATTGGAATATCTCCAGACAACGTTACTTCGGCGTGCCTTTCCCCGTATGGTATAAACTGGACAGTGGCGGCAATCCAATAGAATCGGAACCGATTTTTGCTGATAAAGCAGACCTTCCTCTCGATCCGTCCACCACATGCCCACCCGGTTATGACGAGCATATGCGGAACCAAAAAAACGGCTTTATTGCCGATAATGACGTTATGGACACCTGGGCGACTTCTTCTCTGACGCCGCAGATTGCAAGCCGCTGGGCAGATGACAGCGAATTGTTTGAAAAAGTATTCCCGATGGATCTAAGACCTCAAGCTCACGAAATTATCAGAACATGGCTTTTCTCGACCGTGGTCAGATCGCTGTTACACCATGACAACATACCATTTAGCGATACAGCCATATCGGGGTGGATCCTGGATAAAGATCACAAGAAATTATCTAAGTCCAAAGGCAATGCCGTCGTACCGACCAGATACATCGAAACTTACGGCACCGATGCCGTCAGGTACTGGGCAGGCTCCGCCCGTTTGGGCACTGATACAGCTCTTGATGAGCAGCAAATGAAAATAGGGAGAAGACTGGCCATCAAATTGCTCAATGCCGCTAAGTTCGTGTTGGGTAGAATCAACTCGGTGGATTTCCAAGATGTAGATCCCGGTGATGCCATTGTCTACACCCCATTGGACGTAGCCATGCACTATACACTTGCCAATTTGGTAACCGAGGCCACACGTGCTTTCCAAAATTACGAATACGCAAAAGCACTTGATCTTACGGAAAAGTTTTTTTGGAATTTTTGCGATGATTATTTGGAATTGTCAAAACTAAGAACATATGAAACTTCTTCGTCTATGCAAACGCTCTCGGCAATCAAAACTTTAGAGATTTCTTTATATACGGTTCTAAAATTATTTGCCCCCTTCTTACCTTTCACTACAGAAGAGATATGGTCGTGGTCGCATACCGACTCTATTCATACATCAAACTGGCCACTGGCTGAAGAAGTATTAGCCGATATTGATTATGGGCTACAAAGTAAAAGCAATAGCTTAGAACAAGATGACCCAACGGAGCTGAATCAACTGGTACCGGTTTGCTCTTTGATTATGGAAAAAATTCGCAAGCAAAAGAGCGAAGGTAAATTGTCGATGAAAGCCCCGGTAAAAAGTGTAGTGATTTCCGCCGACAAAAAAACAATAGAGCTAATTCGTTTAGCCCAAAGCGATTTAGCAAATGCCGGTGGCGTCAATGAGTTTATCTACAATGAAGCTTCTTTACAACAGCTTGAAATAGACGTAATTCTTGAAGCCGATACCATCTAAACAACTTGCACTTTGATTATGCCCTTTGATGATCGATCGTAGAGTAGTACCGAACTTAGAAGACATTAGATATCGGCAACTATGCTTATTTTCCTATGTCAATAGCCAGTTGATCGTTTATGCCTTAGCTATCGGTACTTGCTGATGAGCTTTCAATGATGTAAATATACGGTTACTTGGACGTCACCAAACTTTCCACCGATAGGCCATTTGCGATAAAGCGTCTGAGATAAAGTACTTGATTGGCAAAGAATTATATACTAACCGCCGGTAAGACTTCTAGATCTGTCGTGCACCACGATTTATGCCGAAAAAGCTATGGCGGTGCGGTCTGCATAATGAACAGGTTGATAGCACTTGTTGATAATAAATTCCAAAGATGTATCGCCTAACAAATTGGCTGCAAAATTAAGAAGCGTCAACAGAGTTGACCGTGACAAGGCTAACCCTGAACTATCTATATTGCCACAAATGGTAAAAGACCGAAATACCTATAGAAAATAGGATCCCGGTCTTTTACCAATCAAACAGACTGATTATCTATGATGAATGAGCTAGCTAGCGGCGGAACAAGGCTGACCGTTTAGGGTAAAGCTTGTGGGAACGTTGTTAGATCCGCTCCAAGTTCCTTCCAAACCAAATACTTCCGGTGATCCGGGACTGATTGGCAAACCAACTTCTATGGGTGCAGAAC
>JAJZMK010000142.1 GCA_021798275.1 Actinomycetes bacterium | reverse complement strand
CCCTTACGGCATTAATAAAAAAAGAGCCGCAACACATGATTGCGGCTCTTTTTTAGGAAAAACTGTTTAGCCTATAGTTGTCGGATAGCTTTTGCCAGATTGGACGAACATGGAAGATCAAAACTTCGATCTTGTCGTCACGTTTTTCTCCAGAGTATCTAAATGTGAGTTTCTATAAATTGGGTTGAGGCGTAATACGCAAGTAAGGCTTAATTTGTTTGAAACCCTTCGGGAATTTCTCGGAAGCTTCTTCATTGGTTACCGATGTGGCAATAATGACGTCTTCACCATATTTCCAGTTCACCGGAGTGGAGACTTGATAATTAGCGCTCAGCTGCAGAGAGTCGAGAGCACGCAAAATCTCCTCAAAGTTCCTTCCGACTGTCTGCGGATAAGTGATTTCCAATTTGATTTTTTTATCCGGACCTATCACATACACCGTTCTCACCGTCGTCGTATCGCTGATGCCGGGATGTATCAAGTCATAAGCGTCGGCTATCGTGTGGTCGGGATCGGCAATAAGAGGATAGTTGAGAGCGTTACCCGTTACTTCTCCTATGTCGCCGGCCCAGGCTTGATGAGAGTCGAGAGGATCGACAGAAAGACCGAGGACTTTGGTATTCCTTTTGTCGAACTCACCTTTTAAGCGGGCAACTTCTCCAAGTTCCGTTGTACATACCGGAGTAAAATCCTTCGGATGTGAAAACAGTATGGCCCAACTGTCTCCTACATATTCATAAAAATTGATAGTCCCCGAAGTGGTCTCTGCGGTAAAATCGGGGGCTTGTGTACCAAGTCTAAGTGCCATATCATACTCCTTCTCTTTGTTTATATTGCTTTGACGTTTATATTGCTTTGATCATAAACGACTCTACCTACACAACTTTAGCTTAGCTACCATAGTCGGTTCCTGAAGCCTCTCTGCCAAACACCGATTGATGTATAACCTGATTCATCTCTGTCGGCCAAGCAGCGTTTACGTAGCATTCCCGTCAATACATACTCCAGCATAGCACATAAACTACTAATCATGACTTAACAAGTCATGATTAGTAGTAATTAGTAAAGTAAACTTATCAGCAGCAATTACTCAAAATACATTGGTGTATGACGGATCAATTCTGATCTCTGATAAACAGAGATGGCATCTTTATAGTCAATTGCTCTGTCTATGGAAAAATTCATACTCCGAAAGATTTAAGAGGCAAGAACCGGATGCACAAGAATTCTGATCAAAACATTTGCCATAGCGACTATCTGTCACGTTGGGAAACATCGGCAAGAATTTTCTTCTCTCTTACTTTACGCCATATAACAAAACCCAAAACCGCCAAGACAAAAAGGCTGATCAGAACGTATGAAATGATACTTGCTCCATGGATAACTTGTTCATAAGACTTACCTAGAGCAAATCCGGCCAAAAAGTAACCGGAACCCCATAAGATAGCCCCGGAGATATTGGCCACTAAAAATTTCGGGTATCTCATTTTTGAAATACCCGCAAGACCGGGAACGAGCGTTCTGAAAACTGCTATAAATCTGCCGGCAAATACAGCCCAAGCGCCTTTTTCGTTTAAAAATACCGTGGCTTTTCTGATGCTGGAGCGCTGCATAAATTTTGATTTATCGAGCCTGGATCCAAATAATCGTCCCAGAAAATACCCGACGCTGTCGCCCGCTATTGCCGCGGCAATGACCACAAGCCACATCAAAGCAAAATACACTTGATGACGCTCCGCTAAAACCCCACCTACGATAACGGCTGTTTCACCCGGTAAGACAAAACCCAACAAGATAGCGGCTTCACCAAAACATAATAAACCTATCAGCAAATACGCATATAGTCCACCAAAGTGCAATAAATGATTTATTATAACGTTTAACATAACTGCCCTCACCTTATCTTATGTGTATCATATTTTGAAAAGTGAAAATAAAAATATTACTTACCCAGATAATCGTTATTTCAAGAGCCAAAGCAAAAGCTGACCCTATATAGATTTGAGAATAAGGAAAAATAGTTGTATCAATAAACAATTTTATTCTCACTAATTACCTATATTCACAATTTACGTCATGTAGCCTCACTAAAATATTGATGTCGATCGGGGGCATCCATTGACTGCCCCTTTTTGATAATTACATTACAACAAAGGTTTGCTGTGAAAATCCTGAAAAAAATATACTTTGCTACAAGAGAAAGTGTTTACTCAAATAAAAAAGATGTTTTGCCGGTATTTTTACTTTTCCTAATACCGATTATCGTCGACTTAACACTTGCGCTAATAGGACATCCCCTACTTGAGGGAGACAATTTCAATCAAAATTTCCCGCTCAGGGTACTTGCCGGCAAACAAATTACTCAAGGATCTTTTCCATCCTGGGATCCATATATCTGGAGCGGCACTCCGCTTTTGGCCGCATGGAATGCCGGTGCTCTCTATCCGGGAGAGTTCCTATTTGCTATCTTCAGTCCGATTATCGCATGGAGCCTCAACGTAGCCTTGGCATCAAGTATCGCCGGAGTGGGAAGCTACTTCTTGATGCGCAAATTAAAGTGTAGGCCAATGGCTTCTTTTTTTGGAGCTGTGGCTTTTACTTATACCGGCTTCTTTATCGGTCAGCAACCGCATATCGGGCTTGTGGAAGGCACTGCTTTTTTACCGTGGCTTCTACTTGGTATAGAAAATTTAGCCACAGCTACAAAACGGCTGTCGTGTGTGATATTGATAGCTGTTTCCAGCGCTTGTAGCGTATTGGCCGGCGATCCAAGAGCGATCAGCACCTCTGCCATTATGGCGGTTATCTATACGCTGATATGGATCTATAGATTAAAGACAAAACAAAAGATTGTCGATTTCTTGCTCTATACAGGAGGCGGGGCCCTACTTGGAGCAGGTCTGTCAGCCGTTCAGTGGTTGCCTGGATTGTCTTTTTTGCATTCGTCATCACGCTCTGTATCAAGCTATAGCGTATACTCGCAAGGGTCGCTGTCGCTTCCCAGAATAGCCCTTCATATGGTGTTACCATTCATAAAAGGAACGGGAACGAATTTCGGCACACCTACTTATCAGGGAATATACAATTTACCCGAGGTGACTATAGGGGTAGGGTTCTTTGCTTTAGCAGCCGTGCTGTCTTACCTTCCGATTCTGCTCAGGCAATTTCTCCAATTTGTAAAACACAAAGGTAAAAACCTATCGCCGCTTTATGATAAGCCTCTTGCCGCTTGGTACGTCATAGGCCTGATAGGATTGCTTCTCACACTCGGGAACACTACTTTTTTCGGTCATTTATTCTTTCATATTCCTTTATTCTCCGGCGAGAGGTTACAAAACAGAAACGCCGAGATGTTTGACACTTCGCTGGCAATTCTACTGGCCTTTTTTATAGATGACCACTTTGGGAAACAATTGCCGCGAAATGCAAACAAACCGTTTACAGCGAAATCTGTTTCAAAGAGTAATAGGACAGATCGCTCGATCCCCACTCCTCTTTCCACGTGGTCAAGACGGATTCTTGCTTTAATACCTGTAGCCTGTGCAGTCGCTCTCATCGTCTTTGCCTATGTGGCACCGCTTACTTTTGAGAAAAAAATATCGTTGGTCGTTAGCACACCTGGATTCTTTGACGCATTGGATCCGTATTTGATACCCGCGCTCATCACAGCCTTATTGATTATGCTCTATCTACTCTTTGGCTACCGTATCAAAGCGGTGATGCGCAATTTCATTTTTATATTACTCTTGATCGCCGATTTGGGGATATATTCTGCTTTCACCGGTTACCAAACCTTCAACGTGTCACAGATCGGTGCAAATTCCAGGATAAGTAAGACCATAGCGACCGT
>JAJZMK010000071.1 GCA_021798275.1 Actinomycetes bacterium | reverse complement strand
GGGGATCTTAGCCCAAACGAACATCGTCGCTTTAGGTTTCGGAACGGACCATCCTACTCGTGCCATACCGTCACATAGAGCATCGCGCCTGGCTAAGTAAATTTCATTGACGGCTTTTGGATAGTCCGGAGCTTCATTCATGGCCACTATGGAAGCTATTTGGATGGGCTGAAAAGTTCCGTAGTCCAAATAGCTCTTCAACTTGGTAAGAGCTTGGACAACTTCCCTATTGCCAACCAAAAAAGCTACCCTCCATCCGGCCATGGAAAAGGACTTGGTCAGCGAATATAGCTCAACTGCCACATCTTTTGCGCCGGGAACCTGAAGAATCGAAGGAGGCGTGAAGCCGTCAAAGGAAGTATCGGCATAGGCAAAATCATGAACCAAAATCACCTCATGCTCTTTGGCAAACTCCACCAAACGGGTCATTGTCTGCAAATCCACACACGCGGTGGTGGGATTGTGGGGAAAAGAAATGACTACCACTTTTGGCTTCGGCCAAGCCGATTCCCAAGCCTGTATCAAATTATCAAAAAACGCCTCTCCGGCATCGGCCTCGTCGGTACCTAGACCCTCTAAAGGAATCAACCTGACATCGGCTCCGGCAAACAGAGGGGCATATATATGAATAGGGTACGACGGTGCGGGAACCAAAGCCGTATCGCCGGGCGCCACCAAAACCCACATCAGATGGGAAAAGCCCTCTTTAGCCCCTATTGTGGTTACGACTTCCTGATCGGGATCAAGCTCCACATGAAACCTGCGGAGATATAGATCGGATATGGCCATCCGCAATTTCGGTATACCCCGCGATGAAGAATACCTGTGGTTGCGCGGATTTTTTGCCGCCTCTACCAGCTTGTCAACCGCTATCTCGGGAGACGGTATGTCAGGATTGCCGAATGCCAAGTCAACAACATCGTCACCTGCCCGCCTAGCCTGCAGCTTCAGCGAGTCGATTTGGGCAAAGACATAAGGTGGTAAGCCGGTTATCCTACGAAACTCCATAAATATAAGTTAGTGGCAAATCGTCCTTATCTGCACGAAAATTATGGCGGGAATTTTAAAAATATTTCCCCAAAATACTAAACAGGGTAGATAGTAACACACAGAATATATATTTACCGCCGGCTATTTTACCGATGAGATCTAATGAGACTTATCGAAATATGTCGAAACTTTAAATAAAGCATCAATATTTTATCTAAAGTGCAAAAACTTTGCCTTTCCTCTACGAGCGCAAGACGGGATACAACCTTGTTATAAAGGCAAAACTCTACGGTTAGGAGTGTCGTAAATTGGACAGAAGCGAAATGCTCTCACGAAGAGAATTGCAGTTGTGATAGGGGACGGCAAAAACGGCCCAGGCCAGATTCATTTCAACCAGCTTTCCATAGAACCCAGTCATCTCCTCTGCGCTCTCAAGCAACGGTCCCGCCCAAGTAAAGTTTTCTGCGTTATCATCCGATGAAATTTCCAAGGCAGTTTCACTCCGGATACCTGAGCCTGGCAAATAAGACTTTGGAGGAAAGAGGTAAGATTGGATTTTTTCCCGCAATGTCTCCTCGTCTACGTTCCAAAAATTCAATTTTGCCGGAATTTGAACAGCTATTTTATTCGTGGAATCAAGACCGGCACCTATCCACACTTCCACACCGACAGAAGATAATCTGGAAGCTATCGAGGTAAGAGAGTGCTGTCTTTCTCTGGGAGATGGTTGCTTAATGTGTAAAAATAGGTTCTCATCGGCACTTTTTTTATCTCCTGTTCCCATCCCGGCAATCAGCCTATTTTGACAGAGTCTATTTAGAGTAATCATTTCACTAAATAGTAGGTTATCGGGAATTAAACCGACTCTGGAAACAAGCGTTCCGAGCTTGATGGTTGTTGTCATCTGTGTCAAAGAGGCCAAAATAACGGAAGCTGCGAGAGCCGGTTTCTCCGGATGACCCATAGGCCACATGTGATCATAGACGAAAACGCCGTCAAGACCCGACTCTTCTGCATCCACAGCGGTTTGAAAAGCAATCTCTGGGTCGTCTAGAAAAGTGGGAAGAATAATACCTGTCTTCATTTTGCGCCAATCATAAGTATCTATCAAAAAGTAACTATGAGCCGCAAAAGCAAATTAGGACTGACGGGCTCTTAATTCCACTCTCTCTTTTAAGTCCCAAATTGCGGCATGGAG
The DNA here is from genome assembly GCA_021798275.1 of Actinomycetes bacterium. Classification (GTDB taxonomy): domain Bacteria; phylum Actinomycetota; class Acidimicrobiia; order Acidimicrobiales; family Bog-793; genus JAJZMK01. The sequence continues at coordinate 1,797 of JAJZMK010000071.1, read as the reverse complement.
AATATGGCCTTCCACTCTCCGCTTGACAAAGCCGGGAATCGGAACTTTCAGATCGACTTCCAGAAAGTAGTGAACCAAAGTGGTGTCTATATCGGTTGCCTCAAATACATAACTGCCGTTCAACTTATTAGTAATGTCACCTTCCGTCTGCAGCCAGGAAAGACAATTGGGGGCTTTTGAATAGTCGTATCGTAAAATATAATTGGCGCTTCTTCCGAAAGCACCGGCCCGAAAGCGCACCAAGGAAGCTTTCTGATTTTCATCACGCTCCAAAACTTGGACTTCCCGAATATCTGCAACCCATAGAGGATAGCTCTCAACATCTTCCACAACGGAAAAACAGCGTTCCAGGCTCCCAGCGATCACCAGACTCTCCGAGGCGTGCTCCACAAATACTCCTTTCCGTTATTCTTACGACATTTACAACTTTGCAAAATACTAAAAAGTCCAAGATTTAAAAATACTTACCGTCAAAGCTTTAGGTGACAAGATTGGCCGTAAAAATTTATAACTTCCTCACTGGCACCAAAGTAGCACAAAGAGATGTTTTACGGCGATACTCAAACGATTTAAGTCATTGCCGACCTCATTAGGCAAACCCGTCTTATCGCAAAATACCGACATACTCAACCGTTCTCATATTTTTTTAAAGCATCTGATAATGTTTTTGCCAAAATATCATTATCGAGTTCCTTCTCCATTCTGAATCGGGCAGCTTTTCCGTATTCCGAACGCAGAATATTATCATCGATCAGTTTGGCCAATGCTTGTTTAGCTACCATTACGTCACCGGGTCTGTCCACGATGACACCGGTTTTCTCATCCAAAACCGCTTCCGGCACTCCCCCGCTTTTACCGGCCACGGAGGCAAGACCGGCCGCACCAGCTTCGTTGAAGACAATACCGTATCCTTCTTGTTCCAGAGAAAACCATCTATTGCGACAAATCATGGCAAATAAATCAGAGGCACCGAGTAGTGCGGGTAGGTCTTCGTCTGAAACTTTGTGCAAGAACTCGACCGGTGCTTTGAGAGAAATTGCCAATTTAGCAAGTCTCTGATAATCCCTTCCGACGCCGACTATCGCCAGAAACAGGTTTTGGCGGGTCTTAGCCAGATCTGCCACAGCTTCTATCAAAACATCCATGCCTTTTCTCGGTACCAGTCTGGAGACGCTTGTAATGATGAAAGCATCGCTTGGCAAAAAGAGTTTTTCCCTCGCCAGCTCTTTTTCTTTGTCACTAAAGACTCTGAATCTTTTGACATCTATGCCAGGCAATACGACTACAGACTCGGGAAGCTCCTCTCCGACAACAACTTCTGCTTCCCGCAAGGCATAATTGCCGGCGGATATGACCAGATCGGCATTTTTGACTACTTTGGCCAACAGAGATTTTGTCCCGGGCAATCTGGCCGGCACTGTGATTTCGGCTCCGTGTAAGATAACGCCATATGGCACGCCAAGTTGGGGACCCAAAAGCCCGAGAGGTAGTACCGGATCCAGCACGACAAATGATGCCTGAGAATCTCTGATAACTTTTTCCACGGCATGTCTTATTTTGGGAGTGGGAAGTAGCATTTTCTCATTTAGACGATGAATCGCAAATTTTTGCTTGGCGTCAAAAATATAATCCCCGGGATAAGAGATGGTGAGTACTTCAAAAGAACTTGGATCCAGACGACTCCACAAATCATAGAGGTAAGACTGTATACCTCCCAATTTTGGGGGGAAATCGTTTGTGACCAAGATATGGGACATGACGAAACTTTACCGCAAAAACAATACCCCCGAAAAAAAG
>JAJZMK010000085.1 GCA_021798275.1 Actinomycetes bacterium | reverse complement strand
CTGGGATCAGATGGTATATGGAATATTACAATACGAAGCGTAGATATTCAAAAGATTGACTGCATAAGCCCTATTTGCTATGAGCTATCATTAGCAAAGGCCGCACTGGCGGCTTAACGGATGTGTCTACTTTCTCTGGTACACCTCACTGTTTCCAAGCAAACAGATGTTTATCTACTGATAAAACTATTCTCGCTACTGTAAGGAATGTTTGCCTTTCCTTTTCGCAAGGTTTGGAGAGGATTTCCTTGCCAATTGCTTCCAAATGGCAATTCTTCCCCGCGTCCAACAAGAGATCCGTCTCCTATATAGCAATGGTTGCCTAGGGCAGAAGCCGGTAGAGCTATACTGTGAGCACCAAGACTGCAATAATTACCTAATCTTACTTTCCCAAGTCGTAAAATACGGTCATGGAATAGGTGAGTCTGTAAAACGCAGCCACCGTTTATTACCGATCCCTCGCCTATTTCAATCAAATCAGGTTCGGGAAGCCAGTAAGTTTCACAGGTAACTCCCCGTCCTATTTTTGCCCCCAGCGCTCTCATATACCAATTTAAAAGTGGTGTGCCGGTTGCAGGACCGATCAGCCACGGAACAGCCAGATCTTCGATAAAGACATCCACAAGCTCATTTCTCCAGACGAAACCACTCCACAAGAGGTGCTCGCCTGGCTTTATTCTCCCTACCAAGATCCACTTGGCCAATATGGAAATCAGCGCTGCAACGATACCACCTGTAAATAAAATAACACCGGCCAAACCACATGCCGCCCATACGGAAAGATGTCTATAACAATCCAATAAGGCCGCCCCTACGCCTTCTAGGACGGTAAGGGAAAATACTGGTACGATAAGGCGCCAAGCTTCGACGAACAGGCGCGCGCCTACAAGTTTTTTTGTGGGATTATACGTTCTTTTTATATCCCCGTTTGCCCTCAATAACGGTAACTCAAGGGCCTGATTGCCAAGCCAAGAAGAACCAGACGGTGCTTTTTCCGGAGCAAGTGTCATCACACCTATCAGAACATCGCTATCCAATTGGCTACCTTGGCGAACTATCGCCGAATTACCCACAAAAGTAGTTTCCTTTAAATGGGTTTCTTGCAAAGCAACCCAGCCCAAGTTGTACTCGGCAGTACCAACTTTAGTGTCATCGGCCAGAAATGTTTTCCCGTCTAACTTGCAAAACGCCGGTAGACACCACAAAGTGGAGATCTCGGTATTCTTACCTACCTTTGCCCCAAACAAGCGAAACAAAATGGGGGTCGCCAAAGATGCATACAGAGGGAATAATCCTCTTTGGGCACTTCCTACCAAAGACTCATATATCCAAATCCGCCATCCCGCCCGACTATATAATTGATAAAAACCGTCTTTGGCCTTAAATGCCAGAAGTCTTAGCATAAAAGCCATTACCGATATGTAGATAAGGATCCAGATAACTACCAATGCCGGAGCCCAGATCAGTTCCAAACGAAATGCGCCAAAGCCACTTTGGGCATCAGAAATACCTGAAGTAAAAACAAGCACTACGATGGGGACAACCGAAGCTAAAACAGTCACAAAATTGATCAGCCAAGGTCCGAAAGAAAATGCCGCTTTCCAAAATGAACTGCCGGTCGGACGCTCCTTTGGCCATCTCTCTTTGATCTCCGCCAGCTTTCGTGCGGGAGATCCGCCCCAAATACCCGATGAAGATATACTCTCTATCACACAACTACCGGGAAGGATCTCCGTCTCTCCGGCTATGTTAATCCCGGGAGTAAGTGTGGATCTGGTAGAGATCCGGGTATTTTCTCCTACTACAATTTCTCCCACTTCAATTTCGCTTACCCCAAGGCGCCAGCCGGAAAGATCTACTTCTGTTTCCACCGTCACACCGTCTGCAAATTGTGCCAAGCCCGTTACCGGCGGCATCGATTGCAATAAAACGTCTTTACCCACCTTGCAACCCAAAGCTTTAGCGTAAATATTAATAAGTGGAGTGCCCGTGATATTGGCCGGAGCAAACCTGGCGGCAAAAGCGGTGGCAGCCCAAAGTCTAAAATGAGTAAGGCCTCCGCGCCTATACTTACCGGGACTAATAGAACGTGTCATGATGCGGGCAAAAAGGACAGAGAGTCCGGCACGAACCGGAGGTGTCATAAGAAGGAACCATAAAATAACACAGAGAACCAAATTGATATGAGGAACCCAGCCGGTATGGATAAACAAGGATTCTATGATCACCAATGTGAGTAGCCATTCCATCCCTACCAAGGTATATAAAAACATCAGCAGTGCTATCTGGGCTATCCCAAACAAGCGGGGTGGCTGATAGACTTTCTCATTTTCTCTGGCCTCACTATCTAGGAGGGACAAGAACCCAACCAGATCGCTAAAATTATTGTGTTGATACAAATCGGCTATGGCTAAAGCCGGAAAGCGTTTCCTAAGGAGAGAGACGAGTCTGGCAGCCCCTAAAGAGTTGCCCCCGGCGGCGAAAAAATTGCTTTCTTCTCCGGGAACTTCTCCGACAACCTTGAACCAGGCTTCTTGGACAAAATCATCTGTGGACATGTAATCAGATGGTTTCTTGCCGACAAAACCCGCATCTTTTTCTCCTATGGGCTTTGAGTCATACAAAAGTCCTACTTGGCCCGCAAGAGATGACGGATTCTTGCTATCGTAGTATTCTTTATTATAAATAGGATTATTTTCGCTATCTGCCTGATATGTATTGGCAGAGCCTGCAATAGGTAGCGGCCATGGTAATTTAGATTTATCTATTTTTCCCGAAGTACGACGAGGCAGATTTTCCATTTGCACCAAATGGGGAACACATCCCACGGGTAACATTGTCTCCAAAGCTTCTGTACATGATTTGATATCTATTTGGTCACCGTCTCCCACCAAATAAGCCACTAGGACCTGTACATTCTCGGGAGTGTTTTTCAAAGCGGCGGCTACATCTAGTACACCTGGCAAGGTGCGGCAGCACTCCTCTATCTCGCCAAGTTCAATTCGTCGACCGGAAATTTTTACCTGGTCGTCTCGTCGTCCCACATACACAAGACCAAAAGGCTCTGCCCTGACTATGTCGCCTGTCAAGTAAGACCTCCGGCCGGGAAAACAAGAAATCTCTTTAAATGACTTTTTATCTTGCTCCCCATCCAGATAACGAGCCACCCCTACACCGGAAATGACCAACTCCCCTTCACCACCGAGAGAAATGACGTTATGATTTTCATCCACCACAGCAAGGTCATAACCGGGCATGGGAAGACCTATCGTGACGGTCTTACCCAAAGCAAGTTTCTCGGCCGTGGCTATAACTGTTGCCTCGGTAGGGCCGTAGGTGTTCCACACCTCCTTTACCTTGACACTGCTTAGACGACCGACTACTCCAGATGACCTGTCGCCGGAAATATACTTAGACAATTTCTCTGCCAATTGATTAGAGCACGGTTCGCCCCCTAATATCAAAAGACGCACGTCCTCTAAATCTTCTTCCCGAAAAAAAGAGGCTATGCTGGGCACGGTAGATACGACGCTGATACGACGTGACTTAATCTCTGATCCTAAATCTATCACCCCCCTTACCGTTTCTCTCGAAACAGGCACCAGGCACGCCCCGTTTCGCCAAGCCAACCACATTTCTTCAACCGAAGCGTCAAATGCCACGGAAAGTCCGGCCATTACTCTGTCCCCTACCGACAAAGGAGCACTTTTTAAAAACGTGGAAGCCTCACCGTCAACCAAAGCCGCCCCGGATCTATGGGTCACGGCAACCGCTTTTGGCTTCCCCGTAGAGCCGGAAGTAAAAATTACCCAGGCATCATCTTCCGGGGCTGGTCTAAATAAAAGACTTCTTGATCCGCTCTGGGCTTTTTGCGACAATACTTCAGATACAGGTATCATCGGGACAACTTTTGAACCTATCACCACTCCTTCTTGGGTGATGATTATATCCGTATCGGCTTCGGAAAAAATCATGGCACAACGATCATCTGATTCGTCAAAGTCAACCGGAACATAGCTGCAGCCCAGATATAGAACTACAAGGATTGCCATATACAGTTCGGCCCGGCCGGAGGCCTGCATGACCCCTATGCGTTGTTTCGGTTGAATGCCATGTTCAGAAAGTAACATTGCATTAGCCAGAACATATTCTCGTACTTCTGAGTAGCTGAGTTTCAAAAGACCGTCGTCGATAGCGAGATGCTCGCCATAGGCTTGACAACTGCTTTCAAAAATATCGACCAGTGTCCGAGATGCCGGAGCCGGAGAGCCAAAATAAACGGCCGGGGTGTTTTTTGAAAACAACCCCAACCGTTTGCCATCTTTTGCATCAAATTCCTCTGCTCCAAGGCTTGCCGACATCTTGGCTATACTATCAAGCTGTGAACTAACTGAGTACGCGGCCCAGCCATAAAGCCTATTGATAGGAAATAATCAATACCACAGATACCTCGGCAAGATATTTATCTCGCGAAAAGAGATTGGCATGGCTAAAGCAATCCAAGTATTTTTTAGTGTTACCAATTGAATAATTTTTTTATTTAGCTATCTATGAACTGCTTTTCTGAAAAAAAGAATAAATATATGATAAAGCCCCCACTGTTGTGGGGGCTTTATCATATGAGATGCAGCTGATATCTAGTCTTTGTCTTTTTGATAAAGTCGACTAGACGGCATCGCGGCCTCTTTCACCGGTTCTGATGCGGATAATATCTTCTATACTTTGCACCCAAATCTTGCCGTCACCTATCTTACCGGTTTTGGCTGTCTCTAAGATGGCGTTGACAACGTCTATGGTTTGATCGTCGTCAACTATGATCTCGAGACGTATTTTTGGCACCAAGTCAATTTGATATTCCGCTCCTCTGTATGTCTCGGTATGACCACCCTGTCTCCCAAAACCTTGGGCTTCGGTTACGGTCAGACCTTGTATACCTATGGCCTTGAGCGCTTCTTTTACTTCATCTAGTTTGAAAGGCTTGATAATAGCCGTGATTGCCTTCAAGTTACACACCTCCAAGGGGATCTAAGGTTCCAATACTATATCCTGTTCTTGTTGCCAACTGCGGTGGCTCAACTTCTTCGTCGTGAATAGCCTTGTCACCTTCGTCCAGCTCGGCATCGCTAAAGCGTAACGGTACTCTCAAAATATACTTGATAATCAAGAGCAAGGCTGCCGTAACCAGACCGTCCCAGATAATAATAGTCAGAGCCGCTCCAAACTGCACCAAAAGTCGGTCGGCATTTCCGTAAAGGAGACCGGCGGCTCCGTTACCTCCTTGCCAGAGAGAGTTGAGGTTCGTCTTACCGAAAACATATTCATTCATATGCGGGTCGGCGAAAATTCCCGTCAAAAGACCTCCGGCAAAACCTGCTATACCGTGGGTATAAACGACACCGAGAGCATCGTCGACTTTGGAGAAAGGACGTATCTTGGGTAGATAATTCCAAGCAAAGAAGACTATGAACGAGGCTATGATGCCGATTAGAAGCGCTCCGTTACCGTTTACAAAACCGGCAGCTGGAGTAATGGCTACAAGCCCCACTATCATACCGTTGACTGCGCCTAGATAGGTCGGCTTCTTGGATTTGGAGAAGAACATGTCGCATACTATCCAGGTAAGCAGGGCTCCGGCTGTAGCGATGTTAGTGTTCAATACGGCGGCACCGGCATCAGTTCCGGCATAGTATGGGTCACCTCCGTTGAAGCCATTCCAGCCCATCCACAACATACCGGCTCCGACTGCCACCAACAAAAGGTTGGTGGGAGGGAAAGATTGTCTGTCCCTCATCGACCTCGGCCCTATGATCCAAGCGGCCACAAATCCGCTTGCTCCGGCAGCTAAGTGAATTACATAACCTCCCGAATAGTCCAGAGCCCCGTGCTGAGCCCAGAACCCACCACCCCAAAGTAGGGCGGCATTGACTGTGTAGGCACAGGTGGTCCAGGCAGGCACGAAAATCATCCAAGCTTTGAAATTCATTCTGCCGAGGACCGACCCTAAGAACAGCAAGGGCGTAATGGCGGCAAACACGAATTGGAAGTAAGCAAGAGTTGACGTCGGGAAGTGGAAAGGCGGCGACGCTGCCGCTAAATTGGGAATAATAGCTTGGTTAGTTTCTTGCCCGGGACCGGTGATGGATCCGGGAACGCCTAAGAACCCGTCAAAGAAGTTAGGCAGCGCATGGCTGGACAAATGAGCTGGCGTAAAAGTTGCGCCGAAGCCCATTTTATAGGCCCAAAAGATCCAGACTATCAGTACCGCTGAAAATCCGGAAAAGGTCATCAATAGAGTATTGACAACCCATTTCTTTTTGACAATCCCTCCATAAAGCGCCGCTATCCCGATGACGGACATCAGGCCTACCAGCGTGGCGGCAGTCAGCTGCCAAGCATTATCGCCTGGATTCAGCCAACTTGGGTATGGGAAATACATCCAATCTCCTTCGCTCAAACTGTCTAGTGACAGCAAACCTACGGAGATAAGATTAAATAAAACTCGTTTCTAGCCGGTACCAAGGAAAATAACTCTGTATTGCCGGTTTGTAAACGCCAGGTTAACTCCCTGGTAGATAGTAAAAATACGCGAAAATAGAGTTTTGGAGGTTATTTTTTATACAAAAAGCGCCCTTTGATCGCTAAAGGGCGCTTTTTGTATAACTCTTACAATAAATCAGCCGGCTTGGCGTTTGACGGCTTCCGCTAGGCGCTTGATTTCATCCGGATCACCGAGATATCTTGCCTCTTTGACATTTAAAGAATCGTCGAAGTTATACAAGCGGGGAATACCGGTAGGGATATCTAATTCGGCTATCTCGTCGTCGGAAATATTATCCAAGACTTTCACCAAAGCCCGTAAGCTGTTACCATGCGCTACCACTAAAACATCATGTCCGTCCAACAAAGATGGTGCTATTTGATCGACGAAATAGGGAAACATGCGGTCCAATACATCGGCCAGACATTCAGAAGAAGGTAGGGCCGCAGGAAATACATTTTTATATCTGACATCATTCCTGGGGTGCATGGGACTTGTGAGTTCAAGAGGTGGAGGTGGGGTACGGTAACCACGTCTCCAGGCTTTCAACTGCTCCTGTCCGTATTCATTGGCAACCTGCTTTTTGTCCAGACCTTGGAGTGATCCGTAGTGCCTTTCGTTGAGTCTCCAGTGGCGTAAAACAGGTAAATAGCTGATTTCTGCTTTGTCAAGTACGATTTGGCACGTTTTGATTGCCCTTTGCAAGACAGACGTGTGCGCCACCCTCAGAGAAAGATCGGGCTCGGCCTTGATCAATTCTCCGGCTCGTTCTGCTTCTTTGATACCTTTATCTGATAAATCGACATCCACCCAACCCGTAAACAGGTTGGCTTGGTTCCATAGGCTTTCGCCGTGCCGTAGTAATATAAGTTTTGACATATCTATAAGGCTACACCAGAAACAGAACGGTCGTCTATTGGCAATACGGCGTTAATGAAAGGACTTTAGTATTACTATCATGCCAAGTTTCATTATGCGTGTTTGGCTTGCCGACCGTCCCGGTGCTCTAGCACAGGTTGCCGGGCGAATCGGAGCCGTAGGCGGAGATGTAGTCAATATAGATATCCTGGAGAGAGATAACGGCAGAGCTATCGACGAACTGACTATAACGTTACCCGACGGACAACTGATTCCCCTGATGTTGACCAAAATAGCCGAACTTGACGCCGTTGAAGTTGAGGACATCAGAGCGTTGAAAAGCGACTTGACCGATCCGCTACAAGATCCTCTCCAAATAGCTTACGAGCTTTTATGCTGTGACAACAAAACAACTCTTAGCAAAACGTTATTAAAAGGTTGTATTGCGGGATTCGGCTTAGACTGGGCAATCATGGCGTCAGCCGACGGAGAATATATCGTCTCTGAAGGAAGCGAGACTCCGCCAAGGGCATGGCTGGAGGCTTTTATCAACGGAGCCAGATCCAATCTAGACAGCACAGATACCATCAACGTTGCCAATGACACGGCCTGGATAAGTTTAGACGATAAAAAAATAATATTGATACTGGGAAGGGTCAATAGGACATTTCGATCACGGGAAAAAAGACAGCTCGCCGTTCTTGCTCATATAGCAGATCATGTTTTTGTCGGGATTCCCGATTGACAACAATCGGCAAAGCTATCTAAACGGTACCGATTCTTTCGTTAGGTTCAAAAACACAAAAACCGTTTATACCACCGTGGTTCTCCGACGTGATTTGCCGTATCAAAAGATGGAATCTGTCAATTATTGCCTCTAGCGATCAATCAGATAGAGTTGAGACTGACAATAACTAACTATTGCACTTATACCTCTCGCTATTAAAGATCTCCGCGTCAATAAGGAGGCTGAACGGTTTACATGACTTGCTTTTACGACTAGAATATCCTTGTGAGTCGACTGGGTGGTCGCGGCGGCAGATCACATCTGCCGCTGAGGAAGGTCGGGGCTCCGCAGGGCTGGGTGCTGGTTAACGGCCAGCCAAGGTGACTTGGGGACAGTGCAACAGAAAGCAGACCGCCGATGGTTCGTAAGACACAGGCAAGGTTGAAACGGTGCGGTAAGAGCGCACCAGCGATGAGGGTGACTTCATCGGCTATGTAAACCCCACCCGGAGCAAGGCCAAGCGTTGGAAAGAGTTGCCCGCTCGCTACTCCACAGGTAGGCTGCTTAGATAGATGGCCACCGCTTAGAATTTCTAAGTACAGAACCCCGCCTATAGGTCGACTCACACCTATTACATGATGTATTCATAAGTGTACTTAGCTTTATTATAACAATAAACCCTGAATTAGAAAACAAAGCGTAATTAGATGACTTACAAAGTGGCTGAATGTCTCAAGTGATGTTTTGACAATTAATGATCCGATTGACAATGTTAGATCATTTGCTTGACGTTGTCCTATTTAGCTATACAGTCTAGATGATCTCGCATGGGCATTATTCTTGGCTACTCTACAGGGAAGTAAGAAGTAACTTTGGTGACAGACATCTAGATAACGAGTAAAAGTGGTTGTAGTCACGATGGCATCTGTCGAGGAAAATCTAGACTATAAAATAATATCAAGTAACTTAAATACTTACAACTGTTGATAGTGCATATATACACCATCAACAGTTGTAAAAACTATCTGTATGCCGCAGTATAAAATATATGGATGCCTATTTAGCTCGTGGTGGTAGTTGTTGTGGAGGGGTTTACATATCCATGCTTGATCTCCCACTCAAGTAAGTCATGTGACACCACAATCTTTTGTTGGACAGACATGTGATTTACTCTTGGCAAATATTTTTCAAGAATTATCCACGTATGGGTGGAAATGTCGTAGTCGTGGGAATCGCTGTCAACCCACTATTTAGGACTCCCGAACTAGATGGATTTGTATTGGCCACCGGAGAAGGGGAGGAACAAAAATGTATAGGGGGTCCACTTAACGTTTTCTGATCACCTGAAAATGATAGGGATATGATCCCAGACTGGTTTGCATAGCAATCGGTAGGAGAAGTAATATCGATACTTTCAGGATCATTGCCTGGCTCTATAATGACCTTGCCTCCTTGAACGGAGTTGGAAAGATCATTTTGATATGCAACCGATACCGTTTTACCGGAATTAGTCGCAATGGTGACAGATGGCAATGACGGTAGGTAGCAAGGTGTGGTTGAAGTATTAACAACATAGATATAATAATAACTCGTTCCCGCACCGGCACCTCCCCCTCCATAGACCAACCTCAAACCGCTGTTAGCACAAACGTTTGCCGGTAACGGTAATGTGGTTGTTGGCGTAGGTTTACGGTCAGCACAAGATACAGATGTCTTGCCTACATAGGGACAATAGCCGGTAGGTGATCCGTGACCAAAATACTTACTGTTGGATCCCGAGGAAGAAGTGATCCCAGCGGTCAGGAGACTTTTATGATCATTGTGTGAATTAGATGTACTTTGACTAAAAGCACCCGTTACAACAGCAGCCACAAAAGCGACTGCAGCAATTCCGATGATACTTGCTATGTAAAATTTTTTATTCATCAACTTGCCCATATCAAATTTATCCTCTTTATTCTCTATTTTTATTTTTTCCCACTCAAAATATATATTATTGCAATAGTTTACTTTATATCAAAATGTGGTTGTAGTGGTATCAGAAAAGTCGTTATCTATAGTTCTAGATATCTCCATTCAAGGCCCAGCCTCATCCTTATGCTACCGCTTTAGTCTTGGTTGTTTATAGGAGCAGTCAGGTATAGTCAATAAAAACAATTGCAAATCAATATTACTATACATAGCTTTACTTTTATCTTCTGTCAATAGGCAATGTTTTAATTCTTTTAATATTAATTATTATGATTCTGTGATAATCTATGCAAAAGTATTGCCGCATAAGCTCTGCGGCGCCAGAGTAGCTTTGCAGCCTAAATGCCAACTACCAAAAACAGCTTGTCGATGACAAAGCTGTGTAAAAGACATCTGTCGTATACCATGTCCTTGTAAAGATAACTTGAGATGGTGTGCATGAGATAAAAACTGACATAAAAATTAATTATTGCTTAGGCTACCATAACGTTCTGGCCAAAACTAAACCTGTAACCGATTTAGCACCCCCCTCATTTTTTAAAAATTCGGCAACTATATTCATGGTTTTTAATTGGGTAGCGATATCGTCATAAACAAGTATTCTCTTTCCTTCAATTGAGGACTTGTCGGTTATCTTTAAAAGAGGTTTTAATGTCTCTGAAACTTCATCTCTCTCAGTTTGATTTTTGCAGCTAGACAACTTCTTGGTAAGTCCCACCTTTAGCAAAAGGCGAGGCTCATTTGTATCAAAGTGATAAAGCTGATCTGAATCTTCTCTCGCTGCTGCAGTCAGGACTCTTTCGGTATGGCCTATTTCCGCTTCCTTTTCACTATAAGTAGGATTAGCTATTATGAGATCGGGTATGTCATCGGGATTTTGATTATTTAGCCAGCCGATTACAAGGCGAGCGAAAATCCCTGCCCACATATTTTTTTCTTTATGATCACAGTGATACTTATAGTTCCGAATCACTGCACTCAGCGAGTCGGGTGGACCTGATTGAGCAGACTTAGAAGAATGGTAGTAAGAAATAGGCGTAACTTTTTCTATCGCACGCGTCTTGCTGCGACAAAGATTGTTTCCACATGTTTCGCTCCGAGAATATTCTGCTTCAATAGGCATGCTGCAGACAACACATCTCTTCTCGGCAAGTTGCTCCATAGTCTCTTGGGCGCAAGTAAAACATCTTGCAGGTGTGCCACTTTGTAGATATGGGCAACTTGGGCATTTTGGGAAGCCCAGAGGTTTTATATTATAAGCCATATCAATAGCTAAAAAGCCAGTGTCAGCTGTTCTCGCAAACCTACTTTTAATTTGATATTTTCAGGTTTTGCGATGTAGCCCATAGCCTCATCAACATTACGAACGGGGATTGCACCTTTCTTATCGATATAGTCTTTGGCCCATGGCTGATTAACGACAAGGGGGTCAAAGAGGAACACCTTTTTCCCGTGTTCAAGAGCTAAACGGGCTTGCATTTTTGCCCCAGACGTGGCGGAGGCTTCGATAACAACGGTCCCTTGACTAAGACCGGAGGTCACAACATTTCGTCTCGGAAAAGTATCTTTCCCGGGAGAGCGCGTCGGCCAAAACTGGGAAACGACTGCTCCTTTGTCAGTTATCTCTTCCAGTAAATCCCTGTTTTCCGGTGGATAGCAATTGATTATGCCGTTTCCCAATACGGCGATTGTCCTTCCTCCCTCGTCGAGAGCCGCTCTGTGGGCAACCGTATCTATGCCACGGGCAAGACCTGATATCACCGTAATCTTTTGCTCAGTGAGCATAGATGACATGATTCTTGCTTGCTTTAAACCCTCTTTGGAGGCTGCACGTGTTCCAACGACAGCGACAGACTTTATATCATCGTCGGATATCTCGCCACGCATGAACAGAAAAGGAGGAAGATTGAAAATCAGGCGGAGATTTATGGGATAGTTTTGATCAAGCACGGTGATGAGTTTAGCTCCAGCCTTATCGGCAATCTCTAATTCTCTGTCTACCCTCTCAAACAGTTCTTTTTGATTTTTTATGCCGCGAAGAAGTAATGGGGCAGCCTTTTCGGCTGCTTTACTTTGCTCACGGATTTTTCCGTTCCAAAGTCTGTCTAATCCGTTCTGAAACTGTGCTTCGCGAGCAATCAGGTTCCAATCTATGCTTGCATGATCATCACGAATAACACACAAAGCAAGGAGTCTTCTTTGGTCTTCCCCAATTTCCTGCCGCATTTTTATCCCCTCTAACCTCTTCTCATTCTAGTACCTTGTTACTTTATCTACAAGGGAATTGCTACCGATAAGGGTTTGGACATCTGAGCATATGAGCCCTAGAGGTGGTTTTGAAATCTCTAATCGCCAGATAGCCGATTCTGCTTTACCTAATAACCTAGACGCCCATACAGACACCCATAATCTAGGCCCACCTCCTAGGATAGCAAAGGGCTATATCTTTATCTATCAAGTCAAAAACCTATCCCTCTGCCTAGCTGACTCCAATCGCCAATTAATTATCAATTAATTACCAATTAATTAATTAATTGTGCAATGCCAAGACTTACCCTTGGTTATTATTAACCCCCTCTGTCGGTTCCTGTTTTTTCGCTCCGATGATAATTTTTCAAATTCTCAAGACAAAACTCTATGTTTGACTTCCTAGCAAAATCCTTTCTCCCGATTCCACATGGCCAGTCAAAAGAGTTGGGATCATTCTGAGACAAAGTGGTTATGAAAATAGCTTTTTGTCCTAGCAAGACAAAAGCTGGCGAATTGAGTTCGGTAAGCTTTGTTCGATCATGGGAAGTGGTCTAAGAGATATTTAAAATAAAATATTGAAATCTTGACAACACCACACTCAACTTCTCTATATTATTTATATAGAAGTTCGGTAATAACGCAATTAGAATACTTGTAAACATGAAAATGGAGGAAAAATATGCCTAAAGCAGTAGGAATCGATCTTGGGACAACCAACTCGGTCGTCAGCGTCTTGGAAGCAGGCGAGCCAACGGTAATCCCAAACGCGGAAGGTGGTAGGACTACCCCTTCCATAGTTGGCTTTGCCAAATCAGGCGAAGTCTTGGTGGGAGAGATAGCCAAAAGGCAAGCCATTACCAACCCCGACCGCACCATCAGGTCAGTCAAGAGACACATGGGGACTTCCTGGACCGTTGACATAGACGGAAAGAAGTACACCCCACAAGAAATTTCTGCCAGAATTCTACAAAAGCTGAAGAGAGACGCTGAAGCTTTCCTCGGCGACACAGTCACACAAGCCGTCATAACGGTTCCGGCCTATTTCGACGACTCTCAGAGAACCGCCACCAAAGAAGCCGGACAAATTGCCGGACTTGAGGTCTTGAGAATCATCAACGAGCCTACGGCTGCCGCTTTGGCATACGGTCTTGACAAAGAGAAGACCGACCAAACCGTCCTTGTCTTTGACCTAGGAGGCGGTACTTTTGACGTCTCGCTTCTTGACATAGGAGACGGTGTATTTGAAGTTAAGTCGACAGCAGGAAACTCCCACCTAGGTGGAGATGACTGGGACCAAAGGGTCATCGACTGGTTGATCAAAACCTTCAAGGACACCGAAGGTGTCGATCTTGCCCAAGATAAAATGGCGGCTCAGAGACTAAAGGAGGCTGCCGAGAAAGCAAAAATCGAGCTTTCCTCCACGCAGGAAACTTCTATCAACCTACCCTTTATAACCGCCACACAAGACGGGCCTAAGCACCTAGACATCAAGTTGACGAGATCTAAATTCCAAGAATTAACAGAAGACTTGGTTCAAGCTTGTCGTGGTCCGTTCGAGCAAGCCATCAAAGATTCCGGACTGGCAAAATCAGAAATAGACCATGTGGTCTTGGTCGGTGGTTCCAGCCGTATGCCTGCTATCCAGGAATTGGTTCAGGAATTGACAGGAAAAGAGCCTCACAAGGGCGTTAACCCAGATGAGGTCGTTGCCGTAGGGGCAGCCATTCAGGCCGGTGTGCTAAAAGGTGACGTCAAAGACGTTCTCCTTTTGGATGTCACTCCCCTCAGCCTCGGTATCGAGACCAAGGGCGGCATAACACACAAGCTTATCGAGCGCAATACCACAATCCCCACCAAGCGCTCCGAAGTCTTTACAACGGCCGAAGACAACCAGCCTTCCGTGGAAATACATGTCCTCCAGGGAGAGCGGGAAATGGCTATGTACAACAAGACGCTCGGCAAATTTGAATTAGTCGACTTGCCTCCCGCTCCTCAAGGGGTACCTCAGATCGAAGTGACCTTTGATATAGACGCCAACGGCATAGTACACGTTTCCGCCAAAGACCGCGCTACGGGTAAAGAGCAGTCAATGACTATCACCGGTCAATCTTCACTGCCCAAAGACGACATCGAACGTATGGTCAAAGACGCTGAGGCCCATGCCGAAGACGATCGACGCAGAAAAGAAGAGGCTGAAACGCGAAATAACGCCGAAACTTTGGTTCATAGAACGGAAAAACTTCTAAAAGACGAGGGTGAGAAATTCAGCGGCGAAGAGAAAACAAAAGTCGAGTCAGGTCTTGAAGACCTCAAAAAAGCACTGGCCGGCACAGATACCCAAGATATCAAGAGGGCCACTGAGGCACTTATCACTGCCTCTCAGGCTTTTGGACAGAGACTTTACGAAGCAGCTTCCGCCGGTGCAAATCAAGCCGGAGCGACTGCAGGGGCAACGCCGCCCAATGACGATGAAGTAGTGGACGCTGAAATAGTTGATGAATCCAACGATTAGGAGCTGCGGTGTCAAATCACGCTAATGACAAACACCACGGTGGGCCACACGGTGCCAAAAGGTACGATCAAGAAGCGGAGGGTCTCCAAAGAATACCAGACGACGCTGATAGACATACCGACGGATATATAGGAGAGACGTTGTCACAAGATGATTCGCTTTCAACGTCCGAGAAAAATGGCCCCAAAACGGCCGATTTTAACGAAGACAGGACGAGAGCTATAGAAGATATTTTTGACGACCAATTTCCAGAAGAAAACTCAGATGCGGTATCCGAAGCGGAAAGGCTACTTGATGAGCGGAACTCCTACATCGACACCCTACAGAGACTTCAAGCTGATTTTGATAACTTTAGGAAGCGCAGCCAGCGCCAGCAATCAGAGTCCAAGGAATTGGCTCAAGCACAACTTATCGAAAAACTCCTACCCGTGCTGGACGCCTTTGAACTTGCTTTAAATCATATCGATACAGCTTCCTCACCGCCAGCCACCGGAGATGATCAGTCCGGAGGAGACTTGGCTATGGAAGGAGAAGGCTCCGCTGAAGAGCGGGAAATACCCTTTAGACCTTTTATTCAAATAGGTTCTCTCTTGGAAGATACTCTTGCCAAGGAAGGACTTATACGAATAGGAAAAGTCGGGGAAACTTTCAACCCTTCTTATCATGACGCCGTGAGTCATGAACCTGCCGACTCTCCGGAAGAGGCGGGCATCATAGCCGAAGTACTGAGATCGGGCTATACACTAAAAGATAGGGTCTTGCGGCCCGCAATGGTCAAAGTTAAAGGATAGAGGATCGGAGCATAGGTAATCAATGCCCCAATCAAGCCGATGCCTGCCATAGGAAAGGGTAACCTCACTAATGGCAGGCAACGGTCTATAGGTTAAAATCTAAAGGCGAATATATGGCAGCACAACGAGAATGGATTGAAACAGATTATTACAAAGTATTGGGCATACCTCAAACCGCCACCGATAAAGAAATAGCGCGGGCCTATCGCAAGCTGGCAAAGCAATACCACCCCGATGCCAACCCCGGCTCGGAAGAACGCTTCAAGGAAATTTCCGCCGCTTACGATGTACTGGGAGATCCCAATAAGCGTAAAGAATATGATGAGGTACGTAAAATGGGCCCCATTGCCTCCGGCTTGGGAGGACAAGGCGGGTTCAATTTCAAAATTGACGACATAACCGACCTCTTCGGAGGTATATTCCGCACTGCCGGAGGGGGAGCCGGGAAAAGACGCTCTTCTTATTCTTCAAGCACCACCCCAAAAGGTGCCGATCTGCAGGCAGAAATACATTTATCTTTTTTAGATGCCATCAAAGGTTTGACTACGTCCGTCAACGTAACCTCCAACGTCAGGTGTTCCGTTTGTTCCGGAACCGGGGCGAAGCCGGGGACGTCTCCCGTTACATGTCAAAGGTGTAACGGTACGGGTACCCTGAACGACAACCAAGGGTTGTTTTCGCTCTCTTCGCCCTGTCCAGACTGCGGCGGACGCGGAGTAAAAGTAACCGAGCTGTGTCCCAATTGCCACGGAAGTGGTGTGGAAAGAAAAAACAGACAGATCAAATTGCGCATCCCACCGGGGGTCTCAGACGGTCAAAAAATTAAAGTTCCCTCACGTGGTGAACCAAATGCCATGGGTACAAACCCGGGAGACTTGTATGTATTGATCCACATTGACAAGCATCCCATCTTTGATCGAAGGGGGGATGACATCTTGTTGAACACACCTATTACTTTCCCGGAAGCTGTTTTAGGTGCCACCGTCACGGTTCCCACGCTGGACGGTACCGTCAGTCTAAAAATACCCCCCGGAACAAAAAGCGGCAAAACGTTTAGAGTAAAAGGAAAAGGAATTACCCGCGGCAATCATCACGGTGACCTACTTGTCACGGTTGACATAACGGTGCCTGATAAAATAAGCGATCAGCAGAGGAAGGCATTGGAGAACTTTGCCAAGCACACGCCGGCGGTGCACTCGAAAGAGGACGGGAGGATATAGAGATGAGTTCAGGATCATCTTTTTCCTCTCAAAACAACGACAATGAAAATGCCACCACACCGGTTTACGTTATATCGGTAGCGGCCGAGCTTGCCGGGGTGCATCCCCAAACGCTCAGAATATACGAACGAAAAGGGTTACTCGGCCCAAGTAGGACGGCGGGGGGAAATAGGCGCTACTCATTTTCAGATATCGCTCGCCTGAAGCGCATACAAGATCTTACCCGCATAGGAATCAACCTGGAGGGTGTGCGCAAAATACTCGAACTTGAAGAAAAACTCTCTAAAATACAAAGCGAACTTGAATATGTGAGAAACAGCGCCGCTACCGATATTATGAATGTCCATCGTCACTATAAAAGAGACTTGGTCCCATTAAAAAGTAAGAAATTGCCTATACGCTGGGGCTCAGATTCCACGGAATTACAGTTCCTAATTGAAATATGGAACAGATACCACTAAATTGCATTTATGTTATGATAATAACCGTTACAAATTTATAGCCTTCAACATTACACACACAAAGTTCTGTCGGTGGCTATAGCCAAGGAGGCACTCAGATGACACTAGACCCAAGTAAGTGGACTCTAAAGACACAGGAAGCGCTGGCCGAAGCCTCAAGATTGGCCGAAGAGGCAAACAACGCTGAAATTTTACCGCTGCACTTTTTACTGGCGGCCCTCAATCAGCCGGACGGCATCTTCATTCCGCTTTTAGATAAGATGTCCATAGCCCCGGCACAAGTCAAAAGACAATTGGAGCAAAAACTTGCCGCCATACCCAAATCCTACGGCGGATCTTCACCTCAGATATCAAGAGACCTGGCCGGAGCTTTTGACGCAGCCGACCGCATAAAAAGCGATATGGGTGACAGCTATCTTTCCGTGGAGCATATGATCCTGGCTCTTAGTGACAGCGTACCCATCGATAAGAACCTGGCTCTGAAAGCCTTGCGTGAAACCAGAGGCAGTCACCAAGTAAACTCGCAAACCCCTGAAGAAACTTACCGAGCTCTGGAACGCTACGGACGTGATCTGACGGAACTGGCCCGCAAGGGAAAACTTGACCCCGTTATCGGCAGAGATGAGGAGATCAGACGTGTCATCCAAGTTCTCTCTAGGCGCACAAAAAATAACCCCGTTCTGATCGGAGAACCGGGCGTCGGGAAAACGGCAATAGTAGAAGGTCTCGGGCAGAGAATAGTAGACGGAGACGTTCCCGAAAGCCTAAAAAACAAAAGGGTGATCGCCCTTGACCTCGGATCTATGATAGCGGGAGCCAAATACAGGGGTGAATTTGAGGAGCGGTTGAAAGCTGTATTAAAAGAAATTACCGATGCCGAAGGCGAAGTAATTACTTTTATAGATGAACTACATACCATTGTCGGAGCCGGTGAAGCCCAAGGTGCCATGGATGCGGGCAATATGATCAAACCCATGTTGGCCAGAGGTGAACTACGTCTTGTCGGAGCAACTACGCTTGATGAATACCGTCTGCATATTGAAAAAGATGCCGCACTGGAAAGACGTTTTCAAACTATTTTTGTCGGACCGCCTTCCGTAGCGGACACGATCACCATACTGCGCGGGTTGAAAGAGCGTTACGAAGTCCACCACGGGGTAAGGATCCAAGACGGCGCCCTGATAGCTGCTGCTACATTGTCTGACCGCTATATCACGGGACGGTTTTTGCCGGATAAGGCTATTGACCTCATCGACGAAGCTGCCAGCAAGTTGCGTATCGAAATCGATTCGATGCCCACGGAAATAGATGTTATTACGCGAAAAATCAGACAACTCGAAATCGAGAAAGTGGCTTTAGCTAAGGAAAATGACCCCGCGTCACGTCAACGCTTGGAGCAGTTAGAAGCCGAGGCGGCCAATCTGAAAGAGCAGCAAACAGCGATGATGGCGCGATGGCAAAGCGAAAAAAACATCATTACTACTATCCAAAGCTTAAAAGAACAATTGGAAAGAGAACGCGCCAACGCTGAAAGGTTTGAGCGCGAAGGTAACTTAGACAGGGCATCGGAAATCAGATATGGGGTTCTTCCTGGAATTAACTCCCAAATTGAGAGTGTCACACAACAATTAAATGATATCCAGGCCGATCAAAAAATGTTGAAAGAAGAAGTCGACGCCGAAGACGTGGCCGAAGTTATCTCCAAATGGACAGGCATACCGGTTACAAAACTCTTGGAAACCGAAACCTCAAAACTTATCCACATGGAAGAAAAAATTCACGAAAGAGTTGTAGGACAAGATGAAGCAGTTCGACTTGTTTCCAATGCCATACGGCGTAGTAGAGCAGGTTTATCCGATCCCAACCGCCCGATAGGATCTTTTTTGTTCCTCGGTCCGACTGGAGTCGGGAAAACCGAACTCGCCAGATCTCTGGCCGCATTTCTCTTTGACGACGAAAAGGCCATGGTGCGTATCGATATGGGAGAATACCAGGAAAAGCACTCCGTATCAAGACTGGTTGGTGCTCCTCCCGGTTACGTAGGCTATGATCAAGGCGGTCAATTGACTGAAGCGATCAGGAGGAGACCCTATGCCGTCATTCTCCTTGATGAAGTGGAAAAGGCACACCCCGATGTTTACAATATCCTTCTCCAGGTTCTAGACGATGGGAGATTAACTGACGGACAAGGGAGAACGGTTGACTTTACCAACACGATTTTAATCATGACTTCCAACTTACAAGGTGAGCCAATCAATTTCTTTAAACCAGAATTTGTAAACAGAATCGACGAAATCATACGTTTTAGATCCCTGCAACCCCAAGATATGCTGCCTATAGTCGATATCCAACTGAAAGATTTAGAGGAAAGACTTGCTCAACGTTCCATTAAACTTATTATTTCCGAGCCAGCAAAAGTATTTCTGGCCAACAAAGGATATGATGAAGCATTCGGAGCGCGTCCTTTAAAACGCGTCATTCAAAGGGAACTGGCTGATGAACTTTCATCTAAGCTCATCCAAGGAGAATTCCCGGGAGGAAGTACCATAAAAGTAGACAGCGGACAAGATCACCTTATATTTGTCAAAGAGTAATGCCCCAACTAGCTCCCGATATTCAACTATTACGATAGGTTGCTATTTTCTAACAAGGTTACTGCTCTGATATCAAGTATATACTGATACCGAAAATGTTTATCAGCTAGGTTCCTAAACTACCTGATAAACAAGACATTTTAGAGTAGCTCGTCTGCAAGTAGCAACATGATAATGACGCCATATAGTAAAGAATTAAAAAAAGATACCGCTACCTTTTTTACTACCCAGACTAACCCATCAATGATGCAACTAAAGAATTGGAGATATTGCCTAGGAACCAGATAGTCGAATTGGATAAAGCGGCTTGAAAATCAGGTGGTAAGTTTAGAGATCTGCCAAGCAATTACCGACATCTTGTTAATTTTGACTATAACGATTCCAAACAATAATCACATAGATAGATTTATAGAAAAAATAAAATAGCAGCCAAAATACTTTTTTAGATCCATAAAGATTCTAAACGTTGCCATGAGGCACTAGATGCATATCAGTTAATAACTGATACCTAAATACCCTATAAGTACAGAATTTCAGATCCACGATAGACATATCTACAACCATTAGACCCATGGATTCCACATGATAATCCTTCTACTATTTCTAGATAGTAGAAGTTTGTTTTTCCTTGTGTATTTTTTTTGCTTGATTTTCTTGGCATTTTTCTTTGTGTGCTTTTTCTTGAATATTTCATGCACAAGAACAAAGTTGATCCGCGTAATTTTTTGCTTTGTAGCAAAAACCTCACCTATAAGCTTTAGCTTTTTCCTTGGAGTCACCATTCTTGCAAAATAGGGCTTAATGTATAGAGACAGGTTGATCGTTTTATCTTTTGCCAGACGAAAACCTTTTTGCCCGACCACTATAAACTTTATCTTTTTGAATGCCTTCTTGCCTTTGTGAACCACAACTGCTTTCCTCATTAAAAGTTTGATGGATCCAGAACAGTTTCCTTCCACACAGGAAAGTTTGACAGATGTCTTTCTCCCCAACAGTTTCAGCGTATGCCCTCTAAATAAGAGATGGCCGATTAATGGCACAGGAGCAACCAGAGCGGTAGGCTGCGTAGTGGTAGTCGAGGCAACAGTTGTTGTTGTGGTCTGTATGATTGTAGTTGCAGTTCCAGGCTGCGTCGTAGTTACAGGCTGCGTAGTGGTGGTTGTCGTTGTAGGAAGTTGTGTTGAAGCTGCAAAGGAACACAGAGCATTGGCCAATTCACCTGTGGGGGTACCGAGACCTGTAACCATATCATAAGATTGATTTAATACCGGATAATATCCGACGTCAATGCCGGAGTTATATGTGTTACTGGTAACTATTCCTCCCCACATGGAATTTTCCTTGACCACGGGTGACAGATACCGACCAGGTGCTTCCCCTGCCAATTGATAAAGAACAGGGTTTAAAAACCCAACCGGATGGTTATTACATGCTTGCAGCGAATCAGTATCGGCAATATAAGCAGCCCATAGTGGTGCAGCCGCACTTGTGCCGCCAAAAGCAGTCCAACTATTATTATAGTAAACAGGATAACCGAAAAAGGGATCGGCATTAGCCGCGACGTCCGGTACTTCACGGCAATAAGTTCCGGAATTGTTACCGCAGATAGCACTACTGGAATAGCCGCTCTCGATAATACCGGGAATCGTTGTCCGCTCATTATATTGATAATTTGGCATTGTCTGAGCCGAAGAAACGCCGCCGCCTGAAGCTCCTCCCAGCAGAGATAAGACTGCGTTGATTCCTGAACTGCCGAATTCTTGGGTATCGTTCCATGCTGTTTGCACGGGGAAAATCCCAGAACTACTCAAAGGGTTCATACAGCCAGTACCAGAATTTAATAAAAAACCGGAATTTTTCGTTAGGATGCCGCTGCTGCTGTAAGATGCACAGCCAAGAGAGCTACCTCCTACTCCCGTAGCGTAAGGTTGACTGGCGGGATCATTTACACTTAATCGATTATCTGAAGGATCTGCACCTTCACAGTCCGAAGAACCTGTATCGCCACTGGCGGCGAGAAAAGTTTGGTCCTGTAGTGCTGCTTGCTGCAGTAAAAGCGATTCACTTTGCATAAATCCGGCATCTGCCAAATTAGCGTCTAACTCACATATTCCATAGGAGTCTGAAATTACTTTAACATTGTCACTTCTGACTATATTTGATAATACGCTGTAGTACTCATTCGTAGATGCACCTGAATTGCCTGAATTGCCAGAATTACCCTGATAGACAATAATATGAGATTTTGGAGCAAGAGCAAGAGCCACTTCTATATCCAAAGTAGCTTCACCACCTGCTCCGCTTGAAGAAGTTCCCGAGGATCCAAGCCCTTGCCCACCATTTACACCTACATAACTAACGGGAGCCGGCGTGGAACTTCCGGAAAAACATTGCCAGGCAGTTTGTATTTGATTTTCGGAATCGTTTTGCAATTCCACTAGGCCAATATTGACACCAGAACCTTCCCCATCTTCAGTATAGAGAGATGAAAAACCATAATAATCAGCTAACTGTGGGTACGTCCATGTGGCATAGCCGGATGCAAATAAGCCGGATTGGACATTGGTCTCACATGAATTAATTGGGACTCCGTTCGTGGTTGTGAGGCCTGTAGCGCCGGAAGAGGAATTGGCAAAAACAGCTTGCGATTTGATATTGCCTTGAACAGATATCTGATGTCTACCAAAATGGGAGGCAGAACGCTTAAACGAGTTTTTACCCGATACTAAATGGGATATTGGCTCTCCCTTTAGTGCGTTACTCACCATGACGGCCATATCATTAAACCCTGCTACGCCCAAAGTGGCATTAGCGATTGTTTGTGGGAGCAAAGGTGCCTTGGTGTTAGCGTAGACCTTCCTACCATCACTCAACTTATAGCCCATAAATGAAGTATCAAATACTTTAGATAATTGTCCCGATTTAGCTTTTATGCTAACGGAAAAATCACCGCTTCCCGAACTGATATCACTGATGCCAACAGATTTCAGGTAATTAATGACTGTATTGTAGGTTGACTTGGTTGGTCCGAATTCCGCGGCAAATTGCCCTTTCTTCAGAAAATGATGATAATCAGGTGATGAAGGATTGTATACAGATGCCAGGAGACTGTTCATTGTACTTACATTACGTGGCTTCAAAAAAATATTGACCGACATTTCTTCCCCGCTATTTATTACACCGGTCTTATATAGGGATTTCGATACTGCCGGCACAGAGCCAACCTTTACTAAAGGGCCTTGGCCGAATACGGTATATTTTGCTACATGATTATCAGTACGGGATGCAAATGCCATGGTAGGTAAGAACATGGAAATACCAAGAAATAAAAAAGTGAGATATATAAACTTCTTTACTTTACAAATCGATAGTACGAGCATTTATCTAAAGTAGCACGCATTAATAGTTTATCGGTGCAAATAATGATAAATTAATCAAGTGTGATCAAATAGACATATTTGGGTAGCAATTAGAGCTAGCTGCAGAAAATAGATACCGATTTGAACTTGTTGTCAAATTGTCTGCGAGCCTCCTTTTTACTTTCTTCTTCCATACCTATATTCTCCTTTCCCCAAAAGAGAGAGTGTCCCATTTCGTGAGTAGTGCATGATTGTTGTCTTGTGGTAAATGTAAATATTAAAAAGTAATAACTCAGGTAATTGCACAGAAGATATCTAAAACCTGAGAATTATAATAACTCAATAAAAGAAGTTATGCTTTATCTCAAATTTAAGATAATATTTCGAGGTGGATCAGAGCAGAAAATCAAAAGTACCGATTTCAATAGCTATTGTTGTACTTACACTGCTATTAAGCATAGGGCTTCTTCTTACGACTGCAGGCTCACCTGCGGCAGTAGCTGCAGATACCACCAGTACAGTGGTATCTACCCAACTCAACTACGGTGGTTTGAATAATCCGGATGCTATCGCTTTTGACTCCGCCGGAAATATGTATATATTAAACAGCGGAGCTCAAAACTCAGGTGGTACAGCTTCCATTACAGTCGTGGCTAAGCATTCTGGCATCATCTTTGGCCAATACATACAGGCAAATACGCCTAGGGTGCTCAAGGCTGCTACGGGCC
>JAJZMK010000033.1 GCA_021798275.1 Actinomycetes bacterium | reverse complement strand
TGCCACCCATACATTCCACAACGATGTCTATACTCTCGTCATTGATGACCGACATGGGGTCATCACGGATCAGGCTTTGGTCTATGGCTGCACCGCTATATTTTGTTAAGTCCCTTACGGCCACTTTACTGACTTCCAGCTTGACTCCAAGCATCTCCTGTATTTGAACGGAGGAAGATTCGAGAAGTTGGAAAAAAGCGGAACCAACGTTTCCGAATCCCAAAAGTCCTATTGAGACGATTTTTTTATCAGACATTTTCACCGACCATCTTTAGCTAATATAACTTACTTAGACGTACCGCTTGCGGAAATTGAGACTTCATAAAACGATTTTGAAAATTGCCGTTTCAAATAAGATAGGCCGGAGATTATGGGCTTTAGTCCGGAACCTTGTCTTATTTATCCCTACACATCAAATCTCAGCAAATCCTCCAGAGATTCCCTTCTACAAACCAGCCGGGCGTCATTGTCTCTGACAAATACCACAGCCGGTCTTTGTAGCCTATTGTAGTGCGAAGCCATGGAATAGCCGTAAGCCCCCGTTACCGGGGTCGCTATGATATCTCCGACTTTGACCGAATCGGGGACGGTGGCGTTGGCGACAAGTATGTCACCAGATTCACAATGTTTGCCCACAACCCGGACTCTGGCCTGCCTCTCAGCTCTGATATCAGACGGTAAAAACACTTCGTAGCCGCTGCCATAAAGGACGGGTCTGGGATTGTCGCTCATCCCCCCATCCACCGCTAAATACGTTCTTACCTGCGGTACTCTTTTGATCGTTCCCACCCGGTAACAAGTAATGGCAGCTTGTGCCACTATCGAACGGCCTGGTTCTGATGTTATCGAGACGTCTTTAGCGATCCCTACGTCTTGTGCTGCCTGCATGACAAGATCTGCCCACTGTGAAATGCTCGGGGCGTGTTCGTCGGCCATGTAGGCCACACCCAGGCCCCCACCCACACACAATTCAGAAAAATCATATTTTTGAACCATAGGAGCCACAACCGCCATGGCCTCCGCGTAAGGTTGTAATTCAAAAATCTGAGACCCTATATGGTTGTGCAAACCCAGCAAGTCGACGCCGGGGATAGATCTCAGTCTTTCTATGGCCAGGGTAGCCATATCCTCTCCTAAAGGAAAACCAAATTTGGAATCTTCATGACCGGTCTTAATAAATTCATGGGTATGAGCCTCTACGCCCGGCGTTACCCTGATCAAGGCTCGGCATTTTAATTTGGCATCAAAAAGAAGCGATTCCAAATTATTAATCTCATCAAAGGAATCGACTATTATTTTGATTCCGTTCCTGACGGCAAAATTGATTTCATCCAACGACTTATTATTGCCGTGCAACACTATATTGCCTGCCGGAATCCCGGAATGTAAAGCTATATACATCTCTCCCATACTGGAGACATCTATATTGACTCCGTACTCACTAATAAGCTCCGCCATTGCCTTACACAAAAAGGCTTTACTGGCATAGGCTGTTCCACCCGGGAAAGAGGCCTTAGCTTCTGCAATATTTTGGCGGAGATGCTCTTCATCATAAATAAACAGTGGTGTCCCGAAGTTTTGCACCATCTCCGATACCATCACACCACCTATGGAAAGTTCGCCGGAGTCTATAACGGCAGAGGTTCTCGGCAATAGCTCAGGCGATATGGGATCTGCTGATTTGTCATTTGCTTCAGAGTCGGAATTTATAAACATTCATTTATCTTTATCTGTAGTTGTGCCTTTATATACTTTTTTTTACTAGGTAGTCTTGACGGTCGGACAGTCAATTACATTCTTTCGGGAGCGGTTACGCCCAAGAGATTTAAACCTATATATAAAGCTATCCTTGTAGCCTCAACCAAACAATATCTGGATCTTGTTATATCGGGGGATAAGTCATTTCCCAAAACGCGGCAATCATGGTAAAAACCATGAAAGTCGGCCGCCAAGCCCCTGACCCAAGTGGTGACTTTATGCGGGGCCCTGTCCACAGTTGCCTGTTCGACGACTTCTGGCAACAGGGAAATTGCTTTCATGAGCTGAATTTCTCTGGGGTGATCTAAAATTTGAAAATTTGTTTCCGCTAAAATAGCGGTCAACTCAACTGCATCTGGTGACGGATGCGAGTTGTTTTTCTGGGCTTCCTCCAGTCGGAGAGCTATGTCCAAATTCTGTCCTAGAGCCATTTTTTTGATCGACGCTATTCTGGCATGAGCATATTGGATATAAAAAACCGGATTCTCCGCAGATTGACTTGTGACAAGATCTAGATCCAATGTCGTGGCCTGATCTATGGAGGATAAAAGCGACAGGATTCTCGTAGCATCGGGCCCGACTTCGTCTACCAATTCATCCAATTTGACATAGATACCGGATCTTTTTGACATTTTCTTTCCAGCAAGGGAGACCAATTGGCCTAATAGAACCTCGAGTCGCTCCGGCTCCACTCCGAGAGCTTGCACACCGGCTTTCAGACTGGCTACCTGTCCGTGATGATCGGCACCGAAGATATCTATAACTAAATCAAATCCGCGTTCTAAAAACTTATTACGATGATAGGCCAGATCTCCCGCTAGATATGTCGCGTCACCGTTAGCTTTGACCAGAACCCTGTCTCTGTTATCTCCCAATCTGGTGGCCGCAAGCCAAACGGCACCGTCTTTTTCATATATCAAATCTTTGGTTTTAAGCTCAGCTATTGTCTCTGTAACTTTGCCTGTCTCCTCTATCGAAGCCTGGCTATACCAGCTGTCATAATTGATGCCTATACGCTCTAGGGTAGCTTTGATGTTACTTAAGATTTTAGAAGCCGCGAATTTGCCGGCTTCTAAAATGTCATCTGACCCCAAGTATTCTTTGGCAATCTCGGCTACATATGCGCCCTGATAACCTTCCTCGGGTACATCTTTAGCCATTTTGCGCGCCAATAACGATTCCCCGAGCATCCTAATCTGATTACCGGTATCGTTGACGTAGTATTCACGCGTGACGTCGTAGCCTGCCCTATCCAGGAGCCTAGCCAAAGCGTCGCCATAGGAACCAAGCCATCCGTTGCCGACATGAAGGGGTCCTGTTGGGTTTGCCGAAACGAACTCCAACTGCACTTTTTTACCGTTACCGAACGTATGCCGTGCGTAGCCGCTTTCACCAAGGATTAGAGCATCCCTGACAGTCTGATAGAGATAAGTGTTCTCCAGATAGAAGTTGACGAAGCCCGGACCGGCCGTCTCAGCTTTGCTGAGATCCGGAAAAGGTTCACTATTGATTTTAGCGACAAGCTCCTCGGCGAGTTTTCTCGGTTCCATTCCAACTTTTTTGGCCATAACGAGACAGATATTTGAAGAAAAGTCTCCATGCTCAGGTCGCGCCGGTCTTTCGATATGTATAAGGTTAGAATCCGCATCTATATTGAGACCATGAAAAGCTGAAAGTATGCCGGTTTTAATCCTCTCCGTAATTGGTAACATAAGCACTTCCCGTATCTCGTCATATCGTCTGAAAGGTCGAAAACGATAAAAGTTTGTTAGGATATAAACTTAGCAGTTATTGTCTGATTTGAACAATGAAACCACAGAACTTAAAGATACCTGATAAAACCTCTATATTGGCAGGATAATCTTTACTACAATTGTCTGTTAATATAATCAAACACCAGCCCTCGTAGCTCAGCGGATAGAGCACCGGCTTCCGGAGCCGGGTGTCGCAGGTTCGAGCCCTGCCGAGGGCGCCAAGGTGATGTCTCGGTAAAAATCAAGTACTCCTATTATGGATAGTACTTGATGAGTAGCTTAACAAAGCCTTGACCTGTAACGATTTTATTTTGAGATCCTGATGACACCCGTCAATCAAGAACTCTTGCCAAGAAATATTTACTGACACAGCTTACGCATTTTCGTCTCTAAGCCATGCTTCTTATATC
This sequence comes from Actinomycetes bacterium, assembly GCA_021798275.1. Classification (GTDB taxonomy): domain Bacteria; phylum Actinomycetota; class Acidimicrobiia; order Acidimicrobiales; family Bog-793; genus JAJZMK01. The sequence goes on along the minus strand of JAJZMK010000033.1, from coordinate 20,227 downwards.
CAATTTCCCACATCTGACAAACTTCTGTTAACCTATTATGCCTATAAACACTGAATTAGGAGCGGGAGTACGTCCCTACAAGTCTGGCTTGTTCCAGGATGTGATCATCAATCTTTGCCAGAAGCTCGGCTCTGTTAAGGCCGGGGTCAAGCCCCAGACTCATGTCCAGAGCAAATAATTGAAAATAGTAGAAATGATCGCCATGGCCGGGAGGAGGGGCTGGAGGTACCCATCCGGCATTACCCAGCTCATTGACACCGCTAATATATACCTCGCCGCAATTTTCCCGAAGACCTTTTGCGTCTGCGGGGATACCATAAATAACCCAGTGCGTAAAACCGTAAGTCATGGGAGCATCCGGGTCATGACAGATCAAGACCAACTCTTTGGCTTGCGCCGGAACGCCGGCAAAAATTAATTCCGGCGAGTGACCTTCCCCATCCACGCTGTAAGGCTCGGGTATTCGGTCTCCGTGACGAAAAGCCGGACTACTAATTTCCAACGTCCCAAGCTGCATCCTCATAATTTGTACCTCCGTAGTTTCTATCATGCTTCATAGCATGAAAACCCACTCAATACTATAGTTGCCCAGAACACGAGGACGCAAATCGTCAACTTCTAGCAGTTATAAGGCGTCATCATGACTTTGATACCAATTAGTGGCTTTTCTATAGGCAATTTCCCAACTAATACAGGCGGGGGTTTCTTTTCCAAGTGATGATACATCCGTAACCTATATTTATATTCATCTCTACTCTTATCAAGGGTATATCTCGAACACGGCAGTTCCTCTATCGCACCATACGGTTGCCTCAAACCCCTTTATAAACCTATAAATTTAACGATTTATCAATCAAGAAAAGCCAAGCGAAAGGAATTATCAATGCCAACTGACAGTAAACAAAAAGACATCATGCGCCAATTGTCTGAAGGGATTAAGGAATTATCCTCTTCTCAAAAATGGCAAGAATATTTAAAATTTCAATCTTTATTTCATAATTACTCTTTTTCTAATGTTCTTTTGATCGCCACGCAATTCCCCAGTGCCACACGCGTAGCCGGCTATAGCAATTGGAAAAAGATAGGCCGTTATGTTAGGAAGGGAGAAAAGGCTATATCTATTCTTGCCCCTATTATATACAAGCAAGATAATGCCAATCATGATTCCTTTGAATCTGAAACCCGTAAAAAATTGTATGGATTCAAAACTGTCGGAGTCTTTGATATATCGCAGACAGAAGGTGCCGAAGTCCCGTTGCCATGTCAAAATCTTATTAAAGGCGACTATTCTTTGGCATATCACGATCTGATAAGAACTGCCAGTCAGATTGGATTTCAAGTTGTAGAAGATATCTTACCGCAAGGCATAAATGGCAGTTGTTCGCATACAGAGCAACTTATCAAAATTAACTGTCGTAATCTTTCACCCCAAAAAGTCAAGACGTTAGCGCATGAGATAGGTCATGCTATGCTACACCCTGATTTCTCTGACAGGGCCCTTGCCGAGTTGGAAGCTGAATCTGTTGCCTATATTATATGCAACTTCCTCGGCATAGATTCAAGCGATTACAGTTTTGGCTACATACTTTCTTGGGCAGAAGGAGATGCAAATGCAGACAAAATGATCAAGGGCTCTGGCGAGAGAATTCAAAAAACATCCGAATATATCATCAAAGCACTTTCAGCTCAGAAAGCTGCGCTTGCAGCTTGATTCATGATTTTAGGGCAATATTGTTATAACACCGACATAGGCGTCAATCGCAGACGAACAAACGGTAATAGAAGAGCGGAACTAGGTTAATAATCATTTAGCGAAAATACAGACCGCAACTTGCAGATATATTATTATGCCGTGGTGAAGCAGAAATTGCAACATTATTAATTATATATGATGCACTCAAAAGTACGTCATACCTTCCAAGAGATCAGAAATCTTAATCAACAATGTGCCTTGATATTTAGCCATTTTCCTTTACTTCTGAGAGATGTTTTTTTCTAAGATACGCTGTCGAAAATAATTTATTGACAGTTATAACACGATAAAGATATGTCCTATAGGAATGTCATTCCTATATTTTCCCGGGCTTCCTATTTCTATTCTAAATCACATACCTAATGCACGGAGACAAAGTCATAGCAGCGATGAGATACCGGATTGAAATCTAGAATCTGATACACCATAGTGAGGGGAAACTCTTCATCGGTTTATAAACTCTTCATCGGTTTATATATCTATCTGCTATTTACGAGACCGCTCACCTAGTAAAGAAAAATTAAGCGTAATTCTCATTTTCTCAATTAGTCATTAACACTATTGCTATGCTTTAGCAATAGTGTCTAATTGTGGCATCGAATGATTGTCGTTCGTACTGCTATACTTATTGACATGGGCCGCTAGCTCATCGGGTAGAGTAGGGGACTTTTAATCCCAAGGTGCCGGGATCGAGACCCGGGCGGCCCACTAAACATACTACTTGGTATGATGTTTAGTGTAATGTACATCAAGTAAGTAGTTTCGAACAGATGGATACTTATCGGATAGCGCTTCTATAATAGGGTACTAGGCTAACGCAATATATCCATTAATCTGACTGTCTATCTCTGATCTTCTAGACGTTGCTTACGACTAAGCCTTTTTGTTCCTCTCTATCGCTTCCTATCTTCTTCGTCGTTATCGCTACGGCCACCACTAACATAGATATAGCAAAAGCCACCGCGCTGTAAACGAATACAACCCTATAACCGTGGATAGGAGCATCGATTATGGATAGTTTATTTTTTGGGTGACCGAGCAGAAATGCCGCTACTGCGGAAGTAAAAACGGTATTGAGCAGTGCCGTACCGAGCGATCCTCCGACTTGTTGGGTCGTGTTTAACAATGCGCTCGCAACTCCCGTATCGTGATCGGCAACGTTGAAAAGTGAAGTTGCCGTGAGAGGAACAAAAACCAAACCCAATCCTATACTCATTAAAATTTCAGCCGGTAATACCGTTGTAAAGAAATTAGAGTCAATCGCTATTTTAGTTAAGTATAGAGCACCAAGACCTGTCATGATAAAACCACTCACCATCAACGGTCTCGGGCCAAAATGCGGAAGCAACTTGCTGGCCAACCCTGCCGAAAGGACAATTCCGACCGAGAATGGTAGAAAGGATATGCCGGTCTTTAAAGCGCTGTAGCCTAAACTTTCTTGGAAATAATATGTGAGGAACAGAAACATGACAAACAGCCCCGCCCCGGCCAGAAAAGATGCCAGAAAAGATCCTCCCCGGTTCCTCTCCAAAATAACCCTCATGGGAAGCAACGGGTGAGTCGTCTTTAGCTCCGTAAATACAAAAGCAACCAAGAGAACCGCCGCTGCGGCCAGAAATCCCAGCGTTACCGACGAAGTCCAGCCATCTTGTGCGGCTTCTGTCAATCCGTAAACTAAAACCGCAAGTCCCCCTGTAGCGCTTATAGCCCCGAATAAGTCATACCTTCTGTCTCCTCCGGCTCTGCTTTCTTTTAGTAGCGGAATAGCTATCAAAGCTGTAACAGCACCTATGGGCGCATTGATATACAGACACCAATTCCAGCCCAGATACTGTGTCAAAATACCGCCCAAAAGGAGTCCGACAGCCGCCCCACCGCCTGCTATAGCGCCATATATCCCAAACGCCGTCGCTCTTTCTTTTTCTTCGCTGAAGGTGATTGTCAATATAGAAAGTGCGGCCGGCGTCATGAGAGCACCAAAGAAACCTTGAACCGCTCTGGCTCCAAACAACATCCCGCCTGTCACCGAAGCTCCTCCGATTGCGGATGCGATCGCAAATCCTATAACGCCTATTATGAATATCTTTTTACGACCCACAAAATCCGAAAGCCGTCCACCAAGTAGGAGAAACCCGCCAAAAGTTAGAGAGTAGGCTGTTATAACCCACTGCCGGTCAACATTAGAAATATGAAGGGCTTTCTGTGCCGTTGGTAAAGCTATATTAACCACGGAAGCATCTAAAACCACCATCAGCTGAGCTATGGCAATCAGCGCCAGTATAAACCAGCGCTTGGGGTCTTGGATTTGCTCTATCTCTGAAGTATTTTTGTCAGTCATCTCTTTCCTTTGTATCTGGTAATTGGTATTTCCTCATTCCCTGCCGTAAGTCCTGTGCCTTGCCCGATGTAGAGTGGTAACGGATGAGCGGCATTACTACATCATCGACAAGCTGAATTGCAAATTCTTTACCGAGTGATTCTTTTGTGAAGAGCAATTTGGCAAAAATACTTGCCAAAATCGTATTATATATACACGTCAGGTCAGCTTCTTTAGGTATCTCACCACTTACCTTGGCCCTATCGACTACTTGTATAATCGGTTTCATATGTGCCTCAATCAAATTATTTTTGATGAGAAGCGCCAAGTCATTGCTCTCCTGCAAGACTCTGACCAGACCGATAACAAGAGCCCCATCGGTTTGTGAAATTGTCTCGCAAAGATTTGTTACAACCGACACCATATTGTCATGTAAATTATCGCCAAGCTCCGTTGCTGCGTCATCATCGGCAACGCCGGCTGAAATAGATTTGACAAATTCAGCGACTAGTTCCGCTTTATTTGACCAGCGTCTATAGATGGTTGACTTGCTTACTTTTGCCAAAGCGGCAATTTTGTCTATACTTACGTTATCGTAGCCAACTTTAATGAGCAATTCTAAAAGTGCACCTAGGATAGCTGAATTGCAACGGTCTTCTCGCGGTCGCCCTCCAGTAGAATGAGTCGCTTCGGTTTTGAGAGAGATATTAATTAACTTTTTCGTCTCCCTCGCCTCCAACCCTGGTTCACGTTCGCAAAGCAGATCGTTACGATAGCTTTGTATAATACAATACGGTACCGTACCGTATTGTATTATATTGTACCGGGAAAATCCTCTCTTTGTCACAAAAAATAATCCTTACCTAACTAAATAAAAATTAAGTAATAAGGAAAAGACCCTCAGATGACCCACACCTCTTGCCGGCGGCAAATCGACTACAAAGAAACTGACAAAGTGGTAAACAGCGACTTATCGCTGTTATATATTCAGATTTTGATCAAGGCCACAGCGGATACCTTGGTATATTCTAGTCCTCGCCGGCTTCACTTTCATCCGAGCTGAAATCATAGAGTCTGTTTTCACCGGCATCATAAGAAGGCATATCTTCCATATCACGATCTTCATACATACCGGAAGAGTCAGCCGGAAACAACTCTTCTTGCAGACCCACGGCTTCCACCAAACGCTTATTTGCCTCTCTGTGACGCCTTACAAGCTCTGAGATATCTTTCCTATCAATATGAGGGGTGATATTTTTACGCTCAATCGTCTCCACCGGCATAGTTAAAGCGAGATCAATATCGCTGTCGTGCAAACTTTCATTACCAAAATTGACCGGTTTTGGCTGTTCAGAGAGAGCTTCGTATGATTTTGCACGTATTTTTACATCTGGGTTACGGTCCTCGTATGTGTTCTCTCCCCCATCATCTCTGGCAGCAATTTTAGGTGTAAATCTAAAAGAGGTATCACTCTCCGGTGCTTTGTGAGTGCTTGCCTCCGTCTGGTCTTGCGCTTTATCGTCATCGAAAGTCGCAGTGTTGCCACTTTCCTCGAAAGATGCTTTGGAGTCCGTAATCTTGGCCACGTGCTGACGATATTTCTCCGCCAAATTTGGTGGTAAATTCTCAGCCAAGGTAGAGGTTATTACATCTCGTAGCTTTAATAAATCTGTCATGGCAAGTTTCTTCTGCTCATGTAAGTAACTTATCTGTGCTACGGCTTTAGCCCTTTCTTGCTCCAGATCATGGCGTTGTTGTTCTTTTTGTCGTTTCAATTCCTCTTCGGCTTGCCGGACGCGCTCTTCTGCCAACGAAATAATTTCCTGGGCGGCTTCTTCAGCTTCCGTCCTTAATTCTTGGACTTCTTGCTCAGCCGACTGTCTGATGGCATATGCCCCTTCCCAGGCTTCGGTTAGAATTCTCTGGATTCTATCTCCGAGAGTATCAAGAGCTGGGGCTTGTAAAGGTTTTTCTTGACTTTCCAGAGTGGCAACCCTCTTATTTAGCTCCCTCAATTGTCCGACAGCGGCGCCGAGGCGCCTCTCGGCGACGGAAGCACGCTTCAATGCCTCATCCAGCCTGCGCTGCTGGTCCGCAACGTAACGATCGACCTGTTCGGGATCATAGCCCCTGCGATAAGCGTTGAAGATCGGCGTTGCCTGTGGCTCGTGGCTTGTTGCCTGCTCTTGATCCATGTCTACTCTTTCCAATCCGGTACAACTTGCACCAATAACAATTTTGCTATCTTTTGATTGATTAAATTCACCTTACCAAATAGTAGCCAATAATCGGTTAAAAGTCGCGGATACTAATGGCAGTTTATTTAATTTTTTATTAAAATCTTAATTAAATAAAGTTTTTACTGGCAAAAATATAACTTTCCTAACGAAAACGTCTTCACCATAAAGAACTTACAGAGAGTACGTGGTGTCCACAATTCACTGTGTGATACATGGTAATTTCCTATATGCATCAAAGGGGTGGGGATACTTATGACCCCTAGCGAATATTACCGGATAGATTAAAAAAGAATATTTCTAAATAATTTCCCGCTAAATGTATGCCATGATGTCTAGAATTGTAGTTTGCTATTTGCAAACAATTTTAATTTTATTCTTTTCAGAAAAGGGGTCGATATGAAAGCAGAAGTCAAAGGTACCACTCTTCCCATCCTTGAAGTTCAACTTGAAACCGGGGAATCGGTTATTTCCACACACGGCGAACTATCCTGGATGACCCCCAACATATCTATGTCGCAGACCACATCAGCGGGCGGACAAAGGGGACTTATGGGAACTTTAAAACGCGCTGTAGGCGGAGGGGGTCTGTTTATTACCCGATACGAAGCCCAATCAGGGCAAGCCACGATCGTTTTTGCCGCCAAAGTCCCGGGGCGAATTTTCGAATTGTCCGTAGTTCCCGGAGAAGGATACCTGGTACACCGCAAAGGATGGCTCTGCGGCACACCGGGGATAGTGTGCGGAATGGGATTTCAGCACAGCTTCGGCGGAGGATTGTGGGGTGGTGAAGGCTTTGTCTTAGAGCGGCTTGAAGGAGAGGGGACTTTTTACCTTGAATTGTCCGGTGAAATCACCACATACGATCTGGAGCCGGGACAGCGACTTTTGGTACACCCGGGACACATCGGCGCCATGTCGCAAAGCATCAATTTCCAAATAACAACAATCCCGGGCATAGCCAATAAACTGTTCGGTCAAGACGGTTACCATTTGGTCGCTCTGACGGGACCGGGCAAAGTATTTTTGCAAAGCATGCCTATTTGCAATTTGGCTTCCGCCATAGCGCCGTATCTCGGTCAAAGTGACGGCGGTGTAACCACCTCGGCCGTCACAAGTGGAGGTATCGGAGGTATTCTCGGCGGCATCCTGGGAAACAACGTATAGAAATATCTGCGGAGTAGGACCTAAATAAGCTGCCGTTGCACTAAAGCCCATAGAAGCACTTGTAGCTTCGGTTTTTGTTTTTTTGGCGTATCCATAATTTGCGTTGCCGTTACTTCTTTGACCAGATACCGTCTGAGGATTGAAAAATCGCTGCCCGTGATATCTCTTGATCCCGGTTGTATCGAGGCATAAAGCGGAACTTTTTAGATAGACTTTAGATGTAACAGCACTTTGTTAACTGCTAAAGTGCTTTGCGTCCGACAAGAGAATACAGGGGCTGAACCGTGAGCTTAGTTATGGATGAAAGTTTACCGGTGCCGGTTGATGTCATAGAAAAGACGTTATCCAAAGCACTGGAAAAAGGTGCTGAATTCGCCGAGGTCTTTATCGAAGACCGACGGGGTTCTGCAATATCTCTGGACAACAAACGCGTCGAAGAATTGTCGTCCGGACACGACAGCGGGGCCGGAGTCAGAGTAATAGTCGGTGAAGTCACCGGATACGCTCATACCCAAGATCTATCTCAAAAAGGTTTGTTAGCAGCCGCAGAGGCCGCCGCGGCCGTAGCCAGGTCTCGGAAATCCTTTGGGTCAAACGTCAAGATCGCATCGATCCCCCGATCAACCTCTGATAACCCGATAACAATCTTTCCCGAGACAATTGGGAAAAAGAAAAAGGTTGAACTCCTTGACCTCGCCGACGATATCGCAAGATCTAAATCCAATAAAATAGCCCAGGTACAGGCTGGCTATGGAGATTCCAGACGTCGAATAATAGTTGCCAACTCTGACGGATTGCTGGCGACCGATGACCAGATCAGGACCAGAATTTCAGTCTTTTGTGTCGCCATGGGAGACGGCGGCTTACAAACAGGATACGAAACTCTCGCTTTGACGGCAGGATTTGAAATTTTTGATGAGTATTCCATCGAAGAGATTGCCGCAGAAGCTTCCCGGATAGCCATCTCCAAATTGGACGCTAAGCCCGCCCCTTCGGGGATTTTACCGGTAGTTATCAAGAGCGGGACCGGCGGGATACTTTTCCACGAAGCATGCGGTCACGGTTTAGAAGCCGATCACATCTTAAAAGACAGCTCGGTATACACGGGTCGCGTTGGAGAAACAGTGGCCAGCCCCAAAGTTACGTTGATAGATGACGGTACGGTCCAAAGAGGTTGGGGCAGCTCATCCATAGATGACGAGGGTCACCCTGTACAAAGTAACGTATTGATAAAAGATGGTGTACTCACGGATTACATGTGGGACTTTCTGCGGGCCCGCAAAGAGGGGCGGACTTCTTCTGGCAACGGAAGGCGGCAAAGCTACCAACATCTGCCCATGGTGAGGATGACAAACACTTATCTCATCAACGGCACAGATAATAAAGACGATATAGTAGCCGATACCGAATACGGAGTCTACGTTTCCAAACTGGGAGGCGGACAGGTCAATACGGCTACCGGTGATTTTGTCTTTGGTATGACAGAAGCTTATCTGATAGAGAATGGCGAAATAACGGTACCGCTACGGGACGCAAATCTAATCGGGAACGGACCGGAGGTATTAAAAAACATAGATGCCGTGGCGGATGATTTCGATATCTGCCCCGGAACATGCGGCAAAGACGGTCAAAATGTACCTGTCGGTTGCGGACAGCCGACTCTCAGGATTTCCCAAGTCACGATCGGAGGAACAGCCGGTGCCTGAATTAATGGATCTAGCCGAAAAGATTGTGGCGGAAGTACAAGGAAATGAACAGATTGAGGCTTTTATCGCTTGGGGAATTTCCACCGAAGCCAGAGCTTATCGTGGTGAAGTCGAGTCTTTGTCGGTGGCAGAATCAGCCGGTATCGGCGTAAGGGTGATTTCCGACCACAGGCAGGGCTTTGCTTATGTAGGTAGTCTGTCGGAAAAAGCAGCCAAAGAAGCATTGCAAGAAGCCAGAGATAACTCTTTATTTGCCGGAACAGATGAAGCGGTTGGTTTGGCAGATCCTGACGACATAGCACCACAACAGCTTGACCTTTGGCGCGATGACCTATCCAAGAGCCCGGCCGAAGCAAAAGTCAATTTGGCAATAGAACTTGATAAAGCTTGCAGGAAAGCCGATCCGCGTATCAGGCAAGTGACTAGCAGTGATTACGGCGACTCTGCTGCGGAAATGGCGATATGTACATCTCTCGGGATAAAAGCTCAATCGAGAGAAAGCGTGTGTTATGTAGCGACTGATATTTTGGTAGGCGAGCAGGAAGATACCATGAGCGGCTCCGGCTATAGTATAGGGCGCGGACTCGATGAATTGGTTTTGACAAAAGCCGTAGAAGACGCCGTATTGCGTTCTACCCGCTTACTCGGCGCCAAAAAGCAAAAATCGGCTCAGCTCAACGTGGTATTTGACAAAAGAGTAACCGCATCTCTGCTGGCAATCTTGGCGGGAACCTTATCAGGCGAAGAAGTAATAAAGCAAAGATCCTTGTTTGCCGAACGTCTCGGGGACAACGTTGCCGTCAATGCCTTCACATTGATTGAGGACCCTACCAATCCGTTGGCTTTCGGAGCTTCTTCTTTCGACGCCGAGGGACTTGCCAGTAGGAAAATTACCTTGATAGAAAACGGCACATTAAATAATTTCCTTTACGATAGCTATTCAGGCAGATTGAGCGGCACAAAATCCACCGCGTCAGCCGTGAGAGCCGGATACAAGTCAACTCCCTCCGTTGGGGCAAAAGCTCTTTGCCTCTTACCCGGTGAGTTTAGTGAAAAACAAATTATAGAAAAGATAGGAACCGGCTTCTATGTTCAAGAAATAAGTGGCGTCCATTCGGGAGTAAATCCCATAAGCGGTGACTTTTCCGTTGGGGCGGAAGGTTTGATGATCAGGAACGGTCAATTTGCCGAAGCTGTCAAAGAAGTAACCATAGCTTCCACCATCCAAAAAATGCTGCAACAGATTTTATATATAGGAAATGACACCGAATGGCTACCGTCATCTGCAGCAGGGGTGACCATGGCTGTTGGTGACATGGCATTGAGCGGCAATTAATTTATATTCCATTAATTTATATTCCATTGCCACTCAATAAATACTTCTTTGCCGACTTATGGAGATTGCCTCCCGCCATGATTTCTCATAGACGAATTTACAAAAACTACTAAAAAGCCGTAGCAGCCTGCATATAAGTCATATATAGACTACGAGGCAGCCGGAACTTTATCGGCAGTTTTTGTAGGTGAAGTAGGTGCCGGTGAATCAGCCTTTACCTTGTTGGCCTGTGCAGTGCCCTCTGTCTTGGTGATTCCTCCGGAATCTGTGCCATTATCTTTCTTTTGCGTTTCACCGGCAACAGGCGAGCTTGACTGGTCAGCAGCTGTATTCTTTGCAGCAGGCAAGGAAGATCCAGATCGCGAATCTGTCTTGTAAAATCCGCTTCCTTTAAAGACAATACCGACACTCCCAAATACCTTACGAAGCTGCCCGCCACATACTTCACATTTAGTTAACGGCTCGTCGGAGAAAGACTGTACAACCTCCGAATGACGACCGCAATCCTTACAGGCATACTCATAGGTTGGCATTTTGCCTCCTTAAAATCTTTAGACCCAGTTCCAGAAGCTACAGTAAGCGGAGCTTTTCATTATCTCTTTATAAGTTATTATTATACTGGCACTCGGCTAAGAAGAGTGCCAGTATAATAATAACTTATAAATTCCCTCTTCATCACAATGCTTTGGACAACCTCGGTTTTTTGAATACGTAAATATCGTATTTTATTATGAAATTTACCTATTAGTAAATTTAAACAGATCGATTAGAGCGTAGAATTATGAAATGTCCGAAACCAGCCTTACGAAACTCGATCCACTCGGCAGAGTGCGCATGTTCGAGTCTAATATCCGGGAAGCAAGCCATAGAAGAGCCCGAGCCAAATGTAAAATCTCCATGCAGCCCGAGACAACCGTTGATGTGATAAGTAACTCCATTACAAAAGGAGACGTACTAAGTACGGCGCGTATAGCCGGCATTCAGGCCGCCAAAAAAACGGCTGATCTCATCCCTCTCTGTCATCCGCTTCTGGTGGGAAATGTTTATATCAATTTTACTATAGGAGATGATTTCGTAGAGGTTGAGTCACAAGTCGAGACCTTCGACCGCACCGGTGTGGAGATGGAGGCCATGACCGCCTGTTCCGTAGCGGCACTTACCATTTATGACATGTGTAAATCCATCGACAGGACTATGTCTATAGGGGAACTGTGCCTGTGGGAAAAAACAGGGGGAAGTGCGGGCAACTGGCGAAAGAACGACTCCGAAATCCATGAAATGCCCAGCGACTGATAGCAGGTATCAAGAGCTCGACTACTCAACTCGCACCTCATCCTGTAGCTAAAATATATTTTGAGAAAAAATAATTTTGGTTTTTTTGACAAACTATCCAACACCAAAGCGACTTCTTAGAGTATCGTTATTATGACTGATTGTCGTAAAAATATTGCGGGAGGAATGCCTACAGATGCAAACAATAATCCTTCTTATGGTTATATGGATATTGGTACTGACACCATATATTTGGCGAAGGATTAACCAGTTTCGCATCGACTCCCAAATAGGAAAGTACGGCTCAACTATAGGTTCGATAACGGGCAACGAAAACCGTATGAATTATTATGGGCAAAAGCAGCTTTATCAAAACCAAGTATATCCCATCAATTACTCGCAAAACCAATATTATAAAGTTCACCCAGATAGCAACTTATTTTATTTAAAACCAAGCGGCACCGATAAAGATAGTACTTCGTGGGATGAATCAATCAGAGAAAGTCATCAAGCCACTTACATCAACAATCCCCGTTCCGGTAAACGCACAGCCTATCGCTCCAAACAAAAAAGACAGCTGACTATCTCGCGCAGAAAACGAAATCTAAAACTTTGCTTTGCTTCAATTGCCTTTACCTTTATGTTTGGGTTGATACCTGTTTTCAACTTCTTGCTATATTTTTGCATAGTTCTGACAATCTTGACCGCATCCTATATAGCTACCTTGTATTATATGAACAATCTTGTCAGGCAATCTTTGACTGGCGGACATAGAAGTACTTCGCCAATCAGAAAACAGCGCGCCGGCAATATTCAATACCTCTACAATGGCAATATCGATTCACAGCACCTACTGGTGGAAGAAATAAAGCGCAAACCTTCGTTTGTAATAGTAGAAGATCCGGCAATTCAAAGAGCTTTGCCGTAGAAGACAAGATACCGATACTTACCAAGACCTGCTTGCGATATCAAAAGTCGATCAATCATCCAAACTACCTCGATAGATGATTTATTTTCAAAAGTAGTCCTTACAGTGGTATTACGGACAATGAGCTACTTCTATAGCTATATAAATAGCTCAATCGTTTTTGCAGCTAATATTTGAATTTGAAAAGTCGAACCGTTATCTATGCTACTTGGCTTCCTCTACTTTTCGTAACTACCGATACTAATACCCATTGATAATTTGCTCTTAGCATTATGCATTCTATGAAGGGCTGGTAAAAGTATCTCTGTCTTCCAATATAGCTAGTAGCTTGGTAACGGTGTTCCAATTACGGATTGTTAGCGATTTATAAAAAGGCAGCGCCGATATTGAACCAAGACGGCTTTTGTCACGTTCGACACTTAGCCGCTGAGCATAGATGACACCGTCACCTGGCCAAATTGTATCTACACCCTCACGAGGGTTGAAACTCGTCATAACTTGGGCTGCATCAATGTCAATTAAAAATATGATGTCACTGTGATATCTATCAGATTGACAACCAAAATCTTTTGGTTTGTTGTCAATAATGCTTTGTAGCTGTTTATGATTCAACACTAAGACTTTAATAATCTCGCTGTCCAATTGAAACCTTGTAGTCAACATAGCTTCAATCTGGGCTTTAATTTTAACGGGATGCTTATCTGATACTAAAATAACATTTCCGCTGGCAATAAAAGTCGATACGGATGAAAATCCGATTTCTTCTAAATACTTTTTTAGCTCTGCCATAGCAATTTTATTTTTGCCACCGACATTGATGCCGCGTAAAAGAATTACATAGGTATCCATGTGATTTATATTACACTGCAGTTATTTTTATGGCAAACTGCATCATCTCTATAGATAATCAGACCTTCTCTAAAACATTTTGTGTCAATAAGAAATACTCATATCGTCACGGAGCAATTGAACAATATCAACGGTTTTTAATAAAGCGATCTCCCTCTTTGCCAGCGATGAGTAGGATATGTTCTACAGAGAAGAAGCTATAGAGGGCGTGTTAGGATGAATGACAATGGAAGATATTACATTGGGCCAAAACACTTCAGATTCTCAGATCAAAGAACATGAGAGTTTGAGCGGTAAAACAAAACCAAGGCGCCGATACAGCGATTCGTATAAAAGACAAATCGTAGAAATCTATTCAACTTTTACTGTTCCAGGTGAAAAAGGAGCATTTTTGCGAAAAGAAGGCTTGACTTCGCAATTGGTAAATAGATGGTATAGAGAGATCAGCAGCGGAAAGATGGATCAAGTTCAAAAAAAGCGGCAAAAAGTTCAAAACTACGAGGTTGAACGACTAAATGCCAAAATAGAAAGACTTGAAGATCTGAACTTAAGATTCAAAAAAGCTTTGAAGATACAGGGAAAAGCTTTAGAGCTCTTGGGAAAACTGGCGGCCGAGAGCCAAGACACACAAAGTCAGAAATAATAGTAGAGAATGCTTTTACAGAGATAAAAGATCTCCTTGGTACTTTATATGCATGTCTGGCAACAGGTAAATCTACATCTACCCACTATAGAAATCAAAATCTGGTAGTAAAACAAACAAAAGTAAAGAAAGAAAGACCTGCTCCTGCCAATAAGCTAAGTGCATCGGAATATCAAAATATCCTATCGGTTCTTGATTCTCCAAGATTTTGTGATCAACCGGCAATACAGGTTTACTACACCCTTTTAGATGAAGGTATCTATCTGGCAAGTTGGACAACCTTTTATAGGATACTGAGAGAAAACGGCCAGGTAAAAGAAAGAAGAAGACAAGCTAGTCACCCGGCAAGAAAAATACCCGAGTTGATTGCAACAAAGCCAAATTCTGTATGGAGCTGGGATATTACAAAACTAAAAGGTCCTACGAAAGGAACGTATTACTGTCTCTATGTCGTGATAGATATATTCAGCCGTTTCGTAGTCGGTTTTACAATAGCTAAAAATGAATCAAGTGAAATAGCCAAAGAAATGATTGAATATGCCTGTTTTGAACAAAATATTGAACCTGATCAGCTGACACTACATTCTGACCGTGGTTCACCCATGACATCTGGGAGTCTCATAGATTTATTTTCCTTTCTCGGTATTTCACAGTCATTATCAAGACCTCGTACTTCTAATGACAACCCTTATTCAGAGGCTCAATTTAAAACTTTGAAATATTTTCCCGATTACCCGGAGAAATTTGAATCCCTAAAAGAAGCCAAAGACTATATCGAGGGTTTTCTCCATTATTACAACTATTGCCATTATCACTCTGGTATAGGTTACCAATACCCAAGTTCGGTTCATTTTGGTCATGCTGAAACCATAAGAGATAAAAGGGCAGAAACATTATCAAAGGCATATACAAACAACCCTATACGCTTTAGGAATATATCTCCGGACCCGGTCTCTGTTCCAAGCTTTGCGACAATCAACTATCCAAACGACAAGAAGGAGGAAATAATCGAACAACTTGACAAAACAGATACTGATATACTAATATCTACAAAATAAGTTGTGTGTCCCAAAATCGCTGACAGCTACCGTCTATAACCTCTATTAGCTCCCGTGTTTTATTATCTATCTCTACTTGATCGCCTGTAGTAAGTGCTTCTTTGACACAATGGTGTATATGGTCATTGACGATACTCATTGCCACTTTATCTAATGCTGTTCTAGCCGCTGTTATTTGATTGAGAATATCTATGCAATACTTATTGTCATCAATCATTTTTTCTATCCCGCGGGTTTGCCCCTCGATCCTACGCATTCTATTGATCAAAGAGGTTTTATTATCTTTATAGGCTGGATTGACGTCACTGGGAAGCGCCATCAAAAACCGATGCCTATAAGCAATTGATATTTATACAATTTATTCATGTGATTCCTTCTCTAGGTGAAAACTTTTTAATCTAAGCGCATTGAGCACTACAAAGATACTGGAAAACGACATGAGTCCAGCTGAAACAAGAGGATTAATAATTTGCAACATTGCCAGAGGGATAGCTACTATGTTATACCCAAATGCCCATATCAAGTTACTTTTTATGACTGACAATGTCTTTCTGGAAAGCATGATTGCTTCCGCTACAGCCGTGAGACTGCCTCCCATTAAAGTGATGTCGGAAGCAGCCAAAGCTATATCGGTACCGGCCCCAATCCCTATGGATAGATCAGCCGAGGTTAGCGCCGGAGCATCGTTGATCCCGTCGCCGACCATGGCAACCACCTCACCTTGTGATTGCAGCCCATCTATACAGCCAACTTTATCTCCTGGCATAGCATTAGCAACTATATTTTCAATTCCTACCATTCCTCCGATATGGTGGGCTACTACCTCGTTGTCACCTGTTACCATCATGGGTTTAATTCCAAGATTTTTAATGGCTTGAATTCCTTCTTTGGCACTTTCTTTGACTCTATCGGCCAAAGAAATCAGACCGATGGCTTCATGATTTTTCCCGATAAATATGACGCTTTCTTTTTTGTCAAGAAAATCTTGTTCGATAGAATTTAGGCTTTCCGGTATCGTAATACTATTTTGCGTAAGGAAATTTTTCTTGCCGACAAATATCTTGTCACCTGCTACCTCGCCCAGCACGCCCTCGCCTGGGACGGAAATAAAATTATCATTTTTCATCAAAAGAACTTTTTCTGAGAGTCCATATTCATAGATAGCCTTACCAATTAAGTGCTCACTGGACTTTTCAAGTGATGCTGCCAGTGACAATAGCTCTTTTTCGTTACCGGGAATGAGTGAAACTACTTGACGCACACTTATATGCCCGTCGGTAATGGTGCCTGTCTTATCAAATATAATTGTTGTAACTTTCCTGGTATTTTCTAAAACACTTGGGTCTCTGATCAAGATTCCAAGCCTGGCACCGCGGCTTATGCCTACCATCAGCGCTATGGGAGTCGCCAAACCAAGCGCGCAAGGACAAGCGACTACAAGCACGGCTACGCCGGCTATGAAAGCACTGTTTACACCATAGCCGAACAAAAGCCATCCCAGAAAAGTCAGAACGGCGGCGGCAACGACGAAAGGCACGAAGATGGCCGAGGTTCTGTCGGCAAGTTTTTGTATATTTGCTTTTTTACCTTGAGCCTCACTGATAAGTTTGGCAATTTCAGCCAGAGCGGTCTCCCCCCCTACTTTTTCAGCTCTGACATGAAGTTCCCCATAGGTATTTATCGTGGCCCCTATAACTTGGTCACCGGGACCGACTTCTACCGGCAGAGATTCCCCGGTTATAATCGAAGAGTCGACGGCGGAACTGCCACCTACAACAATTCCGTCTGTGGCAATTTTCGTTCCGGGTTTTACGACAAAAATATCGTCAACTTTCAGTTGTTTAATGTCAATGAGCTCTTCCTTATCACCTCTCAGGACATATACGTCTTTTGCTCCGAGCTCGAATAAGCTGCTCAGCAGATCAGAAGCCTGATACTTTGTCTTATCCTCAATAAAGCGTCCTATCAAAATTACAGCCGTAATACCGACAGCCTCATCAAAATATACGGGCGCGTTCAAATTGGCTAATGTCACTACCGCTGACCAGATAAAAGCCGATAGTGTACCAAGCGAGACTAGGGTATCCATGCTCATGGCCAAGTGTTTTAAATTAACAAAAGTGGCTTTATGAAACGGCCAACCGCTATATGCCACGGCCACCGCTGCCACCACAAGAGCTATTTCCTTCCATGATGAAGGACGAATAGATGGCGCAAAAGAAAAAATGGCTACCGGAATCAATAAAACAATGGACGCGACTAACCTGACAGTATAAATATTTTTTTGCTTTTTCTCTTCTCTCTCTTCATGGAGATTAGCCCTATAGCCCGCTGCTTGAACGGCTTTAACTAATTCCGTAATCACGGAGGGCTCTGCCACATCTGTTTCTGTCAGTGTTACCGTAGCTACTTCCGTTGCAAAGTTGACATTTGCGGTTGCCACTTGGGGAAGTTTGTTTAATTTTTTTTCGACACGCGCTGCACAAGACGTACATGTCATGCCGCTAATCTCCAGCTCAATAATATTAGCGGTACCCTTTATCCCGTTTTTTTCCACGGTTTTAGTCATAAGGCAGTTGCCTCATAGCCGGCTTCTGCAATGGCTGCTAAAATTGCTGTCGTATCCAATGAGTCGCCCGCAACAGCTACAACTTTACCTTCTATATCTACATCCACAGAACGGACTCCACCAAGAGGAGTTACTTCCTCTTTGATTGCCCTCTCACAGTGCTCACAGCTGATACCGGGAACTGAAAAAATCTGTCTGTCTGTCATAATTGCCTCCTTCCTATACTATACAGGGGTATGGTATAGGAAGGAGTGACCGTGCTGAGTTGTCACAAAGTAAAGACTTTAGTCATATTTTGAAATCTCTGGCCGTTAGTATATGGACATGAACTTAGAATCTACCGCAATATGTCTGGATATACCGATTCACTGTTCATAGTCGAAATTCCAAGGAAGATTTTATTTACAGATACTAACAAAAATCATACCCAAGCGATATTGTTTGAATATAAACAATATCGCTTACCAAACCGTAATGGATGTTGCTAAGTGGAGCTTTTTGAATACTACAGATACAAGGGAGAATCATGCGTAAAATAGCCGCTTTATTGATAATGGGACTTGTACTAGCTGCCTGCGGATCCACCAAGGCAACTGGTAAACATACAACCACTACCACTCTAAGCAGCCCCCACAAAGCAAAATCTTCCAATAAGACAACGACCTCTACTACAGCCAAGACTTCCGCTGGAACAACAACTTCCGCTACGGCAAAGACTGCTACCAAGACAACGACCTCTACTACGGCAAAGACTTCCGGACAAAACAATTCCTCAACACTCTCCAACTTCCCACAGCCATGCTCGCTTGCCACTAAAGCTCAGGTATCGTCTATTTTGTCTGTTCCCATCAATTCCGTTACATCAAACAATTCCAGCAACTCTCTTCAATGTACATGGCTATATGAAACGAAGAAACTTACCACTGGGCTGGGAAGCAATATAGTGCTGAACATAGATGAGGTACCTCCAGGGCAAACCCCGACGCAGTACTATAACGTGCTATTTGACAATCTGAATAAACCTTATGGCTTTCGTAAAATTATGGTGGATAACATACCTGCGGCATTTGGATTTGCCAACGATGAAGTTCTCGTCGATACAGGCAACGCTACGATAATCGTCGCATCATTGAGTACAGTTTCCGCAACAGACAATGGGAAAGACTCCCAAAAGATGGCCGCCATAGTGGTGAATAATTTCTGTTCAAAAATTTCATGTGTAAAATGAGCTATCGATATTAAGCACGCTACCAATTTATGGTATATGATCATGACAAAAGAGGGTTTGCCGTATGAAAATTAGGTTGACCCACAGGGTGATGTACCTTTCAAGATACTAAAGGTCATCAGAAAAGGGGGCTTTTAAAAATTATGGCATACAGAAAACTATGTGCTGAAGCACTCGGAACGGCCATGTTGGTCTTCTTTGGAGTAGGTACAGCCACTCTAAGCTTTGGTTTCAAAATTACCGGGTTCAGCCCTTCAGCTGGGATCATTGCCACGGCACTTGCGTTTGGACTTGTATTGTTGGTATTGGTATATACAATTGGCCCTATCTCAGGTTGCCATGTCAATCCGGCTGTCACAATAGGTTTTCTGTTTGCCAAGCGGATATCGTTAACTGATGCCATTGGGTACTGGCTAGCACAGATCATAGGAGGAATTGCCGGCGCAGCCGCCCTTTTCGGCATTTTTAGTGGCACCCCTGGTTACTCAACCTCCAAAATTGGTTTAGGTGCAGACGGATACGGCACACACTCCATGGTAGGTCTTAATGCCGGTGGAGCATTTGCTCTTGAAGTTATCTTGACATTTATTTTTGTACTAGTCATACTAACCGTTACCAGAGATTCATCGAATGCAGCTGTTGCCGGACTGGTAATAGGTCTGTCCCTTACTATGGCTCACATTATAGGTATTCCCTTGGACGGGACTTCGGTCAACCCAGCGCGAAGTCTTGCACCGGCACTGTTTGTGAGGGGATATGCCTTGAGTCAATTGTGGGTGTTTATCATTGCCCCGCTCCTTGGAGGTATAGTTGCCTCGGGAGTCTTCCACATGTTTTATGTAGAAAATAAAGTTGATAAAAATACACAGGAGATTAGCCAAATAGATCTACCAAATTGATACCGGTGTATTGTTTAGTATATCTCCTACCAGTTGATTGATATATCTATACTAATAAGCATTGCAGAGAAAATAGATATATGCCACATAATGATACTTTTTGACTGCCAACCTTAAAGCTTCGGTTACTACAAATTATGCCGACACACTAAAACTTTTCAGAAAATTTATCTTTTCCAGAATTGACATAATATATAATCTAATGGATGTAACTCAGATATAAAAATTTGATAGGTGCAGTTGGTACGATCGCCAATTGGAAGTA
>JAJZMK010000109.1 GCA_021798275.1 Actinomycetes bacterium | reverse complement strand
TGACGCTTTTTCTCGTCAAGTCTACCGGTGATGCCAAAGTCAAGCAGCGCTATTCTTCCATCTCTTTGTACGAAAAGGTTTCCTCCATGGAGATCTCCGTGGAAGATCCCGTGCAGCATAACTCCCTCCAGGAAGGATACAACCCCCTGATGAAGGACATTAGCTGTGTCGATTCCGGCTGACCGCATTTTTTCCGCTTCGTCAAAATAAAATCCGTCCAGCTTCTCCATCACCAGGAGTCGTTTGGTGACAAAGACGGGGTGGGGTCGTGCGACGATAATGGCTCTCGTTTGAGACTTGACAAGTACTTTAGCTACATCCAGCATATTTTCAGCTTCCAGGCGAAAGTCAAGTTCTTCCAGAATGGTTTCCGCGAACAATTCAACTAAAGCGGGGGGATTGGCCAAAGCCGCTATCGGAATTCGTCCGATTAGATAAGGGGCTATGGTTTCCATAACCGCCAAGTCATTTCTGACCAACGTTTCAAGTTTTGGTCTTCTGACTTTGACCGCTACTTCCTCTCCGGTTATGAGGCGGGCAAAATGCACCTGAGCTATGGAGGCAGCGGCTACCGGTTCAGGGTCAATCTCTGCGAAAACGGAGGTTATTTCCCGGCCAAGCTCTTCATAAATGGTCTTCTTGATAACTTTGAAACTTTCGGCAGGTACCTTGTCGCGAAGTAATTTGAACTCTTTGACGAGTTCTTGAGGAAAGATACCTTCTCCGGAAGATATTATTTGACCCAGTTTTATATATGTGGGACCAAGTTTTTGAAAAGCCAGACGCAATCTGCGTGCTAACAGCGATCTGGCTTCGGCTTTTTGTTTTTTCCTGTCAATCAAATACCAGATAGCTATAGGCGGGCCTACTCGCGCTGCAAGGTGTAAAAGTCTAAAAGCGGCTTTTAACTTATTTGTTGCCAGAATTTTCCGGTATTCTTTCTTGAGTGCGGCCCGTTCGTCATCCAAACCTTTGGTCCATACTGGTAATTCTTCGGAAAGTACCCAAGGACCGTTATCTGAGAAGGAGCCAAAATTATTATCTGGAGAATACATCTGTTCTTACCTTAGTATAGAACTGATAAAACATATTCCTCCCGGGGGACAAAGACGGGTCAAGGTGTCAATTAGTAAGAATTCTATTTCTAAAAACTGAAGTCACCCAGAGCTATCAACGATATAGGATAAGAATTCATTCCCCGATTTTGCTTCCCGGGGCGGTTTGTTTGGGAATCAAGCGGGATTTCGAGTTTATATAGAGTAAGGGCCTATGATGAGGCAGCCGTTGTGTCCTCCGAAACCGAAACTGTTTGATAGAACGGGACCCGGTGTAAAAGCCAGGGCTTTATCTTGGACAAGTGATATTTCTATCTCTGCGTCTTTTGTCATAAGTCCGGCGGTGGGGGGGATAATTCCCTTTTCGATCGTCATAGCCACAGCCACGGCTTCCAATGCTCCGGCTGCTCCCAAGGAATGACCGAGCACGCCCTTTAGAGATGTCACGGGAGGGGATGAGAAAGAGAACAATTTGGCGATAGCTTGTGCCTCCGCCAAGTCATTTAAGGGAGTAGATGTTCCGTGGGCGTTGATATGTGTTATATCTTCGGGGGTTAGTCCGGCGTCTTTTATCGCCAGTTCCATACACAACCGCGCCCCTTCTCCGGATGGGGAGGGAGCGGTGATGTGGTAAGCGTCGGCGTTGGCGGCTGTGCCCAGTATCTCGCCGTAGATATGAGCTCCTCTGGCCAGTGCATAGGACATCTCTTCCAAAATAAGAGCGGCCGCTCCTTCGGCAATGACAAAGCCATCTCGGTCTTGATCAAAAGGACGCGAGATACCGGTTGAGGAAAGGGCCGTCATCTGAGTAAAAGCTACTTCGCCGATCGCTGGCGTTTCTCCTACCGGTTCGATGGCGGCCTCCGCCCCGCCGGTGATAACCGCATCGGCAAAGCCGAAAGCTATTTGGCGATAAGCGTCCGAAATTGCATGGTTGGAGGAAGCACAAGCGGTTACTATAGTCTGACAGGGTCCGGAAAAGCCGTGCCGCATCGATATACCAGCGGCTCCGGCATTGCACATCATCATCGGCACGAGAAAAGGACTGACACGCCTGGGTCCTTTGGTCGATAAATTGGTAATCTGTTCCTGTAAAGTAGCCAGCCCGCCTATACCTGTGGCAAAGATTACCCCTATCCTGTCTTTAGGGACCTCCAGTCGTCCACAGTCTTCGAGAGCCATATCGGCTGCGGCTATGGAGAATTGTGCGAATCTGTCCGTTCTTTTGGCTTCTTTTGGATCCAGCCATTTGAGAGGGTCAAAGTCTTTTACCCGTCGAGGCCCCATGGGAGCGGGGGAGTTCAATCCATCAAAAAAAACATCTTTCCCGATTCCACATGAAGATATGGCGGAAATACCGGTTATAGCGACTCTCCTCCTACGAGGCTTATTTTCTGCCATGGCAGCGTCGGCAGTTTCTGTCATTATAACTTAGTGGTGACTAGTTCGTAAGCTTGGGCGACGGTTTCGACACCGTCAATCTCTGATTCTTCGACGGTTATGTCGAAAGTCTCTTCCAGGGCCATTACAAATTCAACTAGGTCCAAGCTGTCTGCGTCCAGGTCTTCGCCAAAACGGGCGTCAGGAACCACTTTCTCGGCCGGTACTTGCAGTACTTCTACGGCACAGGCTCTAAACTTTTCAAAAGTCTCGTTATTGTCCATTTTTTTATGTCTCCTTGCTAAATTGTAGTCACTTCAAATTGCTGCCGGGGATGTAATCTTTACAGGGAAGCTGCGAACCGCAACATACCTGTCTATGTTTTTACCACCATCAATATCATATAAAGCCTTTTAGGCAATACTCAACTATCGCTCATTACAATTTTGTATCTCATATTACTATATAGGAGTTATCCTATAAGAAGTTTTAAGCCATATTACTTATATATATAGCTCATGGTCTAATATATATTCCTTGCTGCCGTTATGGAGGGTTTTTCTAGTAGCCCATTACCATTCCGCCGTCTATGGGGATAACCGCTCCGGTAATATAGGAAGCTTCTTGTGACGCCAAGAACTTTACTCCCGCAGCCACTTCCTTAGTCGTGCCGATCCTTCCCATGGGGACTTTGGATGCCAGAGCATCCAATTGCTCTTTGGAAAGAGCCGACAGCATATCGGTATCTGTCAGACCCGGTATCACAATATTGACTGTTATAGATCTAGCTGCTACTTCTCGTGCCAAAGAGCGCCCGAAACCTATAAGGCCGGCTTTAGCTGCGGCATAGTTGGTTTGACCGGCATTGCCCATCATGGCAACCACCGAACTGATCAAGATAATTCTTCCCGATCTGCGTCTGATCATGGAAGGCAGGACGCGGTGTGTGATTTTATAAGCCGAATTTAAGTTGGTATCGATCACATTTGACCATTTATCTTCCCCCATGCGGATCAACAGACTGTCGTCGTTGATGCCAGCTGCCAAAATCAATACGTCAGGGGTACCAAACTCGTTTTCCACGTATGTAAAAAAGCCGTCTATACTCTCGGAGGAAGTCACGTCGCAGGAGAAGGAATGCAGTTTGTAAAGTTCGCGACTGTCGTCGTGTCCGGCGGGCGGGTTCACGTCAATAGCGGCGGGAGCGGTGTGGTTGTAAGTGATTATAACCTTGTCGCCAAGTAACTGGAATTGCTTGGCTATTTCCAGTCCTATTCCTCTTGAGCCCCCTGTCACGACCACGGTTCTCGGACTATATGCATCGGTGCTTGTTTCGTTATTCATTGTCTTTCAAATCATTCATGTCTGGTTTTTATTTTTGGCAAGTAGCAGGTTTTTCTAAGGTGTGATGCGGCCGGCAGTCTACCAGTGCAAAATGACACTTGCCCATGTCATACCGGCTCCAAATCCGGACAGCAATATGAGGTCACCTCTGGTCAGTCTATTCTCATCGGCCGCCATCGAAAGGGCGATGGGTATGGATGCCGCCGTAGTGTTACCGGTGTGAGTAATCGTTACGGCCGTATTGGACATCGGTATATCAATTCTTGAGGCCACAGCCTCGATAATCCGAATGTTGGCCTGATGCGGGACAAATAATTTAATGTCTTTCGGTGAAATGCCGG
>JAJZMK010000012.1 GCA_021798275.1 Actinomycetes bacterium | reverse complement strand
CAACAACGTATACAGTCCGGACGCGTGGCTAGAGTGAAAACTATCATCAACGGCGCCCTGGAAGAGTCAGCCAGACGTTCAAAAGCCCTTGATCCGGCCTTACTTTTAGTACTGGATGAAGCAGCCAATATAGCGCCGCTAGATAATTTAGACTCCCTGGCATCGATAGCGGCAGGGCACGGTATTCAGTTACTGACGATTTTTCAAGACATATCCCAGGTGGAATCCAGATACGGTACGCGTTGGGCGACCGTTGTCAACAATCACCGCGCCAAAATAATATGCTCTTCCATAGCGGACCCCAAAACATTGGAACACTTTTCAACGATTATCGGGGAGACGGACAGAGATGTGGCATCTCGGTCATATGACGGAGCCGGCAATTGGACAAACAGCATTTCCCAGCAGAGCAAACGACTGGCCCCTATGGATTACTTGCGGAGAATCGAGCCTGAGCACGCTGTTCTAATTTACGGTCACCTGCCGCCGGTCCTGATGAGGCTCAGACCTTTTTACAAGGATAGGGATCTGCGGCAATTAAGCGCAACCGAAATCGGATCCGTGAGGCCTCAATCAAAGTAACGGAGATGTTGCTGAAAGCTGCCGGGTTTTTTAATCTACGTCTTTGGTCACTATGGCGAGGTATAGTCCGACAGCGAAAGCCGATACGGTGAGCAGGATTACTCCATATGCATGAGGTTTGGGAAGTTTTTTAAAGTCAAGAGCGGTCGCCACCGTATCACCGAGATCGGCTATAGCACCTGCGGCCAGCCATTTTCTGGTATCTTTGCCGGAGACAAGTGAGTATAGGTGACCGAGACCCAAAGCCAGGTCTCTGGCACCAAGTGTTCTGGCAAACAGTTGCACGGACTGACGTGAGGCTTCACTGCGGCCAACCCAGGGTGCGCTTGGAACTTTTGGTAACACGTAGGCTATAGCTCCCAAAGCCGTTCTGGAGGAGGCAAGTCCGTAAGATAAGTAAGTACTAAAGCGATCTGGATTTTCTTTTAGGTAGTTCTGGAGTAGGGGAGAAAGTTTCAAAGCCGGGCTTGCAGAAGATCTAAAGATGGGGAGGCCTCCGATTTTGCAGGTTTCGTTCCGGGTTGAAAACATGGTGACAAGTTTTTTCAGCATGGCGTAATTGTACTTAAGTTTTCTCACCACTGCCTCTCGCGACTGCAAACTCGTAAAAAGAAAAGAACAGAGAAGCGAACTCTTTTTTGTATAAGTAGTCGCGAGAGTGCTAACAGGTATCTGCATTTATGGTTCTCCCTCAATATCAAAGCCTAAAAAATGCCGTCTTTGATAAACCGGAGCTCTCTATTTCTGTACTGGTGGCTCTGTAATGATAGCGCTGTAATGATGGGCAACTTATGTATATCTGTGGCACAATGGGTAAGGCTCAATATATTTTGGTGTCCGGTTAGTTCACAAGGAGGTACGTCGTGCTTGGGGTAATATTTGCAGATATTTTTGGACTCGACGGCATAATAGTTTTGGTAGTGGTGGCGTTAGTGTTGTTCTTTGGGGCAGATAAGTTACCAAAATTGGCCAGAGGCCTTGGTAGCGCTTCACATGAGTTCAAAAAAGGCCTGAACGAAGGTGACCCAAAGAGTGAAACCGAGCAGATAAGCGACGATACCAAGAACAACAATTAATGCTGTGTTATCTCCAAATCCGTACTTTTTTAAGAAAAATTAATAATTTTTTTGGAATTCTTCCAATTACGATTTGATGACCAACGACTCTACCTGTAATCTCTAGCAAGTGATAAAATCATCGAAACCAATTAAAGTCTTATTGGGACTCCTAGGAGGAGCCGTTATTCTCGGTGGTTGCAACGCGCCCACCTTCGGAGCCTTTAGAGGAGCAACCACCCAAGGTCATGACGAATTCAAACTTTGGGTTGGTTTTGCGATAGCCGGTATTTGTGTTGCCGTCCTTGTCTGGGGCTTGATATTCTGGGCCATAGCGCGCTACCGCCGCAAAGGGAACGAAATACCCCGTCAATTCCACGAACACATTCCACTGGAGATTATCTATACCACCCTGCCGATCATCATCATAGGCGTGCTGTTCTATTTCACCGTTGTAACCGAGAATCAAATTGATGCCGTATCGAGTCACCCCAACGAAATCGTTCATGTTTTGGCTTACAGGTGGGGTTGGCGTTTCAGCTACTACAACCAGTCCGATAAGTCACAAGGAGTTGCGATAGAAACCGCAGCCCAGCCAAAACTCCTTGCCCAGCCCGCCACTTCCAAGGAGTATCCGCAATTGGTTATTCCCGAAGGAGAGACTGTCAGGATAGTACTAAATTCAGCCGATGTAGTCCATGGTTTTTATATTCCGGCCTTCAACTTTAGCCGTTATGCATTGCCGGGAGTAACCAACACTTTTGATTTCACCCCCACACAATTGGGAGTATTTCGCGGTCAGTGCAGCCAATATTGCGGCCTTTACCATTCGGAAATGCTCTTTAGCGTAAAGGTGGTATCGCCTTCGTCTTTTGACCAATGGATTACTTCACAACAAATCACTCAGAGCCAATCAGGAGGTTCCAGATGACGTTGCTTGCGGGGCGGTCGGCGCAGATTGCCGATGGAACTGTCCAATCACATGAAGAACACGGTCCGAGCGGTATTTTAAAGTGGATCACCTCGACCGATCACAAAGTGATCGGAAAAAGTTATTTAATAACTTCCTTCTTCTTCTTTTGTGCCGCCGGTCTGATGGCCATCATTATGAGAACCCAACTTGCATCCCCGGATGCAACCGTGGTTTCCCAACACGCATACAACGAACTCTTCACGATGCACGGCAGTCTGATGCTCTATCTTTTCGCCGGCCCCTTTGCTTTCGGAGGACTTGCCAACTATATAGTTCCCCTACAGGTCGGAGCCCCCGACATGGCATTTCCCCGTTTAAATGCCCTCAGTTACTGGCTCTATCTGAGCGGTGGTCTAACCATGATAGGGGGGTTTTTAACCGTAGGTGGAGCCGCTGACTTTGGCTGGGTAGCTTACGCCCCCCTTTCCAACGCCGTCAACTCTCCGGGAGCCGGTCCGGACATGTGGATCGTAGCTCTTGTCCTGACGGGATTTTCGGCTATCTTTACCGGGGTAAACTTAGTTACAACTATATTTTATTTACGGGCTCCCGGCCTTACCATGTTCAGATTACCCATCTTTACTTGGAATATGTTGGTAACAGGTCTTTTGATCCTGATCGCTTTCCCTGTGCTGACAGCCGCTCTTGTCATGCTTTGGGCTGATAGACATCTCGGTACACATATCTTTGAAGTGGCCGGGGGAGGGGTTCCCGTACTATGGCAGAACCTGTTCTGGTTCTTTGGCCATCCAGAGGTTTATATTTTAGCTTTGCCCTATTTCGGGGTGGTAACCGACATCATTCCGGTATTTTCCAGGAAGCCCATTTTCGGTTACAGAGGCATGATTTTTGCCACCATTTCCATAGGAGCCCTATCTACCAGTGTCTGGGCCCACCACATGTTCACCACGGGTGTTGTATTGCTGCCGTTCTTCAGCCTCATGTCGTACCTGATAGCAGTCCCGACGGGAATAAAGTTTTTCAACTGGATCGGGACCATGTGGCGCGGTTCGGTTCGTTATGACACTCCAATGTTGTTTGCCACCGGTTTCTTGATAGTGTTTCTCTTTGGTGGGGTAACGGGAATATTTCTGGCCTCTCCTCCGATCGACTTTGCCACTCACGACACGTACTTCGTGGTGGCGCACTTCCACGAGGTTTTGTTTGGGTCCGCGGTGTTTGCCGGTTTTGCCGGAATCTATTACTGGTATCCAAAAATAACCGGTCGGATGTTGAACGAGAAACTCGGCAAGCTAAGCTTCTGGCTGATGTTTATCGGGTTTTGGGTTACTTTTATGCCGCAATATCTCCTCGGACTCCACGGTATGCCTCGTCGAATCGCCGAGTATTCCGCCAGTACCGGATGGGCTAATTTGAACAGAATTTCTACAGGCGGAGCTTACATACTGTTTCTCTCGGTAGCGGTCATGGTGGTCAATTTCTGGGTGTCATGGCGAAAGCCTGTACCTGCGATAGGAAACCCTTGGGATGGGCATTCTTTGGAGTGGGCTACCACTTCTCCTCCGCCAACCCATAATTTTTATGCTCTGCCTCCCATC
>JAJZMK010000131.1 GCA_021798275.1 Actinomycetes bacterium | reverse complement strand
GCCGCAACTCCGTGCAGGTAAACCCGCCGCAGCCGGTCCAACTTGACTTCGAGGCGCTTCGCAAAAGGCTCGAGCGCGCAGGCAGCGTCAGTTCGAGCGGCCTGCTCATACGCTTCAAGGCAGATGAGGGTGAAATGGTCATCTTCCCGGACGGAAGGGCCATCGTCGCCAATACGACCGACGCCGCAAGGGCGAAGACATTTTACGCGCGGTATATCGGGATATGATTTGAAACAACAGAGGAAAGACGGGTCACACCCGCACCTTTAACGGGAAGTTGTGCTCAAGACACGAACTCCACTTCAAGCAGGCCAATAGTTTAGCACGCAAATTTGCAATACTTCAACGCTTCCTCACCCCTTGCCCGCGTAACCGCGGCCGGGAGCGCACCCTGCCCTTCTCACCCCGACTCCCGAAGAGAGCAGGTTCAAAAGCTGTATATCACATGAGCATGATACCTCAAAAATACCCTTTGGCCGGACCTTCAACGTATAGAGGAGAAAAAGTGAAATATTTAATCCTTCAAATCCGCGAATACCCAACTGCTCAAGGTCTTTTCCGCACTTCAGCTTAATCATCACGCTTTCTGTGTCTCCGAAAAGAATTTAGTCCCTCCGCCATGCCTGTTGGAATACAATCGGGAAAAAGACGAATTCGCAAAAGGCAAAAAACGCCCTGTCAGTACTCATCGCTCGATTTCCGTTGATATCGCAAGCACCGGTGCGGGCCCCAAGAGTTGATTGCATTACCACGAGCGCCGTGATAGACGCCCGGTAATTCTCCGGCATCCCCGAAAGACCAAATACGCCACCTTCACGGGTCTCGGGGCGTCCTGACAAGACCGCCCCGAGACCTGGCGCGGACCGCGCCCGCCTATTTGGCAATAGTAAAACCGCCGTCGAACGCTTCCGACATGCTCAGGTAGATCGACTTGGCCTGCTGGTAGACCCTGACCGCCTGCAGCCCTTTTTCGCGCCCCAGGCCACTTTGCTTGAACCCTCCGAAGGGGCACGAACAAGAGATCTGCTTGTAAGTGTTGATCCACACCGTTCCGGCCTCCACCGCCCGGGCCACCCGAAAGGCGCGCCGGTAATCGGCGGTCCAGACACCGGCGCTAAGACCATATACTGTGTCGTTCGCCTGCCGGACCAGATCATCTTCGCCCTCGAACGGCAGTACGCAGAGCACTGGGCCGAAAATCTCCTCCTGTGCGACCCTGGAGCGGTTGTCCATCCCCATCAGGACCGTTGGCAAGTAGTAGCTGCCCCCGGCGAGGCGAGGGTCATCGGGGCGCCGGCCCCCTATAAGAACTTCAGCGCCTTCCTGCCGCCCGATCTCGACCATCTTCTCTACGAAATCACGCTGACCGACGCTGGCCAACGGGCCGAGCTGGGCGTCGGCCGCATCGGGAAGATCAACGCGCAGCGATCGGGTCCTGTCCAAAATAAGCTCCAGCAGCCGGTCAAGGATTTTTCGTTCCACAAACAGCCTGGACCCCGCTGCACACGATTGTCCCGTCCCCTCGAAGATAGCGACCACCACCGCGTCAGCGGCGGACTCGAGGTCGGCATCGGCGAAAACGATGTGGGGAGACTTTCCCCCCAGTTCCATGATGCTTGGAATCATCCTTTCTGCGGCCAAGCCCGCCATGCGCCGTCCAGCCTCAACACCGCCGGTAAACGAGACCATGCGCACCAGGGGGTGGTTGACCAGGCAATCACCGACCTCGCCGCCCACTGCAGGCACGACATTCAATATACCGGGCGGAACGCCCGCTTCAAGAGCTATTCTGCCTATCTCCAGGCCGCCCGAGACCGGGGTTATTGATGAGGGTTTCAGAACAACGGCATTGCCGGCGGCCAGGGCCGCCGCCACCTTGTTACAAGTCAGGGTTATTGGCGAGTTCCACGGCGTGATTGCCGCCACCACTCCATAAGGCTCATGAGTTACCATCGAAAGGTAATTGCCTCGTGAAGGCGCAATTTCAGATTCCATAACTTCGCAGGCCGATGCAAAGTATCGAAACGTTGCGGCCCCCGCGGAGACCTGTGTTTTGCATTCCTTCCAAACCTTGCCGTTTTCCAGCATCTGAGCGCGGGCAATTACGTCGGCCTGCTCCATCATCCCATCCGCCACCCGGTGCAGAAGCCGCGACCGCTCGTGCGGAAGCATCTTTTGCCAGCCGGATTCCGAATAGGCTCGGCGAGCGGATTTTACCGCCGCATCGATGTTGGCTTCCGTCGCGGCGCAGACCCTATAATTGACCTCGCCCGTAGCTGGATTGATCGAAGTGATGTAAGAAGGCGTATCATCCATCCACTCGCCTCCGATCAGCAATGGCTTTGGTTCCAAGACTTCAGTAGTAGACATAAGTTCCTCTC
The DNA here is from genome assembly GCA_021798275.1 of Actinomycetes bacterium. Classification (GTDB taxonomy): domain Bacteria; phylum Actinomycetota; class Acidimicrobiia; order Acidimicrobiales; family Bog-793; genus JAJZMK01. Next base: position 1,793 of record JAJZMK010000131.1, on the reverse strand, counting down.
CGTCGATAAGTGACTGATTCCACATGTTTTCCCGAAAAGCCAGGGTCTTGGGAGAATTATCGAAGCCAGTCTTGTGAAAAATAGGGCCAAGTGCACTGGCAATGCCGGATCACTTGAGGGCTGTAGGCCATCGGGGTAGATGAGGGTGCGATAACATCTGAGATAACGTGTAAAACAGTATCCGGTAGAGATTTGCCAGTGCCAACCAATACAATATCCTCAAGACAAATTTGAGAAATTATCTTAGCAAGATCTGCAACGTTAGCTCTGCGGATAAAGTGATCCTCCAACATGTTCATAGAAAGCCTCTGTTTTTGTGACAACTAAAAGCGTCCTTGATCTACAAAGGAAGTAATTCCATGTTATTTATATTCTGCTGCATAGTTTACCTTTTCTCTAAAGAATTCCAGGTCATGTCCAGGAAAGTACTTGGCGTCTAACACAGTCTGAAGGGCCTTACACCTTTTCACCGCATATTGTGCAAGAACTGGATTCCAAGAACTACCTGGTGGAATATTGTTTTCTATGTTATCGTATAAGTAAGCTGAATCTGATCCTAATATGTAAAAGCCACTTTCGGGGAGTTCTACTAAAAGAGCCTGTAAACCAGGCGTGTGACCATTAGCAAGAACAACTGTTAGGCCCGGTATAATACTTTGATCACCCTCCAAAAATTCCCATATAAGGCCAGGTGAGTTATAGGCCTGTTGAATATATGGAACGGATAGAAACGAATTTGGATGAAATGCATACATATATTCATCTTTTTGGACATATATTTTCACATCTGGAAAAAATGGTAAACCGCCGGCATGGTCAACGTGTAAATGCGAAATGATAATCGATGATATATCTGAAGGAACGACGCCAATCTTTTTTAGTTGATTGACGGTGTTGTTTTCTTCACCAATTTCAGGAGCCATTCCCAATTGATCCAAAAGGGGCAGTGCTGGGTGGAACCAGCCAGTATCATACAAAAACCATCCTTCTTCGGTATCAAAAGCATAAAAAGGGGTGCATACCCTTTCGCGCTTGTCCATATCTGTTCCGAATTTCATCATTCCTGTTTCATAAATGAAGCTTCCCCCATCGAGAACGAACATTCTACGAACTTTAGTTTTTTTCATAATAGATATCCTTTTCTTTAGCATATAATATATACGAATATAGTTGAAAGATATTCTTGACCATTTTCCTTTAACGGACATCAAGAGGATATTGTGCATTCACAAGTGTTGGAGGTTTCGAAACGGTTCCGCATTCTCAAGTGAAATGAATTGAAGCACTCCAATCGTAGCTATGGCGGTGTTCACGAACGTCTAGCATTTTCGTTTCGGCGATTGGAGCCTTTATGATACGATCTGGCGGGACCGCGAATTAACTACATATTTAAACTGAAACCAGAACACTCAAAAATAGAGTTTCCTTTTACTGAAGCCGAAGGTGTTGCAAATTTTATTCCATACATTGACATAAACGATTCGCTAAGAATTTCAACAAATAAACAGGATACTAAGTCATGGATAGTACTGTTCTGACTGTTGCAGGTGACACTGTGTCGAAAACGAAAAGATTCACCTATGGACATGGATTCCCTTGATCCAGTTCAAGTTCCGCGAGAGTTCAGGCTCCTTGCCAAAAACTTCAGCGGCGAGGAGGGTCGATTCTGATTCAGATATGCAAATGATTCTTAAATTTAAGCCGAGACCGCTTTGCGGCAGATCCTAGCGCGCCATAAAGGAGAAAACAATGGAACTTGATCAGGCAACCCACGTCAATCTTGAGTACCACCA
>JAJZMK010000036.1 GCA_021798275.1 Actinomycetes bacterium | reverse complement strand
ACAACTATAAAATATTTGTCTACAGTTAAAAATATTTTGACTACATAAGCACATATAAACTATAAATAAGAACAAGGTCAATGCAATTGTTAAATGATTAGATCGATTCCCTACTTCATCTACTACTACCGTACGTAGCATTAAGTCTAACTTTACTTATAGGTTCCACAACTCTGCCTTTGGGACAATCATCTCTTCTCAAGGCATCGATCAGGAATGAACCACATTACAGAAATGCAAACATAAAGCCCGTAAGCGATCCAGGGGCTAGTAAAAGCCAGCCAGACCCCTAGTGCGTAGCAGAGGAGAGAAAACTTGCTTTTACATAGGAACCTAATTGCGCTCTCAACCTAGAGCCAGGACCATCAGCTTTGATAAGCGCTCTTACAAGCAAAGTCCACGCACCGGCGGCACCAAGAGCAACTACCCCGTATGTCGCCGCAGGCAAAGAGTGGCGGTATTGATCGGCAACCCATTCGGTCAGTACGGGGACAACTGAAAGCCAGAATAAGAGGTGAAGATTAAACCACATTACTGCCCCACTCAACCTCCGTGTTGTTCTCAAGAGATGATGGTGGTTATTCCAGTAGATACCGACAAATGTAAAACTCAATACATATGCTACAAGAGAGGGTAATCGCCCCTCCAGAGCTGACAACCCCGCACTTGCTGGTGCCCGAAGTTCAAGTGCCATTATAGTTATAATGACCGCAAAGACACCGTCACTAAACGCTTCGAGGCGAGCAGTCTCGGACTCTGGCTCACTCCCTTTCGGCTCGGATATAACTTCGCTCATTGTGTAATTGTAACAGTCGCATACATAATTGCCGGAAATATTACTGGGGTAAAACCACGACTTTATAAATATAAAGATAATTTCCATCACTGCTAGCCCACCATGAGAACGGCGGGAAATACGAACCGATTTACTATACCGTGTCAAAAGTATACTGATTGTAAAAACTCGTTCCAGTACCATAAAGAATATTGCAACGTAAAAGGCATTGACCCCAGAAAGTGCGAGACTATCGGCAAGATTGACTTTTAGAACCGATCTCATGATCAAAGAGCTTCTCAAGCACTTATCTTTTGGCTAGGTGCAGATATAGCTATCCATATATGGCGAATACATTTAGACAGCAATGAGTTGAGAAGTTTTTCTTCCGGCAATTGATCCTAGAGAATATTCCTCTGGTTCCACTTAGAGTTCTCTGGAATCTTTTGTAGTCACTAACTCAATATCAACTCCTTTGGATAGGTATTGAAGTAACAAAGCATTGCCATTTTATTTGTTCTGTACCATAGAGGGAATGTGGGTCAGGTAAATTCATGGTTATTTAGTCTTTAGTATCGACCCAAGGATACTTGTGTCATGATAATCTCCTCAATCCTCGGCAACTGATTTTATGAGTTCTTCCGATAAAATTACAGAAACTGCGTCAAACATCCATGTTCTCTACAAGGGACAAATCAAAATTTTGCGATACAACTTCGGGAGTTTTAAGATTTGATTCATCAAAATTTATGGACTTCCTGTTCACATGGCGTCGTAAAGAGATAAGGGCGACAATAAAGGCCAGATAACAGGCTGCTGCACCTATCTCGACGGCAACCTTGCCTCCGTAGCGGCCGGCAAACCAACCGATTAGCGGTCCCCCTATCGGAGTAGTTCCGATAAAAGCTATTGCCCAAAATGCCATCACCCGTCCCCGCATTTCCGGTGAAGAAACGAGTTGCAAAGTTGAATTACCCATTGCCAAGAATACGACACTGGCAAAACCCACAAATAGAAGAGAGATGAACTCCAGCATCAAGTCACCGGCCAATGCCGACAGTGTCATGGTTACCCCAAAGAACAATACGGAAATCATCAGAGCTCTTGTACCGGATTTGCCTTTGGCCGCTACGATGAGACCACCAACCACAGCCCCGATACCCATCAGGGCTGTCATAATCCCAAAAGTTGTTGAGCCGTGGTGAAAAGTATCTTTGGCCAATACAGGCAGTGTTACTTGGAATTCATAGGTAAATGTACCTATGAGTCCCATCATAATCAGCGGTACAAGTAATTCAGGTGTCTTTCGTACATATCTGAAGCCGTCCAATAATTGTCCTTTGGATTTTTCTACCGCCTCGCTGGGACGAAGGGCCGTAATATCCATACGATGAAGAGCAAAACCAACCGGAATAAAGCTCAAAGCATTGATGGCAAAACACCAACCCTCGCCGGCAGATGCTATGATGACTCCGGCAATAGCCGGTCCGATTGCCCGGGCCACATTGATAAATGTGGAATTCAGACTGATAGCATTTCTCACTTCGTCGCGACCTACCATTTCCAGTACAAAAGCTTGTCTGGCGGGATTTTCAAAACAATTATTGATGCCCAAAATGGTAGCCATAATTAACAATTCCCCGTAATTGATTGTCCTGGTAAAGGTCCAAATAGCTAAGATCAAGGCCTGTAAACCCATAGCTATTTGTAGCCAAAACAGCAATTTTCTCTTGTCGCTGCGATCGGCAATCAATCCGGCATAAGGACCGAGAAGTAAAGTCGGTAAGGTCTGCAGAGCCACCACTATTCCCAAATCGGTAGCCGAATGCGTCATGACCAATACCAACCAAGACTGCCCCGTTCCCTGCATCCAGGTACCTATCAGAGAGAGCGACTGCGAGAGCGTATATTTTCTATAATTTGGTACTTTGAGAGAAGAAAATGTTTCCTTGGAGAGAAAAAGTAATTTGTTGTATACCTTTAAAGTTAGCATGGCTGTTCATTTCACTTTGACCGTCGACATCTATCTTGATTTTTGCTTTATTTATGGTTTACTATCTAAAATAGAGAACACTATATATAACGATTTTATAGCGAAATTATTCCCCGACAAATAGAAATTCTCATATAAATGCATTTATATGAGATGGATTGCCCATATATATATTACCCGAGTCATCAAAGACCATTGACATCTTCGCTCTCTCTTGTCATCTTTCTTTTTAGATTTCACTTCGGCATAAAACCGGTTAGCAAAGAAACGAATTGCCCATCGATACGCTATAGTCTGTCATAACATAAGTTGATGCCAAGTTGCAACTCAACCTTCCGGTTAAGAATTTAGGTATATATGACAGCAGATAACAATAATAACGGGGTGATCATCAAGACATCTGCCCTCACAAAAACATATAGAGGGATGGAAAAAGCTGCCGTCGACAACTTAGATTTGGAAGTATACACTGGGGAAGTCTTTGGTCTCCTCGGACCAAATGGAGCCGGGAAAACCACTACGGCAGGAATGCTGACAACGAGGATCATACCGACTTCGGGAAACGCTTTTGTAGCAAGCATCGACGTCAGAAAACATCCGAGTCTTGCCAAGCAACTTATGGGCATCGTATCACAGCAAAATACTCTAGACAGGGCTTTGACGGTCAAGGAAAACCTTTATTTCCACGGTCTACTGTTTGGAATGGACAAAAAGAACTCCTTGGTCGAGGCGGATAAATTGTTGGAAGAATTTCAACTTTCCGCATGGGGAGACAAAAGCGTTTACGCACTATCAGGTGGAATGGCTCAACGGCTGATGGTAGCGCGGGCAATCATGCACAGGCCGGCTGTACTTTTTATGGATGAACCAACCACGGGTTTGGATCCCCAGAGCCGACTGGTGCTTTGGGAAATTCTCCGGGAACTAAACAAGGAAGGACAGACGATCTGTTTGACAACCCACTACATGGAAGAGGCCGATCAGCTATGCAACAGGGTCGCGATTATGGACCACGGCAAGATTTTAGCGCTTGACACACCCTCCAATTTGAAAAAATCTGTTGGTATAGATACAATAGTCCAATTGGAAGTAAAAACCAACCTGCAGCAATTCAGTGATGCCGTCACTAAACACTTACCACAGGTAATTAAAACACGCCTCTACGCCGGTGGTCTCGAGTTGCAAATCGGAAAGACAGATAATTTACTCTCCAAAATAGTGGCGGCGGCAGATGATGCGGGATCAGAAGTTACAAATGTCTCGATATCTGAGCCTACCTTGGAAACGGTATTTATAACCTACACCGGAAGGGATCTGCGAGAATGACACAAACCGAAATCTCCGACGGCCGTTTTGACTCAACGGATGCCCAAGTCATAGTAGCTAAAGCACAGATGACGGTAGCCATTG
>JAJZMK010000067.1 GCA_021798275.1 Actinomycetes bacterium | reverse complement strand
GGTTGGGAGAATGGCTATGCCTGAGTCGCTATCTAGCACCAGCACAGGGAGACACTTTCTGTGTCGTCAGAATCGCGCCGTCCCGACTGGATCCGCGTGACCTTCGACGAGCCGAGCCTCGTCGCGAATGCCGGGCACGTCGGCGGTGCGCTCCCCGGTCGCAAGGTCCTCACGTTCGTGCACGCGATCTTGACGGGTGCGAGCCATATTGACCACGCGAGCGTCCTGCGCGCAGGCAGCATCGCTTCCGTTCTCGGCCATAGGGTGAGGGACCATTCAATCTCGGGAGCTTCTTCCGCTCCTTCACCTTTGATTACCTCCGACAGTTTGAGGCCATCACCGCCGAGGTGCTCCATCCGCGTGAGCTATGGAGGCGGGTCCCGGCCCAGAACGCCTCGTGGTCGACGTCGACTCAACGATCTGTGAGGTGGCGGACACAAGAAAAAGGGTGCCTCCTTCGGCTACATCAAGGTCTGCGGCTATCACCCGCTCCGGGCCCGAATGCTGCGCATGACCGAGCAGTGGCCGTGGAGGGACATATTCGATCGGATGCTCGCAACACTTCGGGCGGTCCCGGTCACATCCGGCTGAAACGCCACCCGCGGCCAAGGAGGTGTCTACTTAAACTGGGTCACCTCACTTTTGAATTCCTCACTATAGCGGTGATGGGGCATATTACTACTCATAGATAACAATCCTACTCCTCCAGACAAGCTGGTCTAAGGTGTCCGGTCTATGGGGGTAGGTTCACATGGAGGGAGAAAGAGCAGATACATTGGTTTAGAAAAATCCCAGTTTTGCATCAGTCAAAGAGCGGCTGCTGTGAATCTTGCCAGAATATCAAAACTATTGGTAACTTGATAAACAAAAAAGGATATAGAAAACCTTATATCTACTTCTAATAAGGCTTGAGATACCAAAAATAGCTAAAGCTCTCGATTAAAAAAGCAGAATCGTTCGTTTTTGCCAAGACTATGACCCCGATTACCTTCTGATCATCTATTGTTCAATGGACTCCTACAGCATATCTGCAAGGTCACAACTCAAACGCCGATTATGGTGTGATAAAGAGCCCGAGGTGGGAATCGAACCCACGACCTGCGCATTACGAGGGCGCTGCTCTGCCTCTGAGCTACCCGGGCGTCATTCTCTACCGCATCTGTCAAGTATAGTTCCAAGGTGTGCCGGAAGATACGAATATGTATTTTATCCGTTTAGCTTTGATGCGGCGGAGAAAAGACCATACTTATCGGATGGGCCGATTATTTTATTTGGTCCTGACTCAAGTACCTGAGCATTTCTATCGTTGGGACAAAGTAATATGCACCAGACAGCGGTGTCGAGTATGACGTCAGGGCATCTCTGATACCGTCTTCTGAGGCACCTGCCATGTTTTTAAGCATCAGTTCGATTCTTCGTTGCTCGGCGGTGAAAGCGAGAAATACAAGTCCGTGCTCTGTGAGGTTTCCGTATGGAACGCTTTGTCTAAAAATTTCTAATTCGCCGTGATTTTCTTCTATGACAACTCTGGCGATGTGGGAATTATGTGGTTTTTTGCTGTCATCGAGTTCTTCGCTGGAGCTTTTTGTTCTTCCAAATACATCTTCTTGAGCACCGGTATCTAATTTGGCAAAGCTTTTCAGATCGTGGCGCCAGATCTGGAGCAGGCAGAGGGAGGCTCCCCGCAGTTTTCCTTCCGATATCAAGGCTACTTGAGCTGCTTCTGACAGAGAAGGATTTTCCGTCCCGTCGATGAAGCCGGTCAGGTCTCTACCGTCTCTGTATGAAAACCCCTTTCTTTCATCGACAAGTTCCGTGGTTGATCCCAATATGGAGAGCAGCTCGGTACCGGTATCAAAAAGGGAATCTTCTTTGGCCGAAGTTAACCAGACCCAGATATCTTGTTGGTTAGCGGGCATAGTAAAGCCGTCTTTTCCTACGATAGGGGAAAAGTCATTGATATCGTTTTCCAGATCGGAAAATAATTTTTCTTTTATCCCCGAAGGTCTGAAACCAACTACTATGCCTACTTTGTTGACAGACGGAAGCTCCAAGGCAAAGGAAGCGGCTTTACCGGTTGCTTCGACAAAATCATCTTCAGAATATGCTTTGAATTGTAAGTGCAAATGAGCCGGAGCTCCTTGGGAGAAAATCGCTGGTTGAGCTGTGGCGTTCATAGTATCGTTTCCTGTGGTCTCTAGTTTAATTTTCTAGCAATCATCCAAGAATATTAGCAAAAGCCAAAGTGTGTAAAACGTTTTCAAAGTGTGTTGTAATGCCGGAGATAAATTTTAACCCAGGAAGAAAGAAAGTATTAAAACTCCCAAGACAAAGAGAGTGACCAAAGTCATGGGCGGATCTTTCTCGTATATAAAACTCAGTACTCCGACGCCAACCCGCAGCACCGGAGTCAAGATGAGAATGATCAATCCCAGTCCTATCAGTCCCCGGCCATCACCGTGACCCAAATCGGAAAATAATTGTGTGATGGTATGGGGGAAATGATAGGAAAGAGAGGTGAGGGATTTATATGTCGTATGTGAAGAGCCGGTGAGATAAGAGCTGTGGTGGGCAAAGGCAAGTCCCAATCCGGCCGAGACCAGAATAACAGACAGGATGACTCCGGTACGTAGGACGTAGGAAATGGCGATTTCCGTCTGTCTGACTTTGACCTCGTCCGGTTCTCTTCTTTTCTTTTGCGCAGCACCGGGCTGTTTTGTGGCATCTGTCATAATCAAATACCCCTCTGCAGCATCTCGACGGCTATTACGACAAGCACGATAACAAAAACGATCCGAACCGCTCCGTTAGTTACTTTTCCGAGGATTCTGGCCCCTACCATGGCCCCGGCCAGAACTCCCGCTGCCACGGGGGCCGCTATGATCGGATCAATCTGGCCTCTGGCAAAGTAGAACCCGGCACTTGCCGCTGCCGTTACTCCGATCATGAAGTTGCTTGTGGCTGTGGAAACTTTCATCGGGAGATGCATGGCGAGATCCATAGCGGGAACTTTCAGTGCTCCAGATCCTATCCCAAGAAGTGCCGATACCATTCCGGCTATGTACATCATGACAAGTCCCAGTCTGGTGCCGGTAACTTTATAGTCAATCTCTTTTTGTTCAGCTTCGTCATAATAAGAGCCGTGGAGCTGGAAGTAATTTGCTATTTTGTCGTCGGAAGTCGTCAAAACAGCTGCCGCATGGCGCTTGTGGAACACGGCGAAAGCCGAGTAAGCAAGGACAATGCCAAAGAGTATAAATAAAAATCGCGGAGATAAAACCGTTGTCAGGTAAGCTCCCGATATGGCTCCCGTGGTAGTGGCGATCTCTAAGAACATACCGGCTCGAAGATTCGTCATTTTCTCTTTGACATATGTGGCGGCCGCGCCGCTGGATGTCGCTATGACGGAAACTATGGAAGCGCCTATGGCAAGTCTGATATCGATGTGAAATAGGATGGTAAGTACGGGCACCACAACCACGCCTCCTCCGAGGCCTATCAGGGAACCGAGAACTCCCGCGGCAATAGATATAAAAAACAGTATCAATACGAAATCAAGCGGTGTCACGTAAACATACTAACTAGATTTAACGGCCGAGGAAACGATTTTAGCAACTTTTTGCTAATTGTTTTCTACATGACCGCTAACCTATATTTATCGGGTGTACACTGGATATACATAGGTTATAAATAATGCGCTAAATTATAACAAAGAGGTGTAAGTATATGAAGGATACAGAGAGCCAATGTAATGGCAGAAACCTGAATCTATCTTATAGTGCCGGTGATGAAAAACGGTTATCACAAATTCTGATGGCTCTTGCCGATCCGGTCCGCTTACAAATTGCGGCAATTATCAGTTCCAGGGGTTCCCTGTGTTCCTGCGATTTGGAAGAACCGGTACAAAAGAGCCAGCCGACCATATCGCATCATACGAAAGTACTTGCCGAAGCGGGTCTGATCGTAGCCGAGAAGAAAGGCAAATGGGTATGGTGGAATATCAATCCGGACGCGGTTAATTTTCTTAGCGATAAGCTCGCTACCTTGTTTGGCTCTGCAAGCGAAGCGGATCGTTAAATATCGGTAAATATTTTTATCAAGCTTTGTACAAAATGTTTACATGATACTTCGATTATTTCCAAAGTTTCATCGAAGGCCTCTTGCCCGTGATAGTAGGGATCTGGTACAAAAGCACCTTCTTCTGAGTCGGGGTCATATGACCTGAGTAGGCTTATTTCTTGCGGCGGAGGCGATATATTTTT
>JAJZMK010000039.1 GCA_021798275.1 Actinomycetes bacterium | reverse complement strand
CGATCTTAAAGTTAATGTCTTGTTGGCAATAAAGCTTTTTAAGATTGCAGAACGTTGCTCACTTAAAAGGTTTATACACATAAGTACTGTTGATGTTTTTGAACAGGGAGCATACACAGCATTAAGCGAAGAGCAGCCGATAGCAGTAAGCGGTAGATCACCTTATGTCAATTCGAAAATAACAGCTGAAAGAGAGCTGCAAAAGCTAGCTGTAGAGTACAATACAGAATTAGTGATTGTAAATCCATCTGGGATTTTTGGTCCTGCTTCGGTCACGGGGTCAATAGATACGGGTTTTATAAGACCTATTTTAAAAGAAAAATTACCCTTTATACCCCCGGGGTCTATGTCATTGTTGTACGAAGAATCTTTCGGGCATGGTGTTTGTCAAGCCTATTTACTCGGTAGAAGAAGCAATAATTATCTACTCTGCGATGATACTCTCTCTACATTAGAGTTGGCTACTTTGCTTGTAGAGATAGCGGGATTGAAACGCTTACCAAAACAAATTAATCCGAAAATAGCTATGTTACTAGCAAATATATCGGAAAGATTGGCAGGTATATTTAAAATAAAACCTATTCTCAGCAGAGGTGAACTAGACTATCTATTGACCAATATCAAGATTGATACTTCTAAAGCGCAAAGAGAGCTCAAATGGTTACCTGCATCTATTGAGGATTCTATTTCGGCATATATTACCTCTTATAGTTCAGGCGGCTAAACTCTTTATGTCAACAGGCAAAAAAGTTCATAGTTTAAATATGTCAAATAGAGTTTTCATGCATCCTGATATAAAAGACCGTCCTTGTTCAACATAAGGTTTTAGTCTTATGTAGTTTTTTTGAGCCAGAATTCGCAGACGGCATTGTCTAAATCAATGGATTTGTAAAACCAGTTTTCAAGATGAAGTGACTCTGGTGGCATAACAATATTGGATCCAGTATAGCAAGATTTCTTTTTATTAGAGTTAATTAAATCCTTTTTACTTTCATCATCTCCAATGGCTATATATAAATTTGTAGTCAATGTAGCACTTTTTACTTCATTTACAAATGGATAGTTGATAGCTTCACCTTTGTCGGTGTTCACATCATTGCTTGATCTGGTGGTTCTCAATTCTCTGCGTATGCAGAGTTGGTTTAACGTATCGTATTGCAGGGATACCAAAAGATCAATCCTGTCTGAAACCAGGAGATCGGCCTCTCTTCTTGCTTGCTGAATATGCCTGATTAGGTCTCTGGCTAATCCTTCCGACAGCAATTCGTCAGTCAAAGTCAAATCTAGGACGATGACCGTGTCGTCAGAGCCTATTACCCGTGTCGTACTTTCTTCGACCGGGCGTAAACTTAGCTTATATTCATCAGGTTGTAGTTCGATACCGGCTACCGCTACATTGCCGTTTTCGGTAATCAGATAGTTACCGCTTTTGGCATTTCTGATAACTTCTTGTGTCTTTGATCCTATACGGGGGCCAAGAAGCGAAGGAAGGATAGTCAGTTCTCTTTTGATGTATAAATCTGGATTATTTTTGAAAAAAACATTTTTCGTGTTAATTTCTTCCGCAATGAGCTGAGCATAATCGGTTAGATCACTGTTATATGGAGATACAATTGTTACTGAGCTCAAAGGTAGTCTGGCTCGTATTCCCGAAGCTTTACGAAGAGAGTGGGCTTGGGAGCAAATTTCACGTACCAGATCCATTGTGCGCACCAAACGGTCATCACTCGGGAGCAATTCCCGTGTGGGCCATTTAGACAAGTGGACACTTCTTTCCGGCGTCAAACCTTTGTAGATGAATTCCGACAGAAAAGGCAGAAAAGGGGCGGTAAGTTTACACACTATATAAAGTGTCGTATGCAAGGTATCGTAAGCGTCCTGCTTATCGGTATCAGGTGGTGAAGATACGGTATCTATATCTGACGACACAAGCGTATTTTCTGTATCGACCGTGGCAGAATTTGGACGCCAGAAACGCTCACGGCTTCGCCTAATATACCAGTTCGTCAAAGCATCGAGAAAGTTAGCTATAGGTGCAAGTGCCGCAGGTATATCGTATGCTTCAAGTGCTTCGGTTACTTCTTCAATAAGTTTTCCTGTCTTAGCTAGGATATAGCGATCCATAATAGAAGACTGATCAGTGCGAAATCTACCTACTGTATGATCACTTAAACCATATAGGGATAGGAAATACCAAGTATTGTAAATCGGATTTAGTATTTGCCTTACCGGCTCGGCCATGTGGCTTTTTTCCATCACCACGTCTTGTCCACGCAACACTGAAGAGGAAAGCAGGTACCAGCGCATGGCGTCGGCCCCTATTTCATTGAAAAACGCTTCCGGATCAGGATAGTTCTTTAATCTCTTTGACAGTTTCCTTCCGTCGCTACCGAGAACGACTCCATGCGCTATACAATTTGAGAAGGCCGGCTTGTTGAACAAAGCCGTCGAGAGTACGTGCAGGCTGTAGAACCATCCTCGCGTCTGCCCGACATATTCACAAATGAAATCAGCCGGGAAATTTGATTCAAAGTGGTCTTTGTTTTCAAGAGGATAGTGGAGCTGGGCAAACGGCATGGCACCGGAATCAAACCAGCAGTCTAGGACGTCTTCCACCCTTCTCATCATCGACTTACCTGTAGGATCATCCGGATTCGTTCTGACAAGTTCGTCTACATGTGGCCTGTGTAAATCGGTTGGGCGTACGCCGAAGTCTCTCTCAATTTCATCCAAAGTGGCATATACATCCATACGCGGATAGTTGGGATCGTCACTTTTCCATACGGGAATCGGCGATCCCCAGAATCTGTTTCTTGTTATAGACCAGTCGCGGGCACCTTTTAGCCAGTTGCCAAAAGCTCCGCTACCGACGTGACTAGGTTGAAAATGGATCTCCCTGGTATTTAGATCAACCATTTTATCTCTAATGTCGGTGACTTTGACAAAAAAAGATGAGACTGCTTTGTAGATCAAAGGTGTATCGGTTCTCCAGCAGTGGGGGTAGTTATGTAGGTATTGTTCTGTTTTCAATAAAGCCTCTTTGGCTGTCAGAGCTTTGATAATTTCGGCATTGGCATCAAAAACCTGTAAACCAACGAAGTCTGGCACTGTGGTATCGAAGCGACCCTGGCTGTCGACCGGGCATACAACAGGTATGTTGTTCTCGGCACATATTCTTTGATCGTCTTCTCCAAACCCGGGGGCCAAGTGCACTATGCCCGTACCTTCTTCGGTGCTCACAAAGTCGCCGGCTAGCACGACGAATGAATTTGGGGTATCTGTAAAGTAATCAAAAAGTGGTTTATATGTCAATCCGATAAGGTCTTGACCTTTGAGTTTGCCGACCGGTTCATAGTCAGCCAATTGTTCTTCGTAAACGGCATATCTTGCCTCGGCTACGATGAGGAATTCGTTACCTGTCGCATCTGTGTTATCCGTTCCGGCTGCAACGGTATAGGATATATCCCCCCCTACGGCCAAGGCCAAGTTGGAAGGTAATGTCCATGGGGTGGTGGTCCACACCGCTATTTTGGCAGACCTGCCTTTCAACCCGAGCCTGTCCATACTCTCCTCGGTCAACTCGAATGCGACCGTTACCGCCGTATCATTACGTTCACGATAGGCATCATCTTGGCGTGTTTCAAAATTGGAGAGAGGAGTTTCACATTCCCAGCAATAAGGCAGGACTCTGTAGTCTTCATAGATGAGGCCTTCTCTGTAAAGGGTGGCGAAAGCCCACATCACACTTTCCATAAACGAGAGGTCCATGGTTTTGTAGTCGTTTTGGAAATCTACCCATCTTCCGGAACGCTTTACATAATGTTCCCATTCTTTTACGTATTTCAGCACCGAACTGCGGCAATAGTCATTAAAGACGTCAACTCCGAGTTGGTTTATTTGGTTTCGCCCGGCTACGTGAAGGTTTTTTTCAGCCTCTGTCTCTGCAGGCAAGCCATGGCAGTCCCAACCAAAGCGGCGTTCAACTTTTTTGCCGCGCATGGTAAAGTAGCGCGGCATGGCGTCTTTTACAAAGCCTGTCAATAGGTGCCCATAATGGGGAAGTCCGTTGGCAAACGGAGGACCGTCGTAGAAAACAATTTCTTCGGATCCGTCTCTGTCTTCTATAGAAGCTCGGAAAGTTTGATCGTTATCCCAGTATTCCAAGATCTTCTCTTCTATCTGTGGATAATTCGGTTGGTTCGGTATTTCCGGGTAGCTACCTATGACCTGTTCTGAAGACATAGCTATAGCTTATGTCAGGAAAAAGTATCCATTGATCATGTTTTATACATTTGTCTCAGAATCATACGCAAAGTATATGCCTAATCATGTTTTACCCTCAATTGGAAGTGAAATGTATGCGTTGAGCTCTCAAGGATCTGCTGCCTACTTGCCGAGAGGGGTAGAGGGGTATCGAAGCTCGCGTTTACCATAGGCTATCTAGATTTAAAGAGAAGCTTTTTAGAAAATCATATGTAATATATATCAGGGTAGTTGATATAGGGTGTTTTTATCGGAGTTGATGTCTATATTCCTTTTAATTCATCAAAATCCTCTAAATGGCCGCAATTGATTTCTAGATTTGCAGCGATCTGTCAATCCTAGCAAGTTAAATGCTTGGGTAAAGATATGTTAGTTGACGCATCGGCAACCACTGATCTTTTGGCGATTGAAAATATGAAGTGTTTCCGGCTACAAGGTTATACGGTTTATCACAAAACGATAATTTCTTAGAAAAAAGTCTTTTCAAACACAGATACGGTTACTACTATATTTCAATAATGAAATTAAATAATTTGCCAATAGATGAATCCATCAGATTGGCTACCCTTCTTGGTACTAACGCTTTGAGCGGGGCTTATGATTATATTTCCGATGTGGTGCTCAATCTTGGCAAGGCATTTTTTAAGTATCCGTTTTCGACAGTTTCCTTTCTTGAAGAAGGAAACGAGGTGAGAACGGCTTTTTATGGTACAAAAAACTCCCAGGTTGAAAGAGGCGTCTCGGTCGCTGCGGAGATTATTGAATCAGAAGAAGGTTGGCTCGTCGCTAACTCTACCGATACCACACCGAGGTCACAACGCGCAATTCAACTGCTCGGTCTGGAATATAGCGAAGTCAAATATATAATAGGTAGTGTTATCAAAGCCACCAACGGTGAACGGATAGGGGCTTTTTATCTTGCCGATAGCGTGAATCACCAATTTGATGATAACCATCTGGTGATTGTCCGCCATCTCTCTTCTATTATCGAGCACGAAATAGCTTTGAATGCCTGCGTGATGGCAGACGATATCCTGGGACTTCCGAACAAAAAAGGGCTTTCTTTTATCTCAAATTATTTGCTTGCCCATGCCGACAGGCAGGGTGAACCCGTAGGCCTGATTAAGGTGACCATAGAAGGGGTCCTAGGAAAGGAAGTATCCAGGGAAGAGTTTCTCCTAAAAGTAGCCGACATTATGTCCTCACAAGCCAGAGGAGGTGACGTGGTGTCGTACTTTGGCGATACCGAGTTTGTGATGTTGCTTCCCGATACGGATCGTCAAGGAGTGGAACAAGTTATGAATAAGCTAAACGGTATTTTGCAAAATATGCTCAACGAGAGTTTGACCGATACGCAAGGATGCACAATAGGTATAGGGGGATCATGCTGTGAACCGCACGGAGACCCACTTGTCCTAAATGAGATGCTCTTTAGAGCGAATAAAGATTTTCCCGGAGTCAAGACAGATATGTCCGACAGTGGTGTACAAAATAAAGCTTTACTGACAGGTCCGGTTGCGATAGTACAACCAAACGATTAACGGGATTTGTATCTATTCGTATAAGACGGATAGATACAGGTATCTAAGCCGAGCGCTGATATAATATATCCGGCTTTGACCTCAAAAATGTCTTCAACCTACTATATTGGAATTTTAGGTGACAATGAATAGGGATATAGGTCAAGCTCAAAGTTTCGGTTTTATAGACGACGGCGAGAAAATTAATGAAAAGACCACCAGAGTGCGTAAAACCTCGACTTCTTCTAGGCAAGCGGCTATGAAACCCACAGAGGATCAGACTTTTGATTTTTTCGGTCTTGATTCGGATAAGCTTGCCAATGCCGGCGAACCGGGAATTCAAACACATGCCGAGTCGGTAGACGTTGATAAAAACGGTGATCAGCAAGATATAAAGAGTCTCCAATCAGATGATGCTCTCGGTACCGTGCTAACGGTGGGGGCTTTTTATCAAAGGTTGAACAATGTCATCGATTCCGCTTTCCCGCGTGACATTTGGGTGATCGGGGAAGTCAGGAAATTGCGCGAATCAAAGGGCCATCGTTATATAGAACTTGTAGACGCTCTCAAAGACGACACGGTCGTATTTGACGCCGAGGGTAATGCCCACATGTCACCTTCACAGGCTATATGGAAAAGTTCGTCAAGTGCTTCCGTGGCGGCCGCCAAGACCTTGGATGTGGTGTGTTGGAAGTCAAATTGGTGGTCTATACAGCGCGATCTTGAGCAAGTGGGTATGACCTTAGAAGAAGGTCGCGTGATAAAAGTCAGAGGGAAAGTATCTGTATGGGACGGCGCCGGTAAAGTCCGCCTGGTAATGAATAAGCTGGATGTCGATGCCCTTTTGGGGCAAATAGCAGGGCAGCGCCTGAGATTAATTCATCTCTTGAAAGAGCGAGGCTTATATGATCTCAATCATCTATTGAAGCTTCCTATAGTCCCGCTCAGGATAGGACTGATTACCAGCCCCCAGAGCGAAGGCCACAAAGATTTCATGGGAAGGCTTGCCAGATCCGGGTTTAATTTCCAAGTTGCCTTGGAACCATCATTGGTTCAGGGGCAAGAGGCTGCGCGTCAAATATCCGCGGCCCTTCATAAATTTGCTCAAAGTGGCCCGGAGGTCGATGTAATTTGTATCGTGCGCGGCGGCGGTTCCAAGAATGATCTGGCGGTGTTTGACAGGGAAGAAGTGGCTTTGGCTATAGCGGCATCACCGTATCCGGTTTGGACCGGTATAGGTCATACCGGCGACAATTCCGTCGCTGATTTGGTGGCGCACTCCACGTTCATCACTCCAACGGCATGCGGGGAAGCCCTTGTAGAAGAAGTCGCGAGCTATTATTTGAAGGTTATGTCCGCTTTGGAGTCGGTTGTGACAAAAACGCAGGAGCTAATCAACTTTTCCGCCGATACCTTGTCACAAGCCAGAAGGGAATTGAGCTCCGGAGTAGAACGTAATTTTGCTTTACAGTCAGTTAAATTAGCCGAAAAGGTCGCGATGCTGGAGCAATCATGCTTACGGCAGATCGGACAGTACAACTTTTTTATCAGGGAAACCAAAGCCGTATTGCCAAGGATAATTGCCAACTCGCTGGATCAGCAAATTTTTGCTTTGCAACAAAGACGGGCCGTAATAAATGCCCTTGACCCCAAAAAGCAGATGACAAGAGGCTGGTCGCTTGTCAGAGATAAAAACGGAGCGGTCATAAAATCAGTGACCGGCCTCAAACAAGGCGATCCGCTCTCTGTATTCATGAGCGATGGGAATATAGAGGTAGAGGTAAAATGATAATTCGATGTCGCTCTAAATTTGTATCAATAAGATTATTTTCGGTAATAGTTGACAAATTGCTACCACAGACAAATGAAAGTTGACCAACATGTCTTTAGAACAAACAGGGACAAATGTCCAATCTTTATCATATGAACAGGCATTGGAAGAATTAGATGACATCATAGGACAATTAGATGCCGGTTCCGTAGACGTGGATATACTGCAAGTGCGTTTTAAGCGTGCGGTTGAGATTGTGGAAGAGTTGGATTCCCGTATTATGCGCGCTAAAGAGGAGGTGGACTCGCTTTTGCCGCGATTATCTGGAATAAACGGTAAATCGCATCCGCAAGCTGCCACTTTCGAAGATGGGGATGAGAATTAGTGCACCGATATATGTTGCATGCCAACGGTCCGGATCAAGCGGGTATAGTTGCAGCCGTTACGGAGGCTCTGACCCACTTGGGTTGCAATTTGGAAGACTCCAGAATGACCATATTGCGCGGTCAGTTTTCTATCATGATGACAATAGCAATAGAGGATATTTCCGAAGAGACCATTTCCCTATCGGCAAAAAGTAAAAGTGAGCTATCTATAAGTGGGGGTTCTTCCAACGGAGACAAACATGATATTTCGGCCGTTACCGCTCAAGCGGAGATGGCCGATTCCGATGAGATCAAAGAAATTATAAAATCGGCTCTCGCCGAAGCGGTCAGAGAATTCGGGCTGCATATCTCGGTTGTCAAATTGCATGATGGTTTGGGTAGCGGACAGGAAAGCATCTCCGGGAGCGACAAAGGGGAGTCCTTTAATGAACGAAAATGCCTGTTTGTTTCCATACACGGAGCCGACCGGATAGGGATAGTAAGTAGGATGACGGGGAAAATAGCGGCCGTCAATTCTTCGATTGTCGATCTGGCCACAAGACTGGTTGCCAATACGTATGTACTTGTTATGACCGTAGAGCTTGCCAACACCATCTCTCCCGAGGAAATCACCCGCTATCTGAGCGAAGAAGCGGAAACTTTGGGGATTACATGCAAGGTATCGTCAGCCGATCCGGACCTACTTTGAAAAGCTTTTGACAAAACGATTTTTTATTTCCGATGTAAAGCCGTTTAAAATCTCGGAGAGAAAAGCGTTATTTGCCGTAAAATTTTTATGTAACGAAAATTGGTATTATTGAATGTCCATAAGACGCGTTGTAAATCATGAGGAAATTGACAGAAATCCGGCAGCTCCCGTAGGGGAGATAGATGATTTTTGTCGTGAATTGGCGAAAGATCTTCTAGATACCATGTACGCATCTCCGGGGTGTGTAGGTTTGGCGGCACCACAAATCGGAGTATCTCAGAGGGCTTTCGCCGTCAACGTTACGGGTCATAAAAAAACAAAAATTTGTCATGGGGAAATGGTTTTATTTGACCCTGTCATTATCGAGAAAAGCGACCCCGAACTCGCCAGGGAAGGATGCATGAGTGTTCCGGAACTGACGGGAGATGTCAGTCGTTTCACTAGGATCACAATTGTCGCTAAAACTTTGGAGGCTGCCGAAGTTGTGATAGAAAGCGACGCTTTCGAGGCCAGAGCATTACAACATGAAATAGATCATCTGGACGGGTTGCTGTTTTTGGACAGGCTGGCTTCACCCGGGGCATTGCATATTCGAAAAGTCTACAAATAAGCGACAGTCTTTTAATCACCGGTACTATCTGTATCAAAATTTAATGGCGCTCAGCGCCGGAACGTTTTTTTCTGCCCTTGACCTTGCCTCCAACCATCTTTGTCTATCCAATTTCTTTAGAGGATTGATAATTCGACCCGGCCGGCAATTTGTGGTCGCTTCTTTTAAATTTTTATAATGACCGATGGCTACCAAAGCGGCAAGTCCGGCTCCGTATGCGGTGGCTTCGCTATGACCGGCTACATGGATGGGTCGAAATGTCAAGTCTGCAAGTAGTTGCAGGAAAGTATCGTTGGTAGACATCCCTCCGTCGACATTGACAGCCAAAGAACGATCCGTAATGGCGCATTCACCCAGAGCCGCCTCGATGAGGTCAACACCGATGTTGGCGATACCTTCCAATACGGCCCTCACGATCTCACTTTTGGTCGTGGCTGGTCCTATGCCCGTCAGGATCGCTTTAGCACCGAAATCCCAAACCGGTGTGCCCAGTCCCTGTTGAGCCGGGACAAAGCAGACTCCGCCACTGTCTTGAACGTTTGCTGCCAGAGTATCGGATTCCGCCGGGTTTTTGATCAAACCCAAATCCCCGCAGAGCCAATCGAGAGCCGATCCGGCCGAAAGACCTATGGCCTCAACGCCATAGTGACATGACTCAGGTGTTTTATAGGCAACTATTTCGGTGCAGCCATAGGGACCAAGTAAAGACTTATTCCTCGAAGCGTTCCCTGTATTGACGTCCACCATGGCGCCGGTCCCAAAGGTTGCCTTTATCATCGATTTTTCAATGCAACCTTGTCCGATCATAGAGGCTTGCTGATCGCCGAGAATGGTTGCTATCGGGGGAGAATCAGGTAGTAAAGAAGCATACCCCACAACATCAATTGAATTTACCAGGTCGGGTAAAATATCTTTCGGGATGTTGAGTGCTTTCAGGATGTTTCCATCGTATTGAAGCGTATCTCGATCGATAAGACCGGTCAAGCTGGCATTTGACATATCCGTAATATGCGATTTGCCTTTTGAGAGTACAGATGCTACATAATTATCTAGTGTGCCGACTCTGTAAGAGTCACATTTGAGTCTTTCTTTGTCAAACATGTCGAGCAGAACTTCAATTTTGGTGGCACTGTGGTTGGGCGCCAGGTGAATGTCATGACTTGCGGCCAGAGTCATACATCGCCCTATCGTTCTAAAATCTTGCCAACTGATAGCTTTTCCCAAGGGTCTCTGTGTCTTGTCGTATATGACCGTACTGGCGCGCTGATTGGTAATCGCCACTGCGGCAACGCTTCCTATAGACTTTATTATGGCCGATGCGTGATTTAATAACATCTCAGGCAACAGAGAGACATCGATAGTGGCAATGTTACCTCTCAGCTTTTCCGTTGGCAACCTATCCGTTGCGACCAATGTCATGACCGCATTTTGGTCCATCGTGAAAAATCTTATCGAGCTTGAACCGAGATCTATAATGAGGATCTTTTTGTCGCGGCTGGTCATGTTTACAATCCCTTATTTAGACGATTATTAAATGCTATAAGCCGAGGAATAGTAAAACCGGAATTTGGCAATTTTATTTGAGTTTTGTTTGATTCCAGTGCTCGTTGTTCTAATGCATTAACCGCTACTTTGTATAGTCAGATTAACAAAAAGACATCACATTGTAGAATAATATGGCAAATGGATGTTTTGGAAGATAAATTTTATATCTTGATACGCTAAGACTTATCATAAGGTAAAAAATATCCCATCTTGTCGTTAGTATCTCCATGAGTGGTCTGCCGGTCTCAAAGTGGCTATATGATAGTGCTATCGGGTCTTGTCACATTAAATATTTCTCGGAGGTCAGATGAGTCGAGTCGGGACATATTCTGTTTCCGGGCAGGGTCGTCCTGTCAGCAGATCCAATATCAAGAGAAAAAAAAGAATACTCTATGATCAGGGGAGTATAGTATCTTCTTCTTATGCAAAGCGTAGGTGGTATAAAACCCCTTTCGTGTTGACGTTATTGCTTGGAACGGTCGTATCACTTTTAGCCGGTTTCGGCTGGTATAAGGCTGTCCGGGATCAGGAAAGAGCTTCTTTTTATAGTCAAGCCTCGGCGGCACAAGAGCAAATAGGGATCGCATTCAGAAGCGACATGGGCTATCTTTCCGCACAGAGAGCCTTGGTATCTCTATTTCCAAATATTACAAACTCCATGTTTGCATCTTGGTATCGTGGCACCAATTTGGGTCCTAAATCTGTAGGGGATGTGGGATTTTCTTACATTGTGAAAGTGTCAAACAGCAATTTATATAATTTTGCCGCTCAACTTTATGCCGACAAACCGTACGGTATTCCCGTACCTTCTCCCGCTGATTACAAAGTATACCCAGGAGGGGTAAGGCCATACTACTGCTTGATGAAGCTCGGATATGTGGTCGGTAAACCTTTATATGCAGCGGAAGCAACCTTTGACTATTGTGATTCGGCGGTCAAATTGTCTCCTTTTGCCAAAGTGTTGACGACTACACAAGACAATGCCTCTTTCGAGGTCGTACCCCCCATCACCTCTTATCCAAAAGAGTTCTTTATTGTGGCTCCGGTTTATCGTGGTTCGATCATTCCCCAAGGTGGCGCTGCTCGAAGTGCCGATCTTGCGGGCTGGACTCTGGGGGCATTTTCGGTCTCCAAGGTGCTTGGTTTTGCCGCCAAAACTATACCCAGCGCCCACATATCCTTATACCTCAAACAATCCGGCACCAATATGGAAGTCGGTCAATACGGCCATAGCGTATCTGGTCTTTTGCCGCTTAGTATTTCCTCGGATGTGGACTCGATCTGGACCATAGATTTCGTTGAATCGGCAAGCCCGCTTTCTCTGATCGAAGGAGCGGGAGTATTGCTGTTCGGCCTGATCCTGACCTTAGCGCTAGCTCTGTTGATCCGTATGTTGGCCAAAACCAGAGAAAAAGCCTATGAAATGGTTGATGAGAGAACCGGTGAACTAAAGCATATGGCTCTTCATGACCCTCTGACGGGGCTGCCGAACAGAGCTTTGGTCATCGATAGGGCAGCGCAGATGTTGGCCAGGACCAAACGCGAAGATATTGATTTGGGCGTTCTATTTGTCGACTTGGACAATTTCAAAGATGTAAACGACACTTTGGGCCATCAAAGGGGAGACCAGCTTTTGGGTGCCGTGGCTTCCAGACTGAAAGCTGCCGTCAGGCCATCTGATACTGTCGGGCGTCTCGGAGGGGATGAGTTCGTCATACTTGTCGAGGATCACTCCGGTGAAGCAAGTCCAGAAGAAGTTGCAGATAGGATTTTAGGTATTCTCTCCAGGCCTTTTGTTCTGGACGAAACGGAACAGATAATGCTTTCCGTAAGGGCCAGTATCGGGATAGCGATAGGCTATAGAGAAAACGCCGAGAATCTCCTTCGGGATGCCGACATAGCTCTTTATCAGGCAAAGCAGTCCGGCAAAGCGCGCTATAAGGTATTTAAACCGGAGATGCAACAAGCTTTGCAGGAGCGTTTGGCTCATGAGATGGAATTGCGTGCCGCTCTTACTAACGGTGAGTTTTTCCTGGAATATCAGCCGGTTTTCGATTTGAAGACACTCGGGATCAGCGGCGTGGAGGCTTTGGTGCGTTGGCGTCATCCGACGCACGGTACTTTATTTCCCATTGACTTCATTCCTTTTGCCGAAGAAACCGGTGTTGTCGGAGAAATAGGCAATTACGTTTTGCAACTTGCCTGCCGCCAGGCTGCCGCCTGGGCTGTCGACGGTTATCAAATACCCGTTTCCGTCAATATCTCCGGGCAGCAGTTAGACTCGGGCGAGATCATTCAAGATGTAAAAAGTGCCCTGCGCTCATCCAAACTGGAGCCCGGCTTACTTGTACTGGATTTAAGTGAGGGCATATTGATGAGAGACGCCGACATGATGTGTAAGCGTTTACGCGAGATCAAACAGCTTGGTGTAGGTATAGCTATCGACGATTTCGGTACAGGGTATTCATCGCTTGCTTACCTGAGGCGTTTGCCGATTGACACATTGAAAATTGATGGCAGCTTTATCAAAGAGGTGGCGGGGTCACCTGAAGGTCATGCCTTAATCAGAACTCTGGTACAACTCGGTAAAACGCTTGGCATCGGCACTTTAGCCGAGGGGATAGAAGACGAATCGCAATTGACGGAGTTGCAGCGCGAACAATGCGATCACGGTCAGGGATTCCTGTATTCAAGGCCTCTGACTCTTGAGGCGCTAAAGGAGCTTTTTGTGCACAATCAAAGTACGAGCAGGCGCCCTTGGCCTGTCAATGGGTAATCTTAGCCGCAAGTATTTTTTGACGGCAAATATCACCAAACGTTGACGTGAATATGGCTGTTTTTTAGATTGTCTTCGTGTCCGCTAGCGTTGCCTGCGCCTGGAAAGATCTCATTTTTGCCATCTGGTAGCTTATTTCGATTTCCGGTGGTGTCTTTTTCGGCCGTAAAAGCTTTATAGCCTAGAGCTATGGCTCCGATGGTCTTGATGTGATCTGGGATCATAAAAGATCCGAGCACTTCTTGTTGGGGACGGTGCAATTGAAAAAACAGGGCTCCCAGTCCGTAGTTTTCTGCTGACAGTAAAATTGTCATGGCGGCAAAGGATGCGTCGGTAATCCAGAACGGTACGTCCCAGGAGTCTGGGTCCAATCTGTAAAGTCGGGAATTCTTCTTATCGTCAAGACTGTATCGGTTGAGATACTTGTCGATATTGTAGAGGGGTAACATCACAACCGGTGCGTTTTGGATCAAGCGGAGTCCGGGAGAGAGAGATACGTCTACGGTTGTCGATACCTCCCAGAATTGCTTCAGGGATCTCTCGTCGTTCAAGAGGAGGATGTCTATGGCACGACAATTGCCGGCTGTCGGAGAACGCAAAGCCATTTCGGCTATGTGTTTGTCAAGGTTTTTCGCTATAGGTTGCGACGAGAATTTTCTCGTCATCCTTCTGTGTTTGATCACTTCTTTCATATCCATGTTTCAACCATAGTGTTTCGGTAAGGATTGACGGTCAAACTCGCAAAGATGGGACGTGAAATATTGATATCTGTCTGTCTATCGTAATCGTGTGGTATATATGGCGATGTGAAAAGAGTTTTGAGAGGCAGGAATACTTTCGGGATTTATTTGTTTTGAATAAATAGAAATGCTGACCAATTTGGTAGTATTTATCAGCTTACCGTTTTTTAAGCGGAAAAGTTCAATATAGTTTTTAAAAACGTTTTCATCTAACCGGAAGGAGCTTGAGGTTGGCTACCTTTAGAGAAATTTTTACTTCGACAAGAAGACAGATCAGGGAGATAAAAGGGGAGGAAGCTCATCAGGAACTGGGAAAAAGCACTTTCCTGGACGTAAGGGAAGCCGATGAGTATGAGCAAGGTACGATTCCAAATGCCGTGCATTTGCCCCGCGGATTTTTAGAATTGAATGTAGAAGGTGTAATCCCCGATAAATCTACACCCATAGTTGTGTATTGCGCCGGAGGAGTGCGCTCTGCTTTTGCCGCCAAGACTTTGAGCGAAATGGGCTACAGTAAAGTCTCTTCGCTCGCCGGCGGATTCAACAGATGGAAAGACGATAACCTCCCCTGGCACTTACCGAAAACTTTGAACCAAGACCAACGTAACCGTTACCAAAGGCATCTTCTCTTGCCTGAAGTGGGAGAACGCGGTCAGCAAAAACTGCTTGAATCTAAAGTCCTTCTTCTCGGTGCCGGAGGTTTGGGTTCCCCGGCAGCTCTGTATCTGGCAGCCGCCGGAGTCGGCACGATGGGTATCGTGGACATGGACGTCGTGGATGCTTCGAACCTGCAAAGGCAGATACTGCACAACATGGACAGGATCGGGGAGCGTAAAGTGGATTCGGCGAAGCAGACTATTACGGCGATGAACCCCGACGTCAATGTGATTACCTACGATGTTAGGTTGGGACAGGATAACATACTGGATATATTTTCTCAATATGACCTTGTAGTGGATGGGACTGACAACTTTCCCACCAGGTATTTAGTCAACGATGCATCACTATTGACCAATACAAAGGTAGTTCACGGTTCCATATTCAGATTCGAAGGTCAGGTAACGGCATTTGATCCCTATAATGGGCCTTGCTATAGGTGTATGGTGCCTGAGCCGCCTCCCGCCGAGTTGGCCCCATCTTGTTCCGAAGCCGGTGTGCTCGGTGTCTTATGTGGGGTCATAGGTTCCCTAGAGGCTGTTGAAGCTGTCAAATTGTTACTAGGTATCGGGGAGCCGTTGGTAGGTAGGCTTTTGGCTTATGACGCCCTGACTGAAGAAAGCAGAATATTCAAAGTCAGGCGAGATCCAAATTGCCCTGCTTGCGGTGAAAATGTCAAAGAAATAGTAATCGCCGAATACGACGAACTGTGCATGCCTCATGCTCATGTAGCCTAAGAAGCACTATTTTTTACAGCAATATATGTATCTGTGACAAACATCTTGACCAGATATAATGTTATCGGTCAAGATGTTTGTCAATATTTGTCACTAAAAAATATACGACTGAAGCCGCCTGGACTTATAAATCTCCGGAACTTTGATTAAGAAACGGCGCCGAGAAAAGTTTTGGAAGACAAATAGGCTCTAGTTTCCGGCGACAGGACCGCGTCTATAACGGTATAGGCCATAGCTTTGGCCCCGTCCATTAGGGCTTGATCGGCTAATTCGCTTATGCAGTAATCGGCAAATTCCGCCTGATGGTTAACTATGGGGGCACAATTTAGGCCGAGCGTCGGGTGGATTGACGGAATATATAAAGAAATGTTGGCCATATCGGTTGATGCGGCCGGTTGGTTTTCCGCAGGTGCAAATTGTCTTCCCAGTCCTTCCGCATTTTTTCTGTAGATTTCCACAAGGCGTGAGTCGGAATGCATTTCGGAGTATATCGGACTCTTGTCTTCGATTTTTATTTCACATCCGGTGGCAAGCGCTCCGGCTGTCAAGCAGTCTGTAATTTTTTTACGCCATAACTTTAGAGATTCGATATCTCTCGATCTGATGTAGTACTTGGCCGAAGTATGCTCCGGAACGATATTTGGAGCATCGCCTCCGTGTGTGACGATCCCGTGTACCTGATCATATTGGTGGCCATGTTGACGCTGCAGTCCTATCGCCACCTGAGCAACGGTGATAGCATCGGCGGCGTTTTTGCCTTGTTCTGGGAATGCGGAAGCGTGAGCGGCTTTGCCGAAGTAATGCACGTCGATATGTGATACAGCCAAACAAGGCATTTCTGTCAATTCGACTGGCCAAGGGTGAACCATCATCGCTGCGGATAGTCCGTTGAACACTCCGTTTTCCAGCATCAGTATTTTTCCACCCCCACCTTCTTCGGCCGGTGTCCCAAATACTTTCAGCTTGATATCAAGCTCGTCGGTCAATTGCGCAAGTCCGATGGCGGCACCTACTCCGGCAGCTGCTATGACGTTATGGCCGCAGGCATGTCCGATGTGAGGCAAAGCATCATATTCACAAAAAATTCCCAATTCTAAAGTTCCCTTGCCTGTTTCGGCTGAGAATGCTGTTTTTAGGCCTCCGACGGGTGATGATATCGAAAAGCCGTTGTTTTGCAAGATTTCCTGACACCAAGAACTTGCCCTTACTTCCTCAAAAGATAACTCGGGGTGATCGTGGATGTCATGAGATAATTTGACAAGGTTATCTTTATCGAGGTCTAGCTTATGGTTGACAGCAGCCTTTTGTGTTTTGTGTTCGTAATCTGAATCCATGGTTTTATATTTTCTTTTTTTGGACGAAGCAGACCTAATAATAGTTGCGGCTTATTAAATATTTCGCAACCGATAAAGATAAGCGGTTTAAATCTATTGCTTAGGATATCAAAACTATGATATCTCCCTGTCCGACGGGATCTCCAACTTCGACCAATACCTCCGATACCGTCCCTTGTTTGGAAGAGTAAATAGGGTTTTCCATTTTCATGGCTTCCAGGATACATATCAGCTGACCTTCTTCGACAGGTTCACCTTTGGATATATTCATTGAAATGACGGTACCTTGCATGGGGGCACTGACGTTGCCGCCGGACATGTCCAGAGCTTCGTCTTGGACTTTGGAATTTCTTCTCCGAGTATTTTTTGCAGCCGGAACAGTCTTTGGTCGATTGCCGGTAATAAGATCGGCTAATTCCAAGTCAAGGTCGAGCTTGATGTCATACTTCCTCCCGTCCACTTCAACTTCCATCCGTTTTATAAGAGAGGAAGATGTTATTTCCCCGCCGTCGTCATATGGCAGTGGTTTGTCGGGAGGTATTTGGGTGTAGTCAAAATTGCTTTCCACGGTCTTTGTGGTATGAGTGTTTTTGATAAAGTCGCTGTTTTTCAATAAGAGCTTGGAAAGTTCTTTGGTGGTATGAATTCCCGTGATTTCAAATTCTTCCAGAGCTCTCAGTAAGCGCTGACGGGCTTCTTCACGCGTCTGACCCCAGGCGCATATCTTGGCCAGTAAACTGTCAAACTGTGTCGGCATCTCATCGTCTTTGTAATAACCGGCATCCACGCGTACAAACGGTCCCGATGGATATTTGATGTCCGTTATGCGCCCTGGTGAAGGTGTAAAATTGCCACCGGTAGGGTCTTCGGCATTGATTCTGACTTCGATGGCGTGGCCGTATTGCCCGATAACGATTTTTTCTCCGCTTTGGAACTTGAAGTTTTCAAAAGAAGTGCCAGCCGGCGCTACTTCTTGTTTCTCACCCGTAGACGTAGCGTATCTGTGTCTTTCAAACCAAAGTTTTTCTCCAGAGGCTATGCGGATCTGCGCCTGTATCAAATCTACCCCGGTAACCATTTCTGTGATGGGGTGCTCTACCTGAATTCTGGTGTTCATCTCTAAAAAGTAATGCTTACCGTTTTCGTAAAGCATTTCGATGGTGCCGGCACCCAAGTAACCGGCATGTTGAGCTAATTTTTCTCCGTCCGATAAAATAGCTTCTCTGACCTCGGGGCTGATATCGGGGATCGGTGCTTCTTCTATGAGTTTTTGGTGTCTTCTCTGTAGTGAGCAGTCCCTGTCTCCTATAGCCACTGTGTTATTAGCCGAGTCCGCAAGGATCTGTACTTCGACGTGTCGCGGCTTTTCCAGATAACGCTCCAGGTAGGCTTCGTCTAAGCCGAAACTGGCTTCCGCCTCTCTCTTTGCTCTTTCTAAGGCCTCCCGCGCTTGATCTGGACCATAAACGACCACAAGACCGCGCCCGCCACCGCCGTATGAAGCCTTGATGGCGACAGGCCAGCCGTTTTCTTCTCCGAAGGATATGACGTCTAAGTGTGAGGAGATGGGGTCGTTTGTTCCCGGTACCACCGGTACGCCGGCTTCGATGGCCACGGCTCGGGCTGATAATTTCGAGCCCATTAGCTCAATCGTCTCCGGTTTGGGGCCGATCAGAGTAATTGCGTTTTCTCCGGCGAGTAGACCAAGTTGAGGATTCTCTGATAAGAACCCGTAACCGGGATGTATGGCATCTGCTCCGGCTTTTAAGGCTGTGGCTATAATTTTTTCCGGACTCAGGTAGGTATCTTTGGTCAATTTAGCTTCAAGCGAATATGCTTCGTCAGCTAAACGTACGTGAGCGGCATTTCTGTCTGCTTCGCTGTAGACGGCTGCGGATTTGATCCCCAGGTCCCTACATGCCCGTTCTACTCTGACCGCTATTTCGCCCCTGTTGGCGATGAGGATCTTGGAAAACAAGACTCTCCTTTCCCGACTGTAATGCCGCATATCAAAGCTAAGAAATTATCTGTCAAGTAATATTTGATCTTATGGTTGTCATTATTACTCTACTCAAAATGAAAGCTTAAGGATATTTTTAGGAGAAGATTGATGGACTTTCTCAATAAGGTGATTCGTCTTGAGTCTGTGGACTCAACTAACAGGTTTTTAGTTGATCTTGTTCGCCAAGGAGCCGAAGAAGGAACCGTCTGTGTCAGTGAATACCAAAGCGAGGGGAGAGGCAGAAACTCCAGACATTGGGAATCTCCGCATTCCGGTGGATTGCTTTGTTCTGTTTTGTTTCGCCCCCCACTTGATCTAAGTCGCATCTATATCTTGCCAATTCTAACTCTCTTGTCAATACTGGATTCCATGCGACAGGAGGTGCAAATAAAGGCTGCCCTCAAATGGCCAAATGATGTCGTCTACGAAGGTAGAAAATTGGGGGGTATGCTTTCTGAAATTATAGAGACGAGCGGTGACCAAGGTGCGAAAAGAGTAGCGCTCGTTGTCGGTTTCGGTATCAATTGTGCATGGCCGGAGGAATTTTCTATAAGCGGAATTGACAAATCTCAAGGGACCGCAGGTAATGCTATTTTACCAATTACTCTTGCAGAAATTACCGGTAAGAAGATTGATAAAGATAGTCTGCTAAATCAGATATTGTCTAACATCCAAGACAGATACGGGTCATTTCAAGAATCTGTTGCCGGGAGAGAAAACTGCGGACTACCGGAATGGGAAGCTGCTGTGGCTCCGATTATGGCTGAGTATAGGTTGCACTGCGAAACAATCGGGAAAGAGGTGCTGGTACAATTCCACGACAGGGTCCTAAGCGGCTATGGTGAAGATGTGACACTTGAGGGACGACTTGTGGTATCGAGCGGCGGCGAATCTGTCATCGTTGACGTGGGAGACATCATTCACTTAAGGCCTATCTGATATCAGATTACATTTATCTCAGGTGCTATCGCACTTGACGTATTGACGATTCCAAAAAGCTCCTTTACGGTACTTCTAGTCGTTAGAAAGCAGCCATGCCTATTTGACATCCGTCATAGATCAGAGCATGTGATGTATGTAAGCGAAAGATAAATATATAGTGATTAAGTATCGCCAGATCACGTGAGGTCGTATCGATGGAAAGAAATAATTTATAATGTCATGAATATGTTTTACGAAATGTATATTGCTGATCGTTTCATCATTTAAATTATAATTTTCTATTTGACAGAGGTTGTAGTGGTCTCTTGGAAAGTCTTATTTTCGGCTAAGATACCAAACAAGCTTTTTATAAGTCCGATCGGTGTTATATGAAATTGAATAAAAAAATTATACCTGGTGTCGCACTTCTCTTGTTGGGATCGGTTTTGGCCGGTTGCGGTTCCGCTTCGTCGTCAAATTCCATGTTGCCAAACGGTCTTAAGAGATCATTGACGACTACTACAAACAATCAATACTTACCGGCAAACTCCGATTTGCCGAAAGTAAATAATAAAAAGACAAGTCAAAACAATGGGGAGCAAAACAAGACAACGGTAAGCAGCACTCAAATTACCACCACAACCGTGCCTATCTATGGTTCTTCAGCCGGAGCGGTACACGCACCTGTTTTTCCCGCCCCTTCTGTCCTTCAGGGGAGTTATCTGGGAGGAGCGCTGCAAAGCTTAGGGCCGATCAACCGCATAAGTTTTGTGCCTCTACGGTCCGGAGAAAATTCTCCTCCTTATTATCCGCCTCTTGGCTTTCCTGAAAAAAATATGGTCTCGATAGGCTATAGGAGTTTTGGTCAAGGTCAGCCAATTGTTTTGATAGGCGGGGTGGATACTACCATGACAACCTGGTCTCCTTCTTTGTTGTTGTCGTTGGCTCAGAATTTCCATGTCATAATTTTTGATTTACCGGGCATAGGTTATTCTCCGGCGACAAATCAAAAAATCAATGTTGATAATATGACAGGTGATGTTGCCGGTTTCATTTCATCACTAGGTTTACAATCTCCCATCGTACTTGGCTGGGGTTTTGGGGGCACGATAGCTCTAAAACTGGCGGAGAGTCATCCAACCCTTATATCCGGACTTATATTGGTAGATTCCACAGCGGGAGGAAAGACGGCAAAATTTGCCGAAAATGCTTTTGTAAATGTCGGTCCTTATAACTATACAGGTCTTGTGAAAATATGGTTTCCTTCTTCTGAGGCCTCTTTGGCTAGAAGCTATATAAAAAGTCTGGCTCAATATACTCCCGATATATTGCTTCCGGCGGCAGTTTCAATATCAAATACTTTGGAAAGAGACTTAAAATCGGTCAATATTGTATATGACAGACTGCCTTCGATAGATTTACCCACTCTGATCATAAGTGGGGCAAAAGACTCACTTTTCCCGGTTGCCGATTCCCACCTGTTGCATGAGAAAATTCACGAGAGTAAGTTGGTAATTTTTAGAGATTCAGGTTATGCCTCTTTGTTTGCCGACACAAGTCAGCTTGTCTCTTCTGTGAACAAATTTGAATCGACTACCACCACAACGACTACCACCACAACTTCATAAAAATAATTTACCAACTCAGTACTTTGTGGACAAAGCAAGAGGTGTCAATCATCAGCGGTAATTTCTCAAAACGTAACTTAATTTTTACTTTATGGTGCCTAGCTCGTAGCGTTGCGATAGACAAATTATTTTCGATCAACTTTTAATCAAAGACAGCCCGTTATTTGATGGGGCCTCAAGTTGGCGACAGTAATTTTCCTATTGACGCACAAGATAATTATTTCCTGGCGATGCGGCGTTCTATCAGGTAGTCATGACCGTGATCTACGGGAGCCCGGCGGCGTTCTACCAGACGATAAGCGTTGACAGAGTATTCGCGTACCATTCTTGCCGCTGTGAACCATGAACCGTTAATGGCAATAGTGGAGCGCATTACCTGTAAGTATTTTTCGCGCTCATAAGTAAACAAGGGGGCTACCACGTTTTCCAGTTTGTCGTATAGAGCTTCGGAGTCTTCTTCTGTGGTGCTGTATTCTCTGCCTCCGATGGCCCAGCCGGTCATACCCTCTATACAGCCCTCAATCCACCATCCGTCCAAGGTGGAAAGACTCGGTACGCCGTTTAGAGCGGCTTTCATGCCGCTGGTGCCGGAAGCTTCGTAAGGCTTGGTGGGGTTGTTTAGCCATAAATCAGTGCCGGCGCTCAAGAGTACGCCGAGACTCATGTTGTAATTTGGTAAAAACACGACTTCGACCGAGGGACGTAGTTCTTCTGCTGCGGCAAAGATTCTTTCGATAAGGGCTTTTCCCGGCATATCGGCAGGATGGGCTTTTGAGGAGCAAACTATTTGGATTTTGCCAATTTTTTCCGAAATTTCTGCAAGTCTCTTGGTATCGCGAAAAATAAGGTCGGTCTGTTTGTAGGGAGTGGCGCGTCTTGCCAGGCCTATCGTCAATGCGTCAGGATCAAGAGTCTTACCTGTCAGCTCCAATACTACCTGTAAAAGAGCTCTTTTAGCTTGCTCGTGGGAAAGTTCTATCTCCTCTATGGGTATGGATGCTCCGTAACGCAGAAGAGCATTTTCTTGTCTCCAGCCCGGTATGTAGCGGTCAAAAAGGTTAGCGGTGCTGGGAGCTGTCCATTGAACGGCATGCACTCCGTTGGTAACGGAGGTAATCTCGGTTTCCGGAAACATTTCCTCAGTCACCGATCTGTGCTCTAAAGAAACGGCATTGACGTAATGTGATAAGGTCATCCCGAGTACGGTCATATTCAATTCGTCGTTGGAGAAAAGGTTTAATTGCTCCAAGCGTCTTTCCGTGTTCTCTCCGAGTTCCTCCCTAATTAATTGCCGGGGGAATTTATCATGGCCGGCCGGTACGGGGGTGTGTGTCGTAAATACGCACTTGGCCCTAACTGATCCTATTTCTGCTCTGGCCGGTCGATCATCGGTGTCCCCGCTATTTGACGGCTGATCTGTTTCATTTACTCGGGGTCTGCTTTGGATCTCGTTTTCCAAGAGGTTGATAGTCAAAAAAGCGGAGTGGCCTTCATTCATATGGTAAGTGGCAATATTGTCATGTCCAAGCTTAGCCAGCATTTTTGGTCCGGCAATACCAAGGACGGTTTCCTGGCGCAATCTGTGACGCTGATCTCCGCCATATAGCTGGTCGGTAATTTCTTGATCATCGGGGTGATTTCCCGTTATTGAGGTATCCAGGAAGTAAATAGGAACTCGATGTCCGGTTTCTCCGACCATGACATAGCGCCACACCCCTACGGCTACTGTTCTGGACGCTATTTCTATGTCTACGGTTTCCCTGATGCGTTCCAAAACTGATTCCGGAGACCATTTAACAGGTCTTTCTGTTTGCTGACCGGCTGCATTGACGTGTTGTGTAAAATAGCCGTCACGATAAAGCAAAGTCATGCCAATGAAAGGCAAACCTAAATCCGCTGCCGAACGCAAAAAGTCTCCCGCCAACACTCCCAGTCCTCCGCTATAGGTTGGCAGGGAGTCATTGACAGCTATTTCCATCGAAAAGTAGGCAATTGTGGCAGCGTTTAAGTGTGTCTTTTCTTGCTGAATCATAGCTTGTTCCATATTTCCCTTTTGTTTTTAACGCTTGAGTATTTAAAAATTTTTATTTTAGATCATACAGGATTATTGTTAACGCTTTGTATCCGTTGTTTAATCCTTATCTAATTTGACGTCCTGTTTGTCTTGCATATTTTCTATATTTTATTTTTTGTCGAATAAACTATCAAAATATTAATAGTTATGTCGTGTTTGCTACCTATCGTAGTAGATTTGGATAACCTAAGCGCAAGGCCATCCTAACTTATCCCACTAGTACATTCTGCTATCTCTTATCGTGATCTCTAAAACTTATCGATGGATTTGTAAAGCCGATACTTATAGCATTGATCAGGCCGTAATCGTGTGGCAGAACAGCAAAGCGATCTTTTGCGGTGAACCATCACAGATTTGTGGTGTTGGTGAGTTATTTATGGGCCAGCCTTGTTGTTTATGTATCCCTTTGCCATGTCGACAGATGTTCAGAAAGCCGAAAAGCAAAATGTAAAAGCAATTTAGAAATACATTAACTCATCTGCTACTTTCTCTGGTTGAAACTACTCACGAAATTGGACACTGTTCTCCCTTAGATAAAGGAGAATATAGGTATGGAAGAAGAAAGTAAAAAGAAGGCTCGCAGACAATTTGACCCGAGAGTTTCAAAAAAGACTCTAGTCAACTTAGTTAGAAACAAGTAATTTATCCGTAGAAAAAGTAGCCAGGGAATCTAAGTATTTGAAAAGGCAACCCTATCCAACTGGGTTCAAAAAGCCCGAAAAGAAAGACAACAAGATCTAAAAGGAGCTCCTGATCTGGTTGCGGAAAACCTCAAAGCTTTTTAAAAAAGAGAATGAACGTCTCTAGAAAAAAGAAAAAGAAATCTCGGAAACATTTTCTTACCTTTCATAAAGGAGACCGGCGAGAACTGATTTATCAGTTCATCGATATCTGGTGGGCCGATAACCCAGTCTCTCTTCTTTGCTCCTTATGTCATGTTTCTCGTTCTTCCTATTACAACTGGTGCATAAAAGGGTGCGAGTTACAGCAAATTCAAAAAAGCCCGTGAAGAGCTAAAGACAAGTGTCATCAAAGCTTATAGGGCAACAAGGAGTACCTATGGTGCACCTAGGTTGACACGAGAACTCATCTGTCAAGGAATTAATATTTCTCAAGCTACGGTGGGAAGACTAATGTCTGATCTTTCAATTCAAGGAGCCAAAGGGAGAACAAAAATCACTACAACAAGGTCTGACAGATATAAAAAAGTAAGTAGCGACCTGGTACAAAGGAACTTCGTCTCAACAGGGCCAGATGCTCTCATGTTAGTGACCTGACATATATCAAGACTAAAGAAGGATGGCTATATCTGGTATGTGTCATGGATGCCTTTTTAGAGCAAGAATTCTAAAGTCTCTGCTATAGGAGAGACGATGGAAACCCGAGTTATTCATTGACAGCTTCAACAGGGCAAAAGCTACAAGGCAAAAAGCAGTATTACCTACAACCATTTTTCATTCTGACCTAGGTTTACAATATTTGAGTGACCAGTTCTCAG
>JAJZMK010000007.1:23933-25251 GCA_021798275.1 Actinomycetes bacterium | reverse complement strand
CTTATAATTCTAAAGTAAAGCTCCTTCTCTTTACTCCCATTGTGACATCCTTTCATCTAACAATCATAGATTGTTGTTAGCTTAGTTGGTGTCTACTTAAACTGGGTCACCTCAGTGTTAGCTACTGGAGTGTACGTAACTTCGGTTTATAGTATGTTCAAGGTGGGTCATTTTTCTCCGCTGATCCCGGGTCAAAATTAGGCCGCTGCTAACAGTATACAACCGATAAAGTTAACGACAACCAGAGGACCACTATGACTACCATCAGTGTCATTGGAGACATGGCGATCACACAACTATGATCAGTTACTATGTCGTCTGTATGATCAGCTTGACTGGCGGGCAACACCTGCACGCACAGCGATATCGCCACCAGCGTAGAACCCCCGGCGCCCACTGCAAGCACCAGCCGCCTGGCCCCACGCTGGTCACTCGACGAACCAGACCCGCCACCGGGTGATCACCCCGTTCAGCTACTCCGATTCGACCTGAGCGATCGTCTCAATCCGAGAGCACCGGCGGTCTGGTCACACCACCGATCCAGTTGGCCAACGGCTTGGTCTGGTCCGCCCTCGTCCAGCAACCGACTGATGAGACGTGCCCGGTCGATGATCTCCTGGCTCCATGGTGTCTCCATCACCCCGGCCGCTGCCCGTATCAAGGACTCCTGCGCGCCAGAAGTGTCACCTTGCAGCAGCTGCGCATAGCCGATCACTTCGTGCAAGCGCCGGTTTGGACTTGCCGCATCAGCGCGGCCCAAGATCTCAACCAGAGCGTCATCCTCAGACCTCAGTCCCTCGATGGCCGTAACGATCGCGGTCACCAGAGCATCCTCGCCGAACTTGTCGAATTTCCGAGCTCCGCCCCCAATTCGCTCAGACCAAGACAGCACCACGTTCTCACTCGGGACGAACAGGGGCATGACCACGCGCCAGATATAGACCCCTTTGTCGAAGCCAGAGCCTTCCCCGAGTGCACCGAGTAGAACCCGGTGCACCGGCGGTCGATAGCACAGGAATCCACGGAACTCCCACGATCCGTCAGCGGGCAACAACGGTTGCACGACCTGTTTCCACTCCGCGGCTTTCATGGGCGAATCTCTATATGACAAATGACTGTAATCTTCCTTTGCATCTTAATGCCTTACTAATATTTTATATTTTCAAGATAAAGCTTTCCGGTTTTTTTGCTCTGATATGCACGAAGAAATCCTATAGTGCCACAAAGTAGACCTAAGGTTAGAATATATGGGGTATACTCATTTGCAAATACAATTATTGGCAGCAAAGATACACTTAATATGCTACCAGTTATAACC
>JAJZMK010000007.1:5371-23909 GCA_021798275.1 Actinomycetes bacterium | reverse complement strand
ACTGGTGCTGTCAACTGCCATACCTTTATCTCCTGAAAAACCAGTCATCGTCATTAACTACATGGTTGCGAAGCGTTAGCTATGGTATATGTTGTATCAGCAAGCGAGCCAGCAATGCCGGTGATTAGACCACCTATAGACACCCCTTGTAAAACACCATTTGTTATACTCTCTGCTTCCCACCATTTAGCTACTACTCCAACATCTCCTACAAACCCAGCTCCACCTCCTATGCTACCGATAAAACCGAAGGATGTGCCCAGGCAAGCCTCGGCATTGTGATTTGCAGCACATGCCTGGCCATCTAAAGCTGTAGCTCCTATACATGTTACCGTAAAAGCAAGACCGTATAGTGCACTTGCCCCAACATCTTCCCCAACAAGCCCCGCAATAACAGCTTCACCCTCAAACCCTGCTGACGCAACACCAAGAACAATACAGACTGCGGGACGCGGGTAATGATATGACCATGTCCCAGGATCATACATTGTATAATGATAGGCATTGTATATAACATCCTGATAAACATGGGCGGATTCAAGTGGACAGCGCAACGAAACCGGCTAGATTCTCTGGCACGTTTTTATAAAAACTTCTCTACAAAAAAGCATTTAAACGCGAAAAATCATAAACTAAAATATGTGATTGAATCGATTCCTACCACAACCACGATAATATTTAGCAATCGGTTATCTATCGTTCATTTTTTATTAACAGGCATGCTGATACAGCTACATAAATTAATAGATTCAGTGTCCTGATTTGTAATTAATTCTAAATTTTGCCATAATTATAACA
Organism: Actinomycetes bacterium; assembly: GCA_021798275.1. GTDB lineage: Bacteria > Actinomycetota > Acidimicrobiia > Acidimicrobiales > Bog-793 > JAJZMK01. The sequence continues at coordinate 23,111 of JAJZMK010000007.1, read as the reverse complement.
TTGTCGATACCATTAGACAATCTCGAATCTTCGCTGCGAAACTTTGCCGGATAATTGCGAAATATCTCTCCTACCTTAGTATAACCAAGCTTCTCAAAGAATCCAAGAAGTGGTGAGGTGGAATTAGCCTTTACTTGGAGCACCAGACAGTCTTTTGTAATTGCCATTCTCTCTAATTGCTTAACAAGTGCCAGTCCCAGCCCTAATCCTCTTACTTCATCAGAAACAAAGAACCATGAGATATTTAGAACACGGTCTCTTATGCTTATTACGGCAGTAGCCAATGGTTTCCCACAATTATAAGATCTATCCTCGCGGATCGCAATCACAAATAATTGTTCTTTGGAAAGCTCTGCTCTTTCCAACCCAGCATATCTTTCCGGTAAATATGCCAAAATATCGCTATTGATGCTGAGCCCTATATCTACATCACTTGATATATTGTCATAACCTATATAGGGTAAGTCGTAAGGTGAAATGCTTTTGTCGTAAGCAATTCTGACATTTTCACCTCCCACTGTTATTTTCTGAGTTCTACCGAAATAAGGTTCGTCCACTACAAACCATGACTTTTCCTTAGACTCTAGATCCTGTTCCAAGATCGCCACAGAATTAACTTTACCTACGGCACTATATTCTCGAAAAAGGTCCGTAGCTCTTTCAACATCATAAATATTTTTTGCATGACCAATAGTAATATGTGGAATAAATCGGTAAGCGTCACGCGTTATGGGAGGTTCGAAGTCACCTATTGATAATCGATTAAAAATATAATGTAGAAACGAATTGTTACTGTCTGCGTCCCCTTCAAAATCTTGTTGTCCATCAGCAGATACCTGCATGAATATAGCCGGATTTCTCGGCCAAAAGCTAGAAACAGGGCCAAGGTAGATTGTCTCTTCGGAAAACATCTCAACTGCCTCACGGACAGCGATCCGCAAACTACCTAACCTATCTTCAGGAAGATTGATGGGTGGCATCAAAGTTATATGAGGAGGGATTCTCATAGGGAAAGGTCGTCCGAGCAAGCGGGAAAGGGAGCGGACTTCTTGAGCAAGGCTTTTTTCCAATATGACGGCAACAAAAAATCGTTTTTTGTTTTTGCCCATCTTTCTGATATTACTTCAAACCTGAAACCATGACGGTTATTTGCGAAAACATCTGAAGTCTAAAAAATCACAGTGCAAACGCGCAGGAAAAGCGATGGATTGTCTAGAGACAGTGAAATACTTATTAAATTGTAGTCGAAGAAGTGGTTACAGCTTCTTTTCTCACCAAAGCCCTACGTATCCTACTCTCCTTGGAATCGGGAAGAAGGATCGCCCTGGCTGCTTTAGATGCGCTGAGAATAGAAAGCTGGCTTCCTTCCCCAGTAGCTGAGGCAGCTTCTACTTGATCAGAAGCTACCAAAGACTCAGATGATGGTTCGTCTGAATCTGAAATTGAACTTAAAACAGCCTCTACTCTGGCTGTATCTATTTCCCAAGCCAACTCTGCCACCGGTGAAAAAATACGTAGACCTTCTTTTGTAACATGGACAAAGCCTCCGTGCACTGCTGCTAACACAAGTAATGCCTCGGATGCGTGGAGATCGGCGACATTGACCCCGACCAGCGGAGACTTGGCCGCCTTAGAAGCATGTTCTGAGCGATAAGAGGCTATCCAATCGTTTGTTACTGCCTCCGTCGCCACATACAGCTTGACCAGTGTTATATCAACCGCAGCCAAATAATCGGCATGATTGGCCAAAAATGTGATAGCGCCTTCTTCTATCCCTAGGGTTACATTCTCAACCGGAGCGCGAAATAGTACTCTTTCCGGAGTTATAATTTCGGCAAGAAAAGTATTGGCCAATGTCTCTAATCCCTCTTATTCTTGAGCCAGGGACTTAGCTTTATTCAAAACATCGTCCACGCCGCCGACATTTAGGAAAGCCTGTTCCGGTACCTCGTCTAAATCGCCGCCCAAAAGAGCTTCAAAACTACGAACGGTCTCTTCGATAGGCACGAAGACACCCGGATTACCGGTAAAGACCTCGGCCACGAAGAACGGCTGTGATAGGAACCTCTGAATTTTACGGGCTCGCGAGACAATAAGTTTATCTTCTTCCGGCAACTCGTCGATACCCAAAATGGCGATGATATCTTGCAATTCATTGTTACGCTGTAGTACCTGCTTAACAGCCTGTGCGCAATTATAGTGACGATCTCCGACAACTTCCGGGGTCAAGATATTACTCGTCGATGAGAGAGGATCCACTGCGGGGTAAATACCGAGAGAAGCAATGTGCCTGGAGAGCTCGGTCGTGGCATCTAGGTGGCTGAAAGTTGTAAACGGAGCAGGGTCTGTATAGTCGTCAGCAGGCACGTAGACAGCTTGGAGGGAGGTAATGGACCTACCCTTGGTCGAGGTAATTCTTTCCTGTAATTGACCCATCTCTTCTGCCAAAGTAGGCTGATACCCTACAGCGGACGGCATTCTACCGAGCAGTGTTGACACCTCGGAACCTGCCTGCACAAAACGGAAAATATTGTCGATAAAGAGAAGTACGTCTTGATTTTTTACATCCCGGAAGTATTCAGCCATGGTAAGAGCTGACAGTGCCACTCTAAAGCGGACTCCCGGGGGCTCATCCATCTGCCCATAGACAAGAGCTGTTTTGTCGATAACGCCTGATTCTTTCATTTCCAACCAGAGATCTGTACCCTCACGCGTACGTTCTCCCACCCCGGCAAATACGGAAACTCCTCCGTGCTGGGTAGCGACTCTCCTGATCATTTCCTGGATCAGAACCGTCTTTCCTACACCGGCACCTCCGAAAAGACCTATTTTACCGCCCTGTACGTAAGGTTCCAGTAAATCTATAACTTTGATGCCCGTTTCGAACAAGACGCGCCGCGGCTCAAGCTCATCAAAAGGAGGAGGGTCACGGTGTATTTCCCAATAATCGTCTACTTTTCCTATATCGTCGGTGTCGAGTGGCTGACCAGTCACATTGAAAACGTGACCGAGCACGGAGTCGCCTACCGGTACCTTAATTCCGCTACCGGTATTTCTGGCAACGGCACCCCTTGTCAGACCGTCGGTCGCGTTTAGACAGATACAGCGTACTCTACCTTCTCCCAGTTGCTGGGCTACTTCGGCTACGATAACGGCTGGCTTCGAGTCCAGTTCGAAATCGATCTCAAGAGCTATATTTATTTCGGGAAGGCTGTGAGGTGGAAATTCCACATCCACCACGGGACCAGCTATGGCGACTACCCGCCCACTATCAAGGCTTTTCCCTGTAGATCCCAGATTTTGTCCTGCGTCAAACGTTGTTGTCATTTTAGTTACCCTCTTGTTTTGATAATTTCTAAATCGTCTTGGCCGTGATCTTCACCTTCGCCAAGTGAACGCAGTGCCTCCGCACCGCCGATGATTTCCATAATTTCCGTGGTAATGGCTTCTTGACGTACTCTGTTCATCCGTCGACGCAGAGTCGTGATTAAGTCTTCGGCATTTTGAGTCGCAGCCGCCATGGCTCTTTGTCTAGCGGTATGCTCGGCCGCAGATGATTCCAGCAATGCCCGGAAAATGTCCGACTCCAGATATACCGGCAATATGATCTGGAGCAGAGCTTCCGGCTCTGGTTCAAAAAAGTAACTGAATCCATGTAGCCCAGATTGCGGAGAATTCCCGTCTCCTGACTCTGTTACCAAAACGGAACCATCCTCGGAAGCAGACTCGGTAAATGATTCCCGGTCAAGTGGCAGCAGTCTCATAGTATCTAATTTTTGTGATACTACAGAGTGAAAACGCCACGCCACTATTTCAACCACAGATTCAATATTTCCACGTAATAAGTAATTAAGATGTCCCGCAACTTGTCTGGCATCTTCAAAAGTAGGCCTGTTAGACATCTTAGAATAAGAGGCTTCTATTGGTATATGGCGATATTTAAAATAACTCTCCGCTTTTTTGCCAACCGTAATTAGGTTGACATTTAGCCCTTCTGATTGCAATTGTCTAAGACGGTTTTCTGCTCTACGCAGGCACATGGTGTTATAGCCGCCACAGAGCCCTCTGTCACCTGCTATTACTATCAATACAGCCTCATTGGCAGGATTTGCCCAAGCCTGAGAGTCATCTCCTGGATTAGGTTTGGCAATACTGTGACCTGCTTCGCTTACGCATAAAGCCAGGGCTTTTTTTAATCCCGCGGCATACTCCGCCGTTCCAGCTATCCTGGCTTGGGCACGCGCTATCTGCGACTGAGCTATCAGCTCAAACGCTCTGGTAATTTTTTTAGTAGATTCGACACTACGAATTCTACGTTTTAGTACCCTTTCCTGCCCACCAGCCATTTTTTACGCCGCACCAACTTTTTGGTCAAAAGCCTCTCCGGTGCCCTGTGTCTTGGTCGTATCAAAATTATTCTTTACTTCCTTGATCGCGTCAACTATCAGTTTCTCGTCGGGCAAAGTACCGGTCGAGTCGATATGATCTAAAATATTCTTGGCGCTTGACTGCAGATAAAGCTTTAAGGACCGTTCGAATTTAGATATATCCTCAATTTTGACATCGTCAAGATATCCCTTGACTCCAGCATAGATAATAACTACTTGCTCACTTGCCGAAAGAGGTTCGTGCTGATTTTGCTTGAGCAACTCTGTCAGCCTATAACCCCTTTCCAACTGAGCCTTAGCGGCAGGGTCCAATTCTGATCCGAAAGTGGCAAAAGCTTCCAAATCACGAAACTGTGCCAAGTCGATTTTCAGAGAACCCACAACTTGCTTCATGGCTTTAATCTGAGCGGCACCACCGACCCTACTGACAGAGTTACCGACGTTCATAGCCGGCCTAAACCCGGCATTGAAAAGGTCGGTTTCCAAGAAAATTTGTCCATCCGTAATAGAAATCACGTTAGTCGGTATATATGCCGATATGTCACCGGCTTTGGTCTCTATAATAGGAAGTGCCGTAAGGGAGCCTCCGCCTTTTTCATCGGAAAGTTTTGCTGCCCTCTCCAACAACCTTGAGTGCAGATAAAAGACATCACCTGGGTAAGCTTCGCGCCCTGGAGGTCTGCGCAACAGTAGTGATAATTGTCTGTAAGCATCGGCTTGCTTTGACAAGTCATCGTAGATTACCAAAGCGTGCTCACCGTTTTCCATCCAGTGCTGACCTATGGCACAGCCGGCATAAGGAGCCAGGTACAAAAATGGCGCTGAAGATGAAGCCGGAGCTGCAACCACCACAGTATAGGACAAAGCATCATATTCTTCCAAAGTGGCAACTACTTGGGCTACGGTCGAACCTTTTTGCCCGACGGCCACATAGATACATTTGATTCCGGCACCTTTTTGGTTGATAATGGTGTCAACGGCCAAAGTTGTTTTGCCCGTTTTCCTGTCACCGATAATTAATTCTCTCTGCCCGCGACCTATCGGTGTCATCGTGTCCACAACTTTGACACCTGTTTGCAACGGTTCAGAAACAGGTTGACGATTGACGATACCAGGTGCCTGTATTTCCAAACGTCTAAGGTTCTTTTGAGCAATCGGGCCTTTCCCGTCAATCGGATTACCCAAAGGATCGATTACTCTTCCCAAGAGTTCGTCTCCTACGGGGATAGACAAGATTCTCTTGGTGGAACGCACGATCTGACCTTCATCAAGGCCTTCTACGTCACCGAGCACCACAGCTCCTACGCTGTCTTCATCTAAGTTCAGGGCTAGGCCAAAAACACCGTTTTCAAATTCCAGCAATTCATTAACGGAAGCATTCGGGAGACCTGTAATGTGCGCTATACCGTCGCCCACCTCGATAATACGGCCAACCTGCTCTGCCGCTATCTCGGTGCTAAATTCATTGACGTGTGCTTTAATGACATCTGCTATCTCATTTGCATCAAATTTTAGATCTGCCATGGTAACTTGCCTTTCTCCTGCCAGGATCTCTTATCAATCTTACTATCTCTTTGTTATCCAAAACCAAAAGTTGGCCAGCTGCCTAACACTTTTGCGCTATATGGATTTACATTTACATACTTGTCAAACTGTTCGACGTGCTAAAGTGACAACGCCAAACTTTCCGATAACTTACTAAACTTTGTAGCCAGTGAGGCATCTATAACATAATCACCTATTACGGCAATAAATCCCGCCAGCACTGTTTGATCAGGCAGAAATCGTATCTCTACTTTGCGATCCACCAAATGCTCAAGCAATTCCTTTAAGTGCTCTGTTTCTTCCGAAGAAAGAGGTACGGCGGCCCTTATCTCTGCTAAACGGCGGCCTCTCTCTCTTGTTACGAGATCTACACAAAAGTCAAGGAGACCGACTACATCACGCACTCTCGGAATAGAAGCTACAAAACGTATAATCCGATAAGTTGTCGGATCGAGCTTGGATGCAAAAAGGGAAGAGACTATACCCAGTTTTACCTGGCTTTTCCCGTAAGGGTCACCTATAGCTTTGACAAGATCCCTGTTTTCTGCAAAAAGTCTACTGACATTAAAAAGCTTGTCTTCCATCTCTTTCAGAGACGCTACATTTTCTATCTTCTCAAAAGTAGGCTCGAGATAGCCTGCCACCAAATCACGCGCTTGGCTATATGAAGTGTACTGCTGGAAAGCCCCTAAGTAAGAAAAGGCTAGCATATCTGCAGATAAAGGTGTCACTAAGGCATTTGCCATACCTTTTTGCCCCTTTCCTACAGAAGATTCTAAACTGCCCATTTCTATTAACATCTGGTTGATCACGGTCAAAAGTTGCGAACTCGGCTCGACAGCTGCCATAAAAGAGAAAATAGAAGCGCTTGTTGAAGAGAATTTCTTCAACAGCAAATCTTTTACAATATCCCTCCGTAATGTTTTAGCGGTATTCGGGGCAGAAAGGGCATTACGCAATTCCGGGAAGTCTTCCAATGCATGTATTAATGACGCGCCAGCAGATGAGATTTGCACAAACTCATCGTTACTTAGGGCTTCTTCGAGAAAATAAGTTGTATAGCCACGTACTATTTCACGCATATCTGCCTACCGATCGACACCAGAAGGTATTCAAAGCTTTCCATTTCTCGTTGCCCATACGGTTCAGAGATTGAACACTCTTCATTTAAAGTAGACGGTTCCATAACCTCAAGAGTATTGCTATAGGAAATTGATTCATTACTAGGAGATTTCAAAAGTGTTCACCCTACCTTAGTCCCGAACGGGTCATTAGACAAAGTACTATCGCTATCTATAGAAGTAGAGTTAATGGCTTCAGCTAGTAATAGGTGATGCAAGTCTTGATCTAGAAGTTCCGATACTAGGAGTTTTGCTGCTTCAAGTAGCAGTAGTGAAAAGTCTTTCTCGAGTTCGTCGCGCATTCTATACAATTCAAAATTGACGTCCTGATCTACCTTTGCCAGAATACGATCCCGCTCATGTTCGGCTTTTGATATACCATTTTCTTTGATATTTTGTGCTATTTCTCGCGCGTCATCAACAATTTTTACAGCTTCTATTTTTGCTTCTTCCAGATGCTCTTTTGCTAGAGCTATCAAATTTTCCGCTACTTTTTGTGCATTGGAAACCGCATCGAGTTGATCCCTGATCGTCTTTTCTTTCTGATTTGCCAGAGAACGGGCTATGGGAATCAATTTCCACCAAATCAGTCCTAGAAATATAAGGAAACCTACAAACTCCTCTATATAGGTAGATCCGAAATTGCTCATACTTCACCTACTCTTGCTGCTTTTGCTAGAGAGTAGGCTCTTTCTGCATCCTCTTTTAAAATTGTTACCTTCCCTGTAGGCAATATCTCTTGGGTCATATCTATAATTAACTGCGGCGCCCGAACCTCTAATTGCAAGTTCAAGTCACTCCTAAAGGTCTCGATCTTGGTCTTAGATACGGCAAATTTTTTGGCATATTCTTCTAAAGCTTCACTTTTTGCCTTAGCTACTACATCTGCTGCTTCGTTAGAAGCTGTCTCGATAATTTGACGAGCTTCCATCCTAGCTTTCTCCATTATACCGTCGGCTTCCATGATCAAGTTGTTAGCCTCGACTCTTGATTCAGCGGCTCCTGTAACAGAGGAAGATAATAGCTCTTCTCGATCCTGCATTGCCTTAACCAATGGTGGCAAGATGAAACGTGCTACAATCGCAAAAACAATTATAAAGATTATCAGCTCTACAATGAAAGTAGCGTTTGGTAAAAAAAATAGTGGAGCAGATGTCGTCGTAGTTACATTTCCAGACGTTTTTATTGCTCCAGTAAGGATAGCAAAACTCACCTGTTTACTCCCTAACTTTTGGCATCCAACACCTAGGCATGCTTTATGTGGAAGTACCAAAGCTTCTATTGCTAATACTTTTTGGATAATACCTGCTAAAGAAAATAGCATTTATATTTTTCTTCTAAATATCCTGAGGACTTTAGCGCTTAGCGAGAACGAATACGAACATAAACATTATGAGTACATTTATGAAGTACATGGCTTCGGCAAGCCCCACAACGATGAGCATAAGTGTAAAAAGATTACCTCTCGCTTCAGGCTGACGGACTACACCTGCAATAACTTGGGAACCGGCCAAAGCGTCACCTACGGAGGCACCTAACGCTCCTCCGCCAACTGCCATACCACCACCTATCATTGCCCCTGCTAGCTGAATTGCCTGCTGGGTTGTATCTGCCATTTTTAGTTATCTCCTCTTTCCTAATTGACCTATAGAACTCTAATACATCCAGAACATGCTTTTTACGAAATTAGCTAAATACTAGAAATGATAGTTTTGGATATTACCTCTTGCTAGTATTCGCTACTTTCTTTTATGTTGTCAACGATCCCCCGCGTGAATTTTATCTGCCTGCACATAATGTATTTGGCGCAAACTATATTCTACTAACCCATTATTTCTTTTATCAGTTTATATAACTGTCGGTACGTTGAGATATTTTGTAACAAGCTTTTCGAATTATTTGCTACCCATACCATTATAAGTTCCGTCAGTGCTCAGAACCAGTTATCGCAGTTTCAAAATACATAATGGTCAAAAGACTAAATATTAATGCCTGGATAGGGCCCACAAATAACCCGTCAAAAAGCTTCCATCCAACATCAAAAATCGGTATTCCTACAATTATTTTTGCCGGAATCAGGTACGCAATAAGTAACAGTAGTACGCTTCCAGCAAAAATATTGCCGAAAAGTCGGAGAGTCAGCGTAATTGGTTTAGTGATTTCTTCAACCAAATTAATCGGAAACAAAACGGGGTATGGCTTAAAGTAGTGCCCTAAATAAGCTTTAATTCCTTGCTTTCTAATATAAGTTGTATGCACTAGTAGTATAACGAAAATTGCCATAGCAAAGGGGAAATTAATATCTCCTGTTGGTGCCGGCAAGTATTGGGGATTATGTCCCGTTGGCAACATTTCCAGCGAGTTAGCAAATAAAATATAGAAAAATATCGTTACCACAAGCGGAACAACGGCTTTACCTTTATCGCCTATTGATTGTTTAACCTGACCTTGCAGCCACCCCACAATAGCTTCAAAAAACATTTGTAAGCGTCCCGGAACTCCCGAAGTCACTTTGACACGCATCCAGAAACCTAAGGTAAGTAGGATGGCTCCAGCGACAAGACAGGAGATAATGTCGTCTATATTGACGGTCATTGATAAAAACTTACCGGTTATATGACCCCCGATAGTTATATTGGTCGTTGTCGTAACGGAAGTCATAAAGTCCTCGCTACCGATTTATAGATGGAAACCATCAATACAGCCATCAACATTATGTATAAAAACGCTACACCAGCAACCGCACCCGCTCCCAAATTAAAACGAATCACAACCAGAGCAATGATTACCAATGTGGAAATAGCCAATCTATAAATGGCTTTTACGGCCAACATACGTTTTGGATTGGCAGGAGACAACTCCGTAACCTTTGCAACTGATTTTACTATCATCCTTATGTTAAACAGACCTATACTTATCCCGATGGCTATACCCAAACCAATAAAAACGTGATTGATAGCGATTCCTACGGCAAGAGCAATAATGCCAACTCCTAAGCCGGTCAAAGCTACCCTTCTTAATATTTTTCCTACTTCAGGTAGCGGTAGCTGCTGACATATAGTTATAAATTTTTCCATTAAATAATCCGTTATTCGCGCGCTGGCCAATGATCAGTTATTGGCTTATAGGACATCTTACTTTTACTCTTTTACTTAATATATCATTTAATTTTTTTCTAGAATCATAATACTACAATTAGTAGGCTGGACAGCAAATCAATTATTACCGATACAAGACCGATATTTACCATATCGCACACTTCACAGCCAAGTCTAAAGTCTACCCCCTATGGGTCGACGAGAAATATGGCCCTGTCAAAGAACCAGTGACGGCAAACATCGCTTTCTTCTTGTCCGCCTTTATGTGAATGAAAATTTTCCTTTGCATCCCAATGGCTTTCTACCTATACTCAAGCTACTCTCACCATGGAACAGATGCCTGACTACTCATATCACAAAGGATAACAATCGAGGTTTTCATCTTAAAATATTAACCACTAATCAGTTTATTTGCTTAGTTTTGTACTTCATCTCTACTTTTGTGATACAGACATTTTGATCTATAAGGTACTGAACCTTTGTTACAGAATTTTATATCTACCTATTGTTCACAAACTTGTATCTGATTCATAGGTGACCTGATGACTACTTATTGCCGGCTTCTATATTGATATCCAGATCGTAATTTGCCCGCAGTCCTTCGTTTGTAACAGTCATTTCTCCGCCTAAGAGATCACTTGACAAGTCAGCTTTCAGAGCTATTATTTCTCCGTCGCCCAAATCTTTTGTTGTCTCAGGTCGCAGTATAGGTGGAAGTAAAACGGCAACTTCCCGTTCGTCACTTTCTGGTAAATTTCCGTCGACTGTCGTGGGAGCTGTTTCTTGATTGAGTGCAGTCCCGGCTTTTTTAGAACCCGGCCTGAATACCGTGTACAAAATGACACCTAAGACGCCTACCCCAATGGGAACGTATGCGTTGGCCTTGGGTTCGAAAACGGGATAGAGAATAAAAGCCGACAGCACTAATGTCCATGCCCACAAAATCAGGACTGCCCGTCGATGGCCGTGTCCCAGACCTACCAGTCTGTGGTGCAGATGCCCCAAATCTCTTGTTGCGACCCCTTTTCTTCCTATCGCTCTCCTTAAGATGGCAAACAGCGTATCCACTATGGGAACGCCCAAAATAAAGAAGGGAATAAACAGCGGAGCGAACCTGAAGAAAGTAAGACCAGATACATCCGCAGCAGCTGTTCCACCCGTTCTACCACCTATGACCATGGTGGCTACCGCCATCAAAAGACCGAGAAGCATGGCCCCGGAGTCCCCCATGAAGACTTTGGCAGGATGGAAGTTGTGTGGCAGGAAACCGATCGCCACCCCGCAGGCTATCACGGCCACCAAGGGCCCTAAATCATTGGCTCCACCAGGTAAAACGCCTATAAAAATAAGCCGGAGACCATATATGGCCAAAGCTCCGGCAGCTATAGCCACGATTCCGGCCGCCAGGCCGTCCAGACCGTCTATGATGTTGATTGCGTTGGTCATTCCCACGACCCACAAAGCGGTTATCAGAGGTAACATTGAAGGTGATAGGGTATAGATACTTGCTAAAAACGGCAATTTAAAATAAAACATTGTGACACCCAGGTAGACAAGGAACATTGCCGAAAGCACCTGTCCCGCCACTTTTGCCGGCGGCGATATATCTTTTACGTCGTCCACAAGCCCGACCAGATATATAACAACGGCTGCCATTACCACACCAAGCGGCTGCAGAGATGCGGAAAAGACCTGTCTGAGACCTGGCATCAAATAAGCCAGACCCATTGCCGCTAAAAACCCCAACAAGAGACCGAGACCGGCCACGGGTGTGGCTTCACGGTGAATATGAGCGTCGCCGGGTTTTGCTATAGCACCCATACGTTTGGCAATATAAGTTGCCGGGAACGTAAAGAGGTAGCACCCTACAGCAGATACCGCAAAGACGATTACATAGTCGCCATATTGTCCCACAGAGCTATAACCCTAAATATGTCTTACTTAGGCAGAGACTGTCGGATAGGGATCAAAATTTTTACAAAGTTCACGCACTTCATACAACACTTCCTTTTCGATGGTCTCATCCCCACAGTGGCGCAGCACTTTTGTGATCAGAGAGGCTATAAGACCCATCTCGGCTGTGCCCATCCCTGCGGTGGTCTCGGCAGGGGTCCCCAGCCTAAGACCGCTTGTGATAAAAGGTGGGCGGGGATCGTTTGGTATTTGATTTCTGTTACAGGTGATACCGGCTCTGTCCAAAGAATCTTGCGCCGCTTTGCCGGTTAAATCTTGATCGAAAGTCCGCAGATCTATGAGCACCTGATGATTGTCGGTGCCATTTGATACCAATCTAAATCCTTGATCAGCGAGAGAAGCCGCCAAAGCTTTGGCATTTTCAACGGCTTTTTGGGCATAGACTTTAAAACCAGGCTGCATAGCCTCAAAAAAAGCTACGGCTTTGGCAGCTATGACATGCTCCAATGGACCGCCTTGTAGACCGGGGAAAACAGCGCTGTCAATGGCTTTTGCCAATCCTTCGCCGGTTAAAATAGTTCCTCCTCGCGGACCCCGCAAAGTCTTATGCGTCGTAAAAGTCACGACATCAGCCACTCCTACCGGGTTGGGATGGACACCTCCCGCTATCAGTCCGGCCGGGTGTGCCACGTCAAAAAGCAATTTCGCCCCTACCTCGTCGGCTATTTCCCTAAACGGCATGGGGTCGATAATCCTTGTGTAAGCCGTGGTGCCGGCTACTATAAGTTTTGGGTTTTCCCTTTTGGCCAAGTCGCGCAACTGATCCAAGTCAATCCGCTCCCCGGATCCGTCAGATGAATACGGACTTACCCCATAGTGTACAAACTTATATATTTTTCCGGTGATGCTGACCGGTGAGCCGTGTGTCAAGTGGCCTCCCTGATCAAGAGACATAGCCAATATCGTATCTCCCGGGTTCACCAATGCCATATAAACGGCGAGATTGGCCGAAGCACCGGAGTGTGGTTGGACATTGGCATGCTCCGCTCCGAAAAGCTGGCAAACTCTTCTCTTGGCCAGATCTTCCGCTTCGTCAATAATAGCATTACCGCCATAATAACGCTTAGATGGATAACCTTCCGCATACTTGTTGGTCAGAACCGACGCCGTAGCTGCTAATACTGCGGGAGAAGTAAAATTCTCTGATGCTATGAGTTGCAAGGTGGTGCGTTGTCTCATCATTTCGTTCTTAATGATGGCCGCTAACTCTCCGTCAACGGCAGCAACTTGATCTATCGACCAGAAAGACATCTTTACTCCTAGCAAATTTTCCACATTATGACTGACGAGCCTAATTATAGGTTAGACCGATAGATAAATATATGCATATATTTTTATTTCTCGATTTCATTTTTTATTCGTACCTGCCGAGCCGCAACATCTCTTAAAATGCCGGCTGACCCATTGGCTTCTGTCTATTTGAAATAGAACCGCTCCATGATGCTGTTTGATCGTATATTTTTTATAAAAAGATTTACCCGGCAGCAAAAACTCTGGAAAACAGAAATCGCTTTTGGAAATTTTGGGTGTAGCTACCTACTACAGCGTTTACGCTTATTCATTTTTTTCATCCAACAGGCTTAATTTGGCTATCCTCTTCTCATGCCTGCCACCTTCGAAAGTAGCTGATAGGAAAGCATCAACCGAATCGAAAGCTACGACATCTCCGATCAATCTGGCACCAAAACACAAGACATTGGCGTCGTTATGTTCTCTGGCAAGCATGGCCGAGCTGACATCGTGTACCACGGCGGCACGTATACCCTTCACTTTGTTGGCGGCAATCGATATGCCTATGCCGGTTCCGCAGCACGCTATCCCAAAATCTGCTTCACCTCCAGCCACCGCTTTCCCTACAGCCTCGCCAAAATCCGGATAGTCTACAGACTCAAGAGAGTCGGTGCCTAAATCCAAAACTTCATATCCTTCAGACTTGAGTTTTTCAAGTAACAGTTGCTTCAATGTAAATCCTGCATGATCTGACCCCAAAGCTATCTTCATATACAAATCTTACCCTTTATCGCGAGACAAAGCTGTCTATAGAGAATTTCCTTACGGCTACCGGCAAAGAAGTGGATGGTGGATCAGACTGAAATATAGTACGCACCACAAAATGATGGACGGGATCGTTATAGTGCTTTGACTTCGATAGCAGATCTTGAATAAAAACAATTTATAACCATTGCCGGCAGTCTTTGTACAGAAAAAGCAGATGTATTGATACTTGTATCAATACATCTGGATAGAAGATAAATAGAGTTGACGTTCAGTAAAAGATGATTTTATTATAGATAGTGCTATCTATAATTTATTACAGTATATATAGTAAAATTACTTACTATACCTTGCTTACTACTATAATAATATTATATCAACTTTAGAAAGTTAGTCATGATTTGAGATTAAAGTAGTAAGAACAATCCTTATATCTAAAAGTCGGTGGTAACTATACTTGCAATTTAGAGTAGTTTATGTCTTCTGATATTTTATATAACAGTAAATACTACTTGCTTTAATTTAAAACTAAATTTTCGCCAATATCGATCAATTAGTTCTCTCTCATAGCAGATTTTATTTCTCCAAGAGATATGGGCCCTTCTCTTAGAAGAATCGGCTCTTTGTTTAGTACAGATACAACGGTTGATGGTTTTCCCTGACATCGTCCGCCATCGATATAAGTTATTTGATTGTTGAAAATTGCTCTTGCCTCTTCCGGAGTCTCGACAGGTTTGGCGCCGTGTAAATTAGCACTTGTGACGGCCAAAGGTCCTGTTTCTGCCAGTAATTTCAGCAATAAATTATGCCCAGGGCACCTTATCCCTATACTACTCTGCTTCCTAAAAGGTAGCAATTGAGAATCTGGCCCAAGAGGAACCACAATAGTCAGCGGGCCGGGCCAGAATTTTGATCCCAGCTTAAGTAAGCGATCAGCGCACTCTAAGTTCTCGGTGAGACTCAGAGCTTTATCTGTGCTTTCCACCATAACGGGTAGTGATACATTATCGGGGCGTCGCTTTAGTTCAAATATTTTTTGGACAGCAGCTATGCTTGTTGCGTCACAAGCCAGCCCGTAAACGGTTTCAGTCGGAACGAGTACAACATCTCCTTTTCTGATTGCCGCAACGGCCTGGTAGATGTCGTTAGTTCTGTTCTGTTCTCGCATATTTTTATTCTCCATGTGCCCAAAGCTAAAACGATAAAAAATATCTGCTTATCTACCACCTGGCCAGCAGTATTCTATCTCTACCGGCCAGGTCGCGTACTATGGAAGTATCCTTAGCCCCACATGTAGAGGCCAGAGTTAAAGACTTTGCCGCCTGTTCCGGGGCAAGCTCCATTACCAAAACCCCGTTTTCTTTCAAAACCTCTGGCATGGCATTGATAATACGCTCAATGGTTTCAAATCCTGTTGCTCCGGCGACCAGGGCTTCCTTGGGATCATAATCTCGGACCTGGATATCTAGACCGGCCAATTCGCTTTCGGCCAAATAAGGCGGGTTCGCACATACTAAGTCCACCGATGAGCTTTTTATGGGTTGTAGCAGATCGGTTTTTATAAGAGCTATTCTCTCTCTTTGCTCCGGTGCCAAAAACATTATATTTTCTTTGGCAAGCGATAAAGCAGCCGCTGAGATATCGCTACAAATAACGTTGACATATCCACATTCCGATACGAGCGAGCATCCTATGACACCCGTACCGGTTCCGATATCAAGTACATCCAAATTGACGGTTACCGTTTCCTTGATAATAAAATCCCTATATGTCGATTGAAGCTCGCGCAAACGGGCCAATTCATCCAACGCCACTTCCACCAGTATTTCCGTTTCCGGCCTAGGAACAAGAGCGCGCTGATCGGTCTTTACCTCTAGGCCACGAAAGCTGTAATGGCCCAAAATATGTTGAAGAGGCTCACCAAAGAGGCGCCGTTCGAGCATGGTATCGAGCAAATTTATCTCTTCCGGATCGGCTCTGTGATGTTGATTTAGAAACAGCCTCACTCCGGGTGTCCTCTTGTGATCTACCGGCTGGTTGTCCGGTAGATTCTCACCTTGCCCGGGTAAGGAACTTAAAAATAAAACTTCTTCAAGGATAATCTCGGCTTCACGGCGATTATTTAATTTCATCGCAGCATATAATAAGAGATCTCTATAGGTGGGAGACAAATTACCTTGATGATCTCTTTTGAACCCTTTTTCCTTACTATCCATAAAGATCCCACCGCACCATGAGACTAAGGTCAGTCTGTGCTAAGTTGACGCGCTCTTTCGTCTGCCAGAAGGGCATCTATCATCTCATCCATCTCCCCGGCAAGAAATTTATCCAGCTTATATAGAGTCAGCGAAATACGGTGATCTGTAACCCTGTTTTCTTTAAAATTATAAGTACGTATTTTCTCGGAACGCCCGCCTGTGCCGACCTGCGAACGACGCTTGCTGGAAAGCTCTTCCTGTAAGCGGTCTTGCTCGAGTTTTAGGAGTCTGGATCTCAAGACCACCAGAGCTTTGGCACGGTTTTGAATTTGTGATTTTTCGTCTTGCATCGCCACGACCAAGCCGCTCGGTATATGAGTAATGCGGACAGCCGAGTCTGTGGTATTTACCGACTGTCCTCCGGGTCCGGTAGAGCGGTAGACGTCAATTTGTAGGTCGTTCGGGTCTATGTCTACTTCTACTTCATCGGCTTCCGGTAATACCGTGACAGCCGCTGATGAAGTGTGTAATCTTCCCTGCGACTCGGTGACGGGAACTCTCTGAACTCGGTGAACACCGCCCTCGTGTTTCAACCTAACCCAAGCATCGCCACCTTGGATTTGGAAAGTGATGTCCGACAATCCTCCCAAGTCCGACTGCTGCAGGTCCATAATTTGCATTTTGTAGCCGCGTCTGTCGATATAGCGTTGGTACATCTCAAAAAGGTCTTTGGCAAACAGGTTGGCTTCTTCCCCGCCTTCAGCTCCGCGAACCGTCATAATCACATTACGTCCTGCGTTTGGATCGTCGGGAACCAACAGATCTTTTAGCGATTCTATCAGCCGCAACCCTTTTTCTTCCCCGGCGGCAAGTTCTGATTTCAACGCTTCTCTCTCGATCGGAGAAGCCGATTCCAGTAACTCTTTGCCGGCATCTATGTCACCTTGGATCAGATCCAATTCCTCCGCCACATTCACTATTGATTCCAGAGATTTGCGGCGGCGCGACAATTCCAGATACTGCCGTTGGTCGGCAAAGACATCGGGATTGCCCAGTCTGTTAATGACTTCTTTGTATTCGTTCCGGAGCTCTTCTAATCTTTTTAGATCTTGTTCCGATAGGTCACCTATCATAGAGCGATCCTAGAATGCGGTTTTTCAAGCTTGCTTGTGCCTGTTACGGGTACCGTATCTACGCTCGAAACGCTCCACCCGACCACCGGTGTCGACCAGTTTTTGCTTACCGGTAAAGAATGGATGGCACTCGCTACACAGCTCGCTGTGTAACTCTGTCTTAGTTGATCTGGTCGTAAAAGTATTGCCACAAGAACATTTCACGGTGGCTACTTCGTAGCGAGGATGTATGTCTGCTTTCATTATGCCCTCATTATAATCATTTATCATGGAGCTTGAGCCTCCCGA
>JAJZMK010000007.1:792-5361 GCA_021798275.1 Actinomycetes bacterium | reverse complement strand
ATCATCTGTAAAAACTTCGTATGCGGCAAAGACCGCTTTCGCCTATATTCAAAAATTTAACGGCAATTCATTGTATCAGGGTCAACGGATCTCAATTTGCATGTTTGCCGTCTCCGGTAGAGATAAGGCCTATCCCGGAGTGGGTGACTTAGCTATTTCGGCCAAAAATTCATCATTGGAACGCGTGGTTTTCAATTTGTCCAAGAGGAGTTCCAGACCGGCGGCAGAGTTTGACTCCCCTCCGATGGCATTTAGAACCCTCCTGAGCTTCCACACCTGCTGCAGCTGACTTCTCTCAAACAGCAGTTCTTCGTGACGTGTCGAACTGGCATTGACATCTATAGCCGGATAGAGTCTACGCTCTGCCAGTCGGCGATCTAATCTGAGCTCCATATTTCCTGTACCTTTGAATTCTTCAAAGATAACCTCGTCCATTTTGGAACCTGTCTCGACAAGAGCCGTAGCTAAAATAGTTAGCGAACCGCCTTCTTCTACGTTCCTTGCGGCACCAAAAAACTTTTTGGGCGGATAAAGGGCCCCGGAATCGACACCACCTGACATAATTCTGCCCGTAGCTGGCATGGAGAGGTTATAGGCTCTGGCCAGTCTCGTAATACCGTCCAGAATAATCACTACGTCTTTACCCAATTCCACCAATCTCTTAGCCCGCTCTATGGTCAACTCTGCCACCTGAGTATGCTCATCTGAAGGGCGATCAAACGTTGAAGCAACCACTTCCCCTCTTACGGAACGGCGCATATCGGTGACCTCTTCGGGTCGCTCGTCGACAAGAAGGACTATGAGATGGACATCTGGGTTGTTAGCCTCGATGGAACGGGCTATTTGTTTCATGATCGTCGTCTTACCGGCTTTTGGTGGCGAAACTATCATTCCGCGCTGGCCTTTACCGATGGGAGAAATGAGATCTACGATCCTGGCCGTCATATCGGAATGGTCATTGGCAAGCTCTAAACGCAAAGGTTCATCGGGAAAGAGCGGCGTCAGATCCTCAAATCTCGGTCTGTTGCGAACTTCGTCGGCAGGAATGGCGTCTATAGTGTCTATTCTGATCAAAGCCGGATATTTCTCATTGGAAGCAGCCGGACGACAAGCTCCTTCTATGGCGTCACCTTTCCTCAAACCAAAGCGACGAACCTGACTGACGGAGACATAGACATCTTTTGAACTGGCAAGATAACTTGTAGTCCTCAAGAATCCGTATCCGTCTTCTTTTAGATCCAGTAATCCTCTGACCATGACAAGCTCACCCTGCCATTGGGCCTCGTTTCCTCCGGCTGGAGTATCGGAACGCTCTCCTCGGTCTCTGCCGCGCCGACGCCGTGATTTCCTGCTTGCCATGTCTTGGGCGGAGGAGGGCTGGGATTGGGTATCGTCTTTTTTGACGGTCTCTTCTCCTTTGGCCTCGGTTACGTCACCTTCAGGCTGGGCCGCTTTTACGACCCGGGAGCTACTGTTAGCGGCCTGCGGGGTCCGCTTGAGCGAAGAGGAAGAGTGACTCTCTCCCCTTTGCGTAGTCTCTTGTTGGCTGAAATCAGGGGTTTTGGCGGGATCTGTCTCTATTGAACCTACAACTTGGGAACCTGCATCCGTAGAACTAGCAGCTGTCACAAGGGGCTTTTCTTCTGCGGTGACAGAGTCACCCGTATTTTGAGACGACGCAGAAGCTTTTTCCTTCCCGGTTTTTCTGGTCCGCTTTTTGGGAACCGGAGTCTGTTCGGAATCATTTTGGGCAACCCCGACGACTCCGTCGGCGGAAAAAGAAAGTTGGGAATTGTCCGGGTTTGCACCGGAAGAAGTTTGATCAAAAGAAGTGCTTACCGAAGGCTGAACTTTTCCCCCATTTGTTTGAGTCGCCGCATCTCCGTTTGGGGGAGCAACTGTCGCTTGCAATATTAAGTCAATAATGTCAGCTTTTTTTAATCGCGTCGATGCTTTCAGGGATAGGGCTGCGGCAATTGCGTGAAGTTCGTCGCGTTCTTTGCGTTCCAAAAAAGAGCGCTCAAGCTGCTCTGTCACCATATAATTCTGCTCCTCAACTCGCTTTTTTGTCAAATAGCTGACATAGGACTGTTAATTAAAATGTTACGATTCAAATACTTGAATAACTAAGATTGGGTAGTTTTCTCGTTCAATGTCAAAGATGATTTTTAATATTTTCAATTCAGAAAATATTTATTTTATGTTACTCATGTTTAATAAATATATTTTGTAAATCTATACCGCTGCGTTGATACTACTTTGCATATCGAAGAGGTAATTGTGACTTAATTATCATCTTTACGCCAGTATATCAAGTGTCGGACAATTAATTAAATCGTGGTTTACTTAACCTGTAATAACAGCGATAAACTTTTTTTGTTTTACCAGGTAGAACATCGCACCTATATTTTAAAGTTCCATGCGCTGTAAAATCTATTATAGCCTATAATAGATATCTATAAGCATATTTTAAGAAATTTACCGCCAAAATAATTAATGAATTTCGTTTTATTACAGACGCCGTAAAATATATTCTCGCTATATTTTTAAGAACTTGGCTCTCTATGCCTACCTCGTCTCGCGATCAGATCGACTTTACCCAAGTGTGTTTTACATTTTTGCCGAGAGCCTTACGATACGTTTATGACTTCAATGACTCTTTCGATATCCGGGTCAATGGTAATCGGTACCTCTACTTGACTGATCGCTATATCGGGATCTTTTAGTCCGTGCCCTGTGAGCACACATACGACAACGGAGTCGGGCTTTATCTTTGTTTTTAACAAACCGGCGACGGAAGCTGCCGACGCCGGCTCACAAAAAACCGATTCTTTGGAGGCCAGAAATTTATATGCTTCCAAGATTTCCGCATCGCTGACAGCCGAGATATGACCGCCTGATTCCTGTGCCGCCGACGTAGCGCCAAACCAGGATGCCGGATTACCTATTCTGATCGCCGTGGCAATTGTTTCCGGGGATGTAATGGGGTGTCCGGCGACTATCGGAGCGGCTCCGGCTGCTTGGAAACCAAGCATCATCGGCAACTTAGTGGACTTTTTGGCTTCTTGATACTGGCAATAACCTTTCCAGTATGCCGTTATGTTGCCGGCATTGCCGACCGGTATGCAGTGAATATCGGGGGCATCACCCAAGACGTCCACGATTTCAAATGCCCCGGACTTCTGACCTTCTATTCTGTAGGGGTTTACCGAATTGACTACCACCACTTTTGCCCTATTGGGCAACTCTCTGACTATCTCCAGTGCGGCATCGAAGTTCCCTCTTACTTGAATAACTTTGGCCCCATGAACCAATGCCTGCGCCAATTTACCCAAGGCAATATGACCTTCCGGTATCAGCACCGCACAACTAAGCCCGGCCCGCGCCGCATAGGCTGCCGCCGAAGCCGAGGTATTGCCCGTTGAGGCACAAACTACCGCTTTGGCACCCTCTTCGACCGCTTTCGAGATCGCTACGGTCATGCCGCGATCTTTAAAAGAACCGGTGGGATTGGCTCCTTCGACTTTTAAATATACTTTGGCACCCACGCGTTCAGATAGCCTGGGAGCAAACAGCAGAGGGGTTCCGCCCTCTTGTAGGGTAACCACGGGGGTTTTGGCGGAAACCGGTAAAAAATCGCCGTAAGTTTTTATAATACCCGGCCAAGGCTGGAGCTGTTTCTCATAGACACCGAAGTCCGTGGTGCCGTCAAGATTTTTCGACTCCGTAGCCGATTCTGTCTCTTCAGACAATTTTCCCCCATGATAATCTCGTATGGACCATTTATTTACACCCACCGTCATTGGCAACACGGCTGTCTAGACTTTGTTCTCTTGCTTGCCGGAGACGTAGCTGGACAGATAAAAAATTACCGCCGTAAGGATACTTCCACGTCACAATTACTCTATCTCAATCTCAATCTCAAAATATAACTTATCCCGGTTAAAATTCGTAAAGCCGCTACATATTAGATACGCCAGAAACAAACCGATGAGAGCAAATCTTTATCCGTGCTTCAAAATATACTTTTAGCCGTTACCGTAAACTCTGATGTAGCTTTCAACCCGTTCAACGCAATCTAAAGATTTCAACCCCGATAGAGTAAGCTGCATATCGGCTTCTTTGGCTTCATGTGTGATAAATACCAACCTGGCTTCATCGTGAAAGCCGATTTGTTCCATTGAGCGTATGGATACTTTATTCAAAGCAAATACTTTGGCAACTTCTGCCAAAACCCCCGGCTGGTCACTTACATCCAAACTCACGTAGTATTTATTGACCAGTTCATCGACGGAATATATCCCGGCTTTTTTCAAACCCCCTTGAGACAGAGTCGGGGACTTAGACGATACAGCCGTCAGCACATCCCCTAAAACGGCACTGGCCGTAGGGAGGCCTCCGGCACCTCTCCCGTATAGCATCATCTCTCCGCTGGCCTCTCCCTCCAAGAAGCAGGCGTTAAAAGAAAGACGCACGCTCGCTAGAGGATGAGAGGACGGCACCATGGCGGGATACACCCTAACGGCAATTCTCTTGCCGTTAGACTCAGGTGCTTTGTTCTTACTATCT
>JAJZMK010000007.1:0-782 GCA_021798275.1 Actinomycetes bacterium | reverse complement strand
TTTATTATATGAGCAACGCGCGCCTGAACGCCATCCTCGTAAGCAGCTTCATACGCTTCGGCTTCATCACCTAAAATCTCTGCTACCGCCAAAAGCTTAATGACATAGCCGGAGCGTTTGGCAAAAATTATATCGGAGGCCGTTATCTTTTCTATTCCCTCGCAAAATACGTCGTCTGCCCTTACCTCTTTGTGGAAAGCTATACTTGCCAATATTGCCAATTTAGAAGCCGCATCGTGACCCTTCACATCCGCCGACGGATCACTTTCGGCAAATCCCAACACCTGTGCTTGTCGCAAAGCATCGTGGTAATCTAAGCCCTCTTCGGACATCTTGGTCAAGATATAATTGGTCGTTCCGTTCAAGATTCCTGTAACACGTTTGATCCGTTCGCCGAGAAGAGATACTTCCAAAGCTCTAATTATGGGAATGGCACCGCCCACGGCGGCTTCGCAAAACAGCCTTACTTCGTGCTTTCTGGCCACATTATGCAGTTCATTCCAGCTTCTTGCCATCAATTCTTTATTGGCTGTCACCACCGACTTACCGTTTGACAAAGATTTAGCTATCAGCTCTCCGGCCGGATGAATGCCACCCATACATTCCACAACGATGTCTATACTCTCGTCTGTGATGACCGACATGGGGTCATCACAGATCAGGCTTTGGTCTATGGCTGCACCGCTATATTTTGTTAAGTCCCTTACGGCCACTTTACTGACTTCCAGCTTGACTCCAAGCATCTCCTGTATTTGAACGGAGGAAGATTCGAGAAGTTGGAA
>JAJZMK010000120.1 GCA_021798275.1 Actinomycetes bacterium | reverse complement strand
GAACAGATAGCAAGAATAGGACTTCATCAAGTTCTGATCGTGGCGGAGTCCTCATCTGTATTAAATAACACGATCGATCATGACTGGTTGCTTTTGTTTGGAATAGGTATTTTTGTCCTGATCGTCGCTATTGTGGCGGGAAGCATCATTTCGCAGTCATTCTCCGGGCCGATAGTTGCCATCAGGGACGGCGTCAAATTGATAGGCCAAGGTGATATTTCATACAGGCTTCGGGAGATAAAAGGTCCGGCTGAGATCAAAGACCTCTCTAAATCAGTCAATCAGATGGCCGATCGCATTGAGGATCTGATCAAGGCCCAGACTGAATTTATTGCCGATGCTTCCCATCAACTCCGCTCTCCGTTGACGGCGCTTAGATTGAGGTATGAAAATCTGGTGAGACAAAGCAGAGACTGTGACGCAAATGTTCTTTTTGCCGTGGGAGAAGAACTGGATAGGCTCACATTTCTGGTAGATGAATTACTGGTGCTGGCCAGATTTGACACCGTTGTAAGAACAGTCCAAAGTATAGATTTGGTAGCGGTGATAGAAAAACAGGTGTTGTTATGGACCGCGCTTTGTGAAGAAAAGAACATTCATTTAACTTTCCATACCGAGGTCTCAGACAGTCCTTTTGTTCGAGCCGGACCCGGAGAGATAGAACAAATATTTGACAATTTGATTTCCAACGCCATCAATGTCTCGCCACCTGATTCCGTGATTAGTGTGTCTATAGATTACCCTGGGTTGGCGGAAAGCCCGCTTTTGCAAGATACGGTCGAATTGCATATTAAAGATAACGGACCCGGTATGACGGCAGAAGACTTAGAAATGGCATTTCGCAGGTTTTGGCGCGGTTCCGATACCTCCTATCAGGGATCGGGCCTCGGTCTTTCCGTGGTAGCCAAATTGGCGCGGCAAATCGGTGCCGTTTGTCGTTTAGATTCTCCTCCCGGCAAAGGTCTGGACGCGATCGTGAGATTCGATATCGTAGACGGTAATCTACCGGATTACAAAAGCCACTCCAACGTGGTTGACGGTGAAAAAAGCGAAGAGGGAAAAGTAAATTTGGTAAGAAAAATATCGGCTTATTTTAAGCATTGATTTTTTCTGATTCGATATGAATTAAAAAGATCAAAGCAAGCCCTACAATCTTGTGGCCGGCAAGTGGTTACTTGTCGTGTCAGAAGGTGTAAAGTGGCAATCAATGTTGGCTAAAGTAGATCCAAAAACCATTGAGGTAATTAAAAATTTAGTTTTAGAAAAAGCCCTCAGCGAAAAAGTCTCGTTTGCTTCATTGCGGATAGAGGAAACCAGAACTCAATATCTGCAACTTCGAGATAACGATTTGGAAACCGATGACGATGTCTGCGAATTCGGTATGAGTGTGTCTGTTGTGAAAAATAATTCTTTCGGTTTTGCCGGCAGTGTTTTTATTACTCCGGCTTCGGCGGAAGAATTGATCAAGCAAGCCTTGGAGTTGGCTGCAATCTCTTCCGGGGCGATCGACGGCAATTACGACTTTGACGGCACATCGTATGTTGATCTGGAATATTCTTCGCCCTGTGATATCAACCCTTTTTCGGTTCCAAAACGGGACAAGATAGAATCCCTAAGGGAATACTCTTCCCGGCTGCTGGGCAAGAAATCGATTGACCATGTCACCTCTTCTTTCTACGCAGCCGAGGAGAATAAGTTTTATGCCGACATTTTCGGCACTACGGCACTGCAAAAGAGAGTCAGAATACACCCTGTCTTTGAAGCGGTCGCCATTTTGGAAGACGGGGGAGATTATGAGTCCCTTAGGACAAATGCCCCTCCTGTAGCTGGGGGCTATGAATATTTGGGCAACAAAATTTGGAATTTCGATGATGAAATTGCCAAGATACCGGATCTATTGGAAGAAAAAATCAAATCTCCCTTTGTCGAGGAAGGAAATTATGACCTTGTAATCGATCCTACGAATCTGTGGCTTACCATTCATGAATCCATAGGTCACGCTACGGAATTGGACAGAGCCATAGGCTATGAAGCGGCATACGCCGGCACCTCTTTTGCTACCCCATCCTTGCTCGGTAAATTGCAATACGGATCAAATATTATGAATATCAAGGCTGACAGAGACAGTCTTTTTGGGCTGGCAAGTATCGCGATAGATGACGAAGGGGTAAAAACACATTCGTTTGATATCGTAAGAGACGGTATTCTGGTTGGCTTTCAAACTAACAGAAGCGTGGCCGGCCTTTTGGGAGCAAAATCAAACGGCTGTGCTTACGGTGATTCCCCGCTTCATGTCCCAATTCAAAGGATGGCCAACGTTTCACTACAGCCCTCAGGCTCTGTTGTAACTACGGAGGACTTGATTTCCCAAGTTGAAAACGGATTTTATATAGTTGGTGATCGGAGTTGGTCTATCGACATGCAGCGCTACAATTTCCAGTTTACCGGGCAACTTTTTTATAAAATCCAAAGCGGAAAAATTGTCGGACAGGTAAGGCATGCCGCTTATCAGAAAAGCACCGTGGAATTTTGGAATTCCCTGTCGGCACTGGGAGGGGACCGTACTTATTTACTGGCCGGTGCTTTGAATTGCGGCAAAGGACAACCGGGTCAAGTGGCACCCGTCAGTCATGGCAGTCCTTCGGCACTTTTTGAAAATGTAAGGGTTTTGAAAGTTTAACCGCTTTGCGTCGTAGCTTGAGAAGTCGAACTCGGCCTATATCATCTCGAGCAAAATTTTTAGAAAAGGAGTAAGTTTTGGACTCTGATCAGCCAATAGGATCCATAGCAGATGAGATCATAGCAAAATGTCGACAAAAAACAGCGATAGACGAGGCCATAGTTGTCATAGAAGATGTTTCCGAGACCGAGGTTAGGTATGCCAATAATCATATAACGACAAACGGGATTAGGAGAGACCGCGAACTTACTCTGATCCTTACCAAAACAGTCAAAAATTTGCAATATGTTGGTATACAAAGTGTTTCTTCTGTTGCCGGTTCAGAGGAAATGGATAACTTCATAGCTCAAACCTTTGCCGCTCTGGAAGCCTCCGTGCCTTCGGCGAACAACGAGGAACTGATCGGTAAGTCTTTGACCCAAGATGTTTTGCCTATAAACGTTGATACCGACCATGACTTACAAGGTGACGTAAACTGCTACCTGCCATCCAAGAAAGCGGATCCCTACATCTTTAGAGAGCCTTTAGCGGAGCTGAAAGAGGTCTTTGCCGGACAAGGTAAGGGGAAAAGCCTTTTATCCGGCTTGATGTCTTATGGGATAACAACCACTCATTTGGCCACCACGACAGACGTCGCTTTCACCGGCGAAGAACGGATAGGTATATTCGAGATTGTCAAGAGGCAGGCAAATGCGACAGGCGATCTGTCGTCATCGTGGATAGGGGAAGTTACAAGGGATTTTCAAGACATATCTCCTTATGGAATTGATAAGCGGTTGTCGGAACGATTATCTTGGGGTCAAAAGAAAGTCAATTTACCTCCCGGGCGATATGAGGTTATCATGCCTCCGAGTGTGGTGGCTGACTTGATGCTGGAGCTCTATATGGCTGCCGACGGATTGGATGCCAGAGAGGGCGGTACGGTTTTCTCCGCTCCGGGTGGGTTGCCGATGTATGGACGGCGACTTTGTGATTCCCGGTTCTCTCTCTATTCCGATCCTCATGATGGGGATGTGGGTTGTAACGACGTATTCGTGACAACTTCGAATGGTAGCGATTCTTCGGTCTTTGATAACGGACGGCGTCTTGAAAAAACTTACTGGCTGGAAGAAGGTGTTGTGAAAAATTTGCGGGCGCCCAGATATACAGAGCATAAGTATGGACTGGCTCCCGCTTTCCACATAGGAAATCTGCTGCTTGCTTCGAACAAAGAAAGTACGTCTTTAGAGGATATGATTAGACAGACAAAAAGAGGCCTGCTCATTACATGTCTTTGGTATATCAGGGAGGTTGACAGAGCCAAACTTCTTCTGACCGGCCTGACGAGAGACGGAGTTTATCTGGTTGAACACGGTGAAATCGTCGCCGAAGTGAATAATTTTAGGTTCAATGACAGCCCTCTGACCTTGCTCAATAATGCCATAGCCACATCTGCTCCGTCTTTGGCCTATCCGCGTGAATCGGGAGAATGGATGCCGCTATGCAAAATGCCGGCTGTTACAGTGGCGGGATTCAACTTTGACTCCGTAAGTTCAGCCAGTTGATGTGGCGCATTGTCGATGTCAGCTTATATATTTCGACGCCGTAAATTGCAAAAAATCCGCTTTTCTTTGGAGCACAGGCTTTTGTCGGAGGCAACAAACTATTTACCGTTCTGCTTTTCGCTCTGTCGGGCTGATAAAGTGTGTTATTGGATTATGAAAAGTGAAGCTATGATCGACGGGTTTATTTGACAGGTCTTTGGTCGATAATTTCAGATACCGCAAATAGGTCGTATCAGATTTATGGCAGAGTATAGATGCCCGTATATTTTATAAGGAGATATAAATGTCATCGGCAAAAGCCAAAACCATTGCTACAAGAGAAGCAAAGAACCGTCGGACGCGTATAGTCGCCACCATAGGGCCGGCTTCCGACAGCCCAGAGGTTTTGAGGAAAATGGCTGATGCCGGCATGGATGTAGCCAGAATTCCTCTGGCTCACGGCAGTATAGAAGACGCCATTGCAAGAGTTAAAAGAGTACGTGAGACAGCACCGGAAGTAGGAATTCTGGCTGACTTGCCCGGCCCAAAGATTAGGGCGTCTGAATTTCCCAAGGGCGGCGTTGTGCTTGCCACCGGCTCGGAAGTGGTTTTGGGCTCATCGGAGGAGATCAAGGAAAGTTCCGCCAATGCGATAGGTGTTTCCAACCCGGATATAGTTGCCGGATTGGAAGAAGATGACCTGGTGGCCATAGGAGACGGAGGGGTTTCTTTAAGGGTCATCAGCGTTACCGGCAAAGGGATCAAGGCCGTTGTCAGGGCCGGAGGGAAAGTTCAGGGTCGCCCCGGAGTCACCGTGCCGACAAGTCGCGTGCAACTTGTGACTCCGACCAAGGAAGACCTGGAAAGATTACATGCCCTTGTGGAGGTCGGCGTGGAAATGGTGGCCATTTCTTTCGTGCGTAGTGCCGCCGATGTGGAGTCGGTAAGGCGGGCAGCCGGTCCCGAAGCCCCTTTGCTTTGTGCAAAAATTGAGACTCCTCAGGGAGTATTGGAAATAGACAGGATTTTAGAGACAGCCGATATGGTGATGGTCGCCAGAGGTGACATGGGTGTCAGACTTCCTTTGGAAGATGTCCCTCACATCCAAAAGCAAATTATACGTTCCGGGGTAAGATACGGCCGTCCGGTCATTACCGCCACGCAGATGCTGGAATCTATGATAACTTCTCTGGTCCCCACGAGAGCGGAAGTAACCGACGTGGCTAACGCAGTTTTGGACGGATCGTCCGCCGTCATGTTGTCAGCCGAAACGGCGGTGGGAGTGGATCCGGTCAACGTCATTGCCACCATGTCTAAGATTGTGGAGAGGAGCGAAGAGAACTTCGACTATATCACATGGGGAAATGAGCTGGGAGCCCAACAGATCAGCGGTCCATCTTCGGCTCCGGAGCGCATTACGGCAGCGATTACGAGTGCCGCTTGGCGTGCCGCCGTGGAGCAAGATGCCAAGGCGATTATTGCCTGCACCTCGAGCGGGGCTACGGCCCGAGCCATATCGAGATTTCGTCCCCCTATGCCTATTTTGGCCACTACTCCTTATCAAAGGACAGCCCATCAACTGACGGTTAGCTGGGGAGTGGACTCTCTGGTGGTTCAGAAAGTTAAAAGTACCGATGACGTGGTGTGGTTTGCCGTGCAGGCTGCCGTCGATAACGGTTATGCCAGAAGCGGCGATGTGGTTGTGGTATTGGCCGGTTCCCCCGATGAAGCGAATCCTATAGCCGATACTTTGCGCATAGTCCGTATTGCTTAACGGAACCGGAAAAATACCCGCCGTATGCGGAGCATAAAGCATCAATGTTATTCACCTGCGATCGGTTTCTCGCCGATCGCAGGTGAGCTTGCATGGTATCTTTACTTCAACCAGGGATTGACAAACCTCTAGATCTTGCCGGTGATTTCCAGGCGGTGATCCGCTTATCCTTACTTCTCAATTTACGGCGAACCCTTGTCCAAAGTCACACTACTTTTCAAGAGAGAAGCACACATATGTAGCTAGTTCAAAGAGTTCGGCTCATGCCGTCTAAACTGAACTTACCCCACTCAATCCCTCGTTATGTTCCCCTATCAGGTATTATAATTGACTCTGTCATAGAAGTGTAGCCAGTAATTTACTTAACACAGTGATACAGATGTGCTAGTACTGCTTATGGATCGGAATAATGCGTCAATGCATCTATCACATATCGTAAGCAGACGAGGTGAGAAGGAGTACCACTCCTGGTTGGTACGACGTAGCTATCGCCAAGATGGGAAGGTCAAGCATGAGACGATCGCTAATGTCTCCAAGTTGCCCAAGGATGCCATCGAAGCACTGGGTCTTGCTCTTGCGGACAAGCCGATCATTGAGGCCGGAGCTGACTTTGAGATCCTTGAGTCAAAGAGGCTTGGCGCTGTAGCTCTCTTGCACGCTCTCGCAAAATCCGAAGGAATCGTTCGTGCGCTTGACGTAGATACCCGTGACAGAGTCCACCCACGTTTGGCACTGGCGATGA
The DNA here is from genome assembly GCA_021798275.1 of Actinomycetes bacterium. Lineage (GTDB taxonomy): Bacteria > Actinomycetota > Acidimicrobiia > Acidimicrobiales > Bog-793 > JAJZMK01. Next base: position 18,587 of record JAJZMK010000120.1, on the reverse strand, counting down.
TCATTGCTCAGGCTATCAAGCGATCCTCGAAGCTCGCTATGACCAGGTATCTCCCCACCACGACGCTCCCAGAGGATCTCGCCATCACCGTCACCGGTGTCGATGACTACTATGAGACCCTCGACTGACTGAGACGTCACCAAAATGCGATCGAGTCCCGTCTTATTCGAGCCCATACCAAGGTTGGCTCTATGCTCCTCTATGATCTCTCCTCGAGCTACATGGAGGGTACCAAGTGCCCACTCAGCCGTTATGGCTACTCGAGGGATAAGAAGCGAGGCAAGCTCCAAATCGAATACGGAGTCGTTGCGACCCCCGAAGGACTCCCATTAGCGGTCAAGGTCTTTCCCGGTAATACCAGCGATCTTGCGTCGTTACGTGCTGTCACCGAGGAGCTCAAGAAGACCCACAACCTCACAAAGATCGTCATCGTCAGTGACCGTGGAATGTTCTCGACTACCAACATCAAGCATCTGAACGAGCTCGACCCAAGCTATCTGTACGTCTCGGCTCTGCGCTCTGTGCAGATTCGCCAACTCGTTGGGGATGGCTACGTCCAACTCGGCCTCTTTGACGAGAGCAACCTCTTTGAGATCACCCACCCTGACTATCCAGGTGAGCGCTTGATAGCGTGTCGCAACGCTGCACTTGGCCACAAACGTTACACCGAGCGTAACCAACTCTTAGAGGTCGCTACGAAACGGCTCGAGAAGGTAAAGGCCTCGGTTGACGCCGGTAGGTTGCGAGATCCCGGGGCTATTGGGAGACGAGAGAGAAGGCGCTAGCCTCGACCAAGATGGGCAAACACATCATCACCGAGATCACTGAGGGGGCCTTTAGTTTTCGTCTTGACGATGATACGATCAAAGACGAGGCCGCACTCGATGGGATCTATGTAATTCGAACCACCCTTTTAAAGGAGGAGGCATCCGCCGGTGACGTGGTTGGTTACTACAAGAACCTCGCCAACTTAGAGAGAGCCTTTCGCTCCATGAAGAGCATCGACATCTTCGTCAGACCTATTCGTCACTACCTTGAAGATCGGGTTCGAGCCCATGTCTTTGCCTGTATGTTAAGTGCTCATCTGCTCCATATCGCAAAGGAACGTCTGTGCGAGTTGACCTTCCGTGACGAGAAGCCGCCCCAGCCAACCTCACCGGTTGCCAAAAAGGTGGTCTCTGTCTCGGCCAAGGCCAAAGCGGCGAGCAAGGTCAATGGAAACGGTCAAGAGGTGGTGAGCTTTCGTACGCTCCTTGGTGAACTTGATACCCTTGAACGCATCACCTGTCAAGCGAAAGGGTGCGAGGTGACCTTTACCAAGATGACAACCCCCACCCCCTCCAGCAACGAGCCTTTGAACTCATAGGAGCCAAGTTGAGCACGTGACAGTAAAACTACCCCCTGAATGAACCAAAACCCCAGTTAGGGGTAGGGATAAGTCGACGTGGCGGGGGTAAGTTCAGTTTAAAGCCCTTCGGAAATTCTGTATCACTAGTCATCTTTTTACGCTAAGTTTCTTTTAGAAAAGTCTACTTTTAGAAGTCAAGGCTTGAGTTGAATCTGTCAGTCTCGCCGGCACATAAGAGATCAGGTATCAAAATTATCCAAGTGATTGAAGGCAATTGCCTACGACGCCTTCTTGGGAACTTCTACCCGGGAGGAATTTGTCTGTCGACCATAAATCATATTACTGTCAAATATTTTGTCAAGTAATGCAATTAAACTTTATCTGAGAAAAGATAAGGCAACTATTTACGAAAGGGAGTTGTTATAGATGTCATAAGGCCAAGTTTATGTCGTATATTCCATCATCTTTTTCAGTTTTTAGATAGCATGGATTGATGAAAACAAATGTTGTCTACCTGTAATGGTTATGTAAAATATAGCTACAGGAACAGTATTAAAGCGCAGGGCTACCTAAAGCATTGTCAAATGCACGATAAATAATTTTTTTGTCCGTTAACTCTTGGCCAAGCAAGTTTGATCTATAGATTATATTCCACATCGCTAATGTGTCCCAACCAAGTTGACTCTTCGGTATTGCTGTTTGGGTCAGGTGCTTCCCATACAACTTTATGAACCATAAAACAATCAGGCAAAGCTCCATGCCAGTGTTCGACGTCGGGTTCTGTGTAAACGGTATCTCCCGGGCGTAAGATTATGCGATCGCTGCCGCGTTCTTGTAAATATGCCGCGCCTTCCTCGACGTGAATATATTGACCCACGGCGTGTGAGTGCCAGGCCGTACGTGCACCCGGAGCAAAGTGTACCGAAGCCATCCGTACGCGGGAGGGTTCTTTACCGGAGAGAATAATCGTCGGATACACGTCTCCGGTGAATTGGTCAGACGGCCCTTTTGTGGTGTGCGGGTGAATTATTTCCATTTCATCTCCTATATTTCGCTGATTTTTAACAGTGACTTTATCGCTCGGCGCTCATTCATGGCATCGTAGGCTTCTTTGATGTGTTCTAAATCGGTTTCAAAATCAAAGATGGAACCCGGATTAATTTTACCTGACAGCACGTCTTGTAATAGCTCGGGAATGTAGTTTCGAGCCGGGGCAATACCGCCGCCCAGTGTTAGATTTTTAAAGAACATATCAGAAAACGGCACCGTAACATGTCCGGGGTGCCCGACTGCCCCTATATGTGATCCCGGTCTGGCAATCGCTACGGCCGTAGTCATCGATTCGTTGGTACCTACACATTCCAACACCCCGTCGACGCCGACCCCGTTTCCTACCAGCTCCAGAACGGCTTTTGTCGCATCTTCGCCTCTTTCTGGCACTATGTCGGTTGCTCCAAACTCTTGAAGCAACTTTTGTCGCACCGGGTTTCTACTCAAGGCGATAATTCGCTTTGCCCCTAATCTTTTAGCTGCGATGGTGGCACATTGTCCGACGGCTCCGTCGCCGATGACCGCAACGGTATCTCCTTTTTTAATTTTTGCGTTTACGGCGGCGTGGTGACCCGTACACATTACGTCGCTAAGTGCCAGTAGAGAAGCCAAAATCTGATGTGAGAAATTATGGCCGGGAACTTTTATTAATGTGTAATCAGCAAAAGGAACTCGTACATATTCTCCCTGACCGCCATCACTGTCACCGTTGCCAAAGCCGCCACCATGTAAACAGCTTGTCGGCATCCCGGAGCGGCAATTGACACAGACCCCGTCGCTGAAGAGAAATGGGGCTACTATAAAATCCCCTTTTTGTAAATTAGCAACTTCTAAGCCGACGTCCTCTACCACGCCGATAAACTCATGACCGATGCTTCCCACTTTATGTGGATTTATTCCCCGATAGTACCAGAGGTCTGAACCGCAAACGCAGCCGTATACTACCCGCACTATTGCATCGCTCGGTTCCCGTAGCTTAGGGTCGGGTCTTTTGCCAAGTTCAATTTCGCCTTTGCCTTTAAAAATTGCCGCTCTCATCGCTATTCCCGTTTCTTTGTAGATCTTTTGTGCTGGCTTTACGCTTGGAAATGATATAAATATGACACATCTATATCAGTATTTTAATTATTTTCCATAACCTATTTTAATAGATAATGTCTTTTATAGTATACACCCATTCAGATAAAAGACCTTTAGTGGATGTAGGCATAGGAAAATATCCTGCGTAGCTTGGCATAAATTCTTTTATGCCAAGCTACAGAGATCTCTGTTGGATATGCCATGACCCTCTCCTTCGGAGATAATTAATATTTTTAGGTTAAAAATAATTTGTTAATTGGCTACATACTTGTCGGAACGGTTATAGTATGTAGCCATACTGATCAGTCAGCGAAGTCCGGTGTGAATCCGGCACTGTCCCGCAACTGTGGTTACCTTTTGGTACAAGTCAGGTCGCCTGACCGGTCAGTGTGACCGATATCGTCGAGGTAACGAAGGGTCGCTGTTCATACCGGCACCTTGTACTTTTTCTCGACTACATAGACAAGGAGTAGGTAAAAGTTGTTAAAGCCGTTTTCTAAATTCGTCAGTTTATCAAAAAGTCCTGAGAAAAGTCATAATTTACCTTACTATAAGGTGCTATTTCTTATCAGCGCTTTAGTGTCATTGCTGATATTGCCCACAGCCGCAAACGCAGCCGTTTTGGGAAAAAAACAAACCAAGCATATATCCGCCTTCGCTGCTGCACCCACGACACACTTTGTGCCAAGTCTCGCAGCCCCGTCTTTTGGTCTGAGAGCTGATTTTATCGGTGACAATCGTAAAGCCAAAAAATCACATGATGGCTTTCCCGTTACAATTACCTCAGGTGGCTATAAAGAAACAATATATACGAAGCCTGATAGAATATTGTGTCTCTCAGCCAGTTCCACACAGATGCTTTATGCCATAGGTGCCGGCAAGCAAGTGGTGGGAGTCGATAAATACTCAACTTATCCAAAAAATGCTCCCCGGACATCTTTTACCGGATATGAGACAAGTGCGGAAGATTATCTCTCTTTGCATCCTGATCTGGTTATTTTGGCTTTTAACGAAAGCAATATGGTGGCGCAGCTGAATGCCTTGCACATACCGGTATTGGTTATGCCGGCAGCTTCCACCATTCAAAGTGCTTCCATTCAGATGTTGCAGCTCGGAAACGCCACCGGTCACTATCAAGCGGCCAAAGAGCAGGTGAAAGAATTAAATACTACTTTGCATGCAATATCTGCCAGAGTGGGGAATAGAGGAAAGGGAGTCACTTACTTTATCGAATTGTCACCCTCTCTCTATACGGCCACCTCGGCAACTTTTATCGGCTCTATTTTCTCACTTTTTAAAATGAAAAATGTTGCCGGCAACGTTGGACACGGTTCTAATTATCCTCAGGTAAACTCCTCTTTTCTGCTGAAATCCAATCCGGATGTTGTGATCTTGGCAGATACTGTTTGCTGTGGGCAGACCCCTAAATCATTTGCGGCCAGGCCTGGATATGGTATTTTGCGGGCTGTGAAAGACCACAGCGTTTACGGCGTCAACGATTCCGTCGCATCAGAATGGGGGCCGCATACCCTTGTCTCCATGGCCAGATATATCGCCAATTTGCTTTTACGGCGCAAATTGAAAGCATCGCTGACAATAGTTAAAAGCCCCAAAAGAATACCTTCGTTGATAGCTATAAACGGTACTTATCGCTCAGTTTTCGCGGCTAAGTAGTCGATTATCATGGGACGGGGAGATAATTTGGCCATAACAAAACTGCGGAGCAGAGATATTGTATATGCCATAGTATTTTTACTGGCCGTTATAGTTTTTGCATCCGTAACAGGGCCCGCTCAATTGTCTATCTCCCAGGTCTTTGCCGCCATAGCGGTTCACTTGCCGATTTTATCTCGCCATTTTCACGTCTCATCTCTTGACGAGGCTTTGGTTTGGCAATTGATCATGCCCAGGATATGTCTGGGTTTACTGGTCGGGGCCATGTTGGCTGGTGCCGGAGCTGCCTATCAAGGGGTTTTTTTAAATCCCTTGGCAGATCCATACCTTCTGGGGGTAGCTTCCGGTGCCGGTCTGGGGGCAACGATAGTTTTGATATTTATGCCCGAAGCGCTGAGCTGGTCTTTCAATCCTTTGCCCCTCGCTGCTTTTGTCGGTGGGGTGATATCGGTGACATTGACATTTATCCTGGGTAAAGCTGCGGGAAGCGGAAGGAATAGTTCCAGTTTGCTTTTAGCCGGTATAGCCATAGCGGCTTTCTTTACGGCGGCGCAAACATTTTTGCAGCAGCGAAGCAGCCAGGGTCAGATACAAGATGTTTACTCCTGGATCTTGGGATCTTTAGCTACCGCAGGTTGGTCTAACGTGGTTTTAATTCTCCCCTATGTTGCCATAGCGGCGATAATCTTAGTTAGTATGCGGAGGCTTTTGGATGCGTTGGCGGTAGGGGACTTTGAGTCACAGTCATTTGGCCTCAAAGCTTCCACCGTAAGGGGGATAGTCATCGTTGCCGCTACCCTGGGAACGGCCGCTGCTGTGTCGGTGTCGGGGTTGATAGGTTTTGTGGGGATCATAGTGCCACATATGATCAGATTGATAACGGGTTCTAGTTATAAAAGAATTATGCCGCTTTCAATTTTATACGGTGGAGCCTTTTTGGTATTGGCTGACTATCTGGCAAGGACAATTCTCTATCCGGAAGAGATACCCTTGGGAGTCGTCACGGCATTTTTGGGAGCTCCTTTTTTTCTGATCGTTCTTAGGACATCAAAGAGGCTGATATGACAATTTTTTTAGATAAAACCACAGAGATCAAGACAGATTACCCTGATTTCAAAGATGCCGATTTGGATCAGCTATTGGTGAGAGTGGAAAAGCTGACTGTTACCAGAAATAAAAATGTACTTCTCCGAGACGTTTCTTTTGCGATCGCCAAAGGAGAGTTTGTGGCTCTTGTCGGCAAGAACGGGGTAGGCAAGACCACTTTACTGCAAGCACTCGTTGACGGAGACCACCGCGGTATCTATCAAGGCGACATCATTATTGACGGTCAAAAGTTTCCTACCAATTCTGTCAGAGAATCAGCAAAGTTAGTAGCATATGTTCCGCAGATGCCAAATATTTCCAAGCAAATGCTTGTCTTTGACTACGTCATGCTGGGAAGGCTTCCTTATCAAAGCTATTTGGGGCAAAGTACTTTGAATGATCAGAAAATCGTCGGGGAAGTTCTGGAACAGTTGTCGCTGTCCGGTTTCGGCGCAAGGCCTCTCGGAGAGCTCTCGGGAGGAGAACTTCAAAGAGTTGTCATTGCTCGCGCCCTGGCGCAGAAGACGCCATTTTTGATTTTAGACGAGCCTACTACTTCACTTGATATCCATCATCAACTTACAATGATGGAATTATTGTATGACCTGTGTAGATTACAGAACATAACTATTTTATGTTCTCTGCACGACGTGAATTTAGCTGCCAGATACTGTGACCGCATCACTATGTTGGGATGCGGTACGGTTTTAGCAGACGGTCCTCCCGAGCAAGTTTTAACAAAAGAAAATATTAAAGCGACTTTCAACGTAGACGCCAAGATATACACCTTAGATGGGGCCGTAACCGTAGTTGCGCAATTGCAGCGAAACGAAAATATAATAAAAGTAGAGGAATAACTATGGCATTTACTTTCCTCCTCGGCGGGGCTAAAAGCGGTAAGTCAAATTTGGCGCTGCAAATAGCTAAGTATCACGTCAACAATTACGGAATGTCGGTAAAGTTTATAGCTACCGCAGTGGCAAAAGACGAAGAAATGCTGGCCAAAATTATCCGTCATCAACAAGAACGCCCTCAGACTTTTACAACCGTTGAGGAATCTGTGGATTTGGCCGACGTTCTTCGGAGAAGTAAAGACGAATTCGTCATTATAGATTGCATTACCCTATGGGTCTTTAATCTACTCGAGCGCGATCTCAAAAATTCAGATGTACTCGATATAGCAAAGGAAGTCGCCATGATTGCCCGGGAATCATCTTTTGAAGCGGTCATCATTTCCAATGAAGTAGGTTCAGGGATAGTGCCGGCGGATAAATATACGCGTAGGTATCGCGATTTGTTGGGGAACGTAAACCAAATCATGACATATTCTGCAAGAAAAAGTTACTTTGTGGTAGCGGGAAAGTTGTTACCGCTACTTGATATCGATATGGCTTACTCTAATGACAATGGATAATAAAAATATAAAAGATTTCAAATCAGCTTTGGCTTTCCTTACGGCTTTTCCAATTCAGGACAGCAAGCCGTCACCTGATGCTTTGAATTGGTTTCCGGTTGTCGGCATGCTTGCCGGAGGAGCAGAAGGTCTCATTTATAACGCATCGAAGAGATTTTTTAGTAAACAGATTGCGTCTATAATTACCGTACTTGCCGATATTTTAATAACAAGTGGAATGCATTTGGATGGTCTGGCAGATACAGCCGATGGTTTATTTGCTCATGCACCTCTCAAATCCCGTCTTGAAATTATGAAAGCACCGGATATCGGTACGTATGGGCAAGCGGCCATCTTCATAGCGCTGGCGACTAAAACCGCAGTTTTATCGGAAGACAAAACAGATATTTTCGACCTGATGCTGGCTATGGCATCTTCAAGAGAGCTGGCACATTTAGTAATAAAAAAGTACAATTACGTCAGAGAACACGGTCTCGTTGAGGTATTGATCAATCCGGAAAATCATCCAGAAGCCGTATCGGAAACTATCCCGGTAGCCCCTGATCCCGCTTTGGTCAAAGAAGAGGTCGAGAATCATAAAAGTACTTCGGAAGTATCCGGAGTGCTTTCTTCGCTCTCTTTGTTTGTTTTGGCACTTGTAATTTTAGTATTTAGAAAAAGTGGGAGGATTATTTTTCTCCGGAGTTGTCTTTCCGCTCTCGTAGCCTTGGTTGCATCTTATGGACTCCTTCGGCATGGAAAAAGTAAAATCGGCGGATATACGGGAGATATACTCGGGGCGTCAATAACTCTTTATGAAATAGTGTATTTACTGGTCAATAATCTATACAACACCGACAAGAAAAGTAACAGCCGTAACCGTTTATCACGTGTCTTGTTACCGGGAGCTGTCGGTGAAAAGTAAAAAATTGTACTTAGTTCGTCTTTTGGGTATTTCCTGTGGTCTTCTGGCGGATTATTTTTATCGTGAACCACCCGAGAGAATTCATCCGCTGGTTGCATTTGCCAAATTGCAAAATAAATTGGAAAAAGTGTTATATGCACGATCTGAAACCGCAGGGGCCATATATTTGGCTTTCGGGGTAGGGGTATCTTACATAGCGGCGTCTGTAGGGAGAAAAGCTTTATCGATTTTTCTGCACCCATCAAAGAGACAGAGTCCTTTTACCTGTAATGCCGATACGGCTGTCGATTTTTTGACTACAGCCGGAGCTACCGCATTGACCGTGGGGGTGGCTACTTTGTGGGATATTGCCGGAAAAATTGAAAAACACATAGCAAGCGACAATCTCATAGATGCCAGAAAAGAGCTTTCCAAATTGGTCGGACGCGACACCGATTCCTTAGATGCCAAGGAGATTACAAGAGCCGTAATAGAATCGGTAGCCGAAAACACGGTTGATGCCGTTTTAGCCCCGGTGTTTTTTGGATTCCTGGGCGGCGAGAAACTCTCATTTGTCTACCGGGCCGTCAACACCTTGGATGCCATGGTCGGTTACAAAAATGAACGCTACAGACATTTTGGTTTTGCCAGTGCCAAATGTGACGATGTGGCAAACTATATACCGGCCAGACTTGGCGCTTTCCTTATCATGGTCACATCTTTGAGACAATGTATAACTATCGGCTCGGCGGTAAGAAAATATGCCAAAGCTCACCCCTCGCCGAATGGCGGAGTCATAGAAACGGCTTTTGCCTCACGCCTCGGTATCAAATTGGGAGGGGTCAATTATTATAATGCGATACCGGAACACAGGCCGGTTTTGGGAGACGGAGCCGAAGTACAAAGCATTGACATCACAAGAGCAATTTTATTATCTAAAAAAATTGTGATCTGTGAAATAATTTTTCTCTTGGCATGCGTACCGGTCCTATGATGTGCACTTGTTATCAGACCGCAAGGCATTCTCTTGGCATCTATCATGTAGGAGATAAAAAGTAAATGTCTGAGAATCTTTTTTTACCCGGAAGTAATCACGGTGGCAATGCGGCCGAGATAGAAGAGTATCTGTCGTTTCCTCCCATGACGATGCACGATCTTTCCATGTCGATGAATCCTTTTGCACCAAGTTGTATAGAGGTAATCTCCCGGCTATTGCCGGCCATCTCTTGTTATCCCGACGAGCGTAAATTGCATAGCTTACTTGCTGGGTTGCTGGAAGTAGACCCCAAATATCTGTTGCTGACAAACGGGGCGGCGGAAGCGATAGCCTTGGTAGCGGGGGTAATAAAAGTCGCCAGATTGATTAAACCGGAGTTTTCTCTCTGGGAAAAGCACCTACTGGTAATCTCCGAAGAGGCCGGTTTGGTGAAGTCAAATCCCGGCAACCCTACCGGGAAATTGGCCCCAGAGAGCCTGAAAGCAATGGTCTTTGACGAAGCGTTCTATCAGATGTCGACCGGAGAATGGAGTAGAAGAGACTTCGAAACAGAAGATACGATAGTCATCGGGTCTTTGACGAAATTGCTGGCAACTCCCGGTCTGAGACTTGGCTATGTCATTTGTTGTGACGAAGCTAAATTGGCGTCAATTAAAAAGCGAAAGCCGGGTTGGTCGGTAGGGTCTCTCACGCTTGCGGTAGCCGAAACTTTATTGCCGCAAGTCGATTTGAGTTTAACCAAAAAGCTGATTCAACAGAGACAAAACGATCTAAAGCATATTTTTGAAAGTTATGACTTAAAAGTAAAGGCAAATGACGCACCATGGGTTTTGATAGAAGACGCGCCATGGTTGAGATATTTTCTGGCTCTTGAGAAAATTTTACTCAGAGATTGTACAAGCTTTGGCCTACCCAATACCTTGAGAGTCGGATTACCAAATGATATGCAGTTAGAGTACTTACCTTCTGCTTTGGAGAAAGCAATTTACAATGCCGATAAAGCTTACAGACTCTAAAAAACCGGCCCGGACATTTTGCCCGTCTTTATTTGCAACCGGGAGATCGCGATGAAAGCCGTGATGATTTGCGGTACGGCCAGCGATGTCGGTAAGACGAGGATCGTTACCGGTATTTGTCGGATGCTGGCAAGGAGAGAAATAAAAGTAGCTCCGTTTAAAGCGCAGAATATGTCGTTGAACTCATATGTGACAAAAGACAATAAAGAGGTTGCCAGATCAATTGCCAGTCAGGCTCAAGCCGCAAAATGTACATTAGAAGCGGAGATGAATCCCATCTTGCTAAAGCCCATGGCAAACGCCAAGTCGCAATTGGTTCTGTTAGGTAAACCTCATTCGGAGCGCAGTTCGTATGAATTTGTAGAAAAGTCAGCCCACAATAATTTCTTGTCACAAAAAGTCAAGGATTCCTACTTTGCTTTGGCAAAAAAGTTTGACGTAATTGTTCTGGAAGGAGCGGGAGGGGCGGCTGAAATTAACTTACTGGAAAATGATATCGTCAATTTGCCTTTGGCATATCAACTCGGTATTCCCGCAATCCTTATAGCCGATATCGAACGCGGCGGAGCTTTCAGCTCCATTTACGGCACTTATCAAATACTGCCCGATCACCTGCGCAAGCAATTGGTAGGCTTTATTGTCAATAAAATGCGCGGTGACGCCGCTTTGATAAAAGGAGCTATTTCCTGGCTGGAGCAGAATACGGACCTGAAATGCCTGGGAGTCATTCCTTATCTTGAAAATATCTCAGTTGACGGTGAAGACTCTCTTTCTTATGAGCAAAGATCCAAGGTCGATATTTCCGCTACCAACGGCTCTTATTCCAACCTTTTACCCAAAGTGAGCCAAGATGGCACAGAGCCATCAAAAAATATCGGGCGCAACCATTTTCTTGTCAAGTCAGATAACCCCGGAAACCATCAGGTATTTGATACTTTGGATATAGTTGTCATCAAGTTGCCACATCTGGCCAATTATACGGATTTTGATCCTCTGTTTTTAGAAAGCTCTCTATCGGTACGTTTTGTCACATCGCCTTTTGCCATAGGTATACCGGACGTTGTGATTCTCCCCGGTTCCAAAGACAGCGTGAGAGATCTCTTATGGCTAAAAAGCATAGGTCTGGCTGCGGCTATCGGTGAGCTTGCCAAATACAAAACAACCATTCTCGGTATTTGTGCCGGTTATCAAATGCTGGGCCATGAAATCGCAGACGAGGTGGAATCTAAATTGGGTACGGTGGAAGGCCTCGGACTGTTACCGGTCAAGACCTCATTTTCTCCGGAGAAAATAACCAAATTATCTGCCGGGAAGTCTCTCTTTCCGGTTTCCGGGAACGTTATGGGCTATGAGATTCACCACGGTAGGATCTCCCCGATCGATACAGGTGTCATTGAGCCTCTGTTTGTTTTGGAAAATGTAGAGAGAAACGATGAACAATGCCGGTATTATTTCGAGGAAAAAGACTGCGACCCCACGTATTTGGCGGAGGCGGTCAATGCAACGGAGGCCGGCAAAGTTTTCTTTTACGAAGGTGCTCTTCGTCGGGACAGGTCGGTATTGGGAACTTCCTGGCATGGCATTTTTGAAGCCGATGGTTTTAGGGACGCATTTTTTGGCCATATAGCCAAAAAAGTCAACAAGCAGATCATGCTCTCGGGGTTTTCATATGCCGGTGCCCGTGAAGAGGAAATAGATAAATTGGCAGATGTATGTGAACAATATATTGATACCGATCTTTTTTGGAAGATCCTAAATAAAAACCAAGAAAGGATGTAGACATGGAGTACCCCCGCCCCATACCGCTCATAGGAGATAAAACATCGGCTAAAGCTAGATCTTCCAAGGTGGACGGCTGGCGTTTTCGAGAAGATGAATTGCGGTCTTTTTATCAGATTTTACATGCCCGTCGCGATGTGAGAAGGTTTAGACCAGATGACTTTCCAGATGAAATGTTACACAGAATTCTAGATGCCGCCCATAGTGCCCCGTCTGTCGGTCATAGCCAGCCGTGGCGCTTTATCGTGGTCAAAAATGAGGAAACCAGAGCAAGAGCGGCTCAGTTGGCAGCCAAGGAACGCTTACTGCAGGCCAACAAATTGGACGAAATCAAAAGACGTAAGATGCTGGATTTACAATTGGAAGGAATTGCCGAAGCTCCGGTTGGTATCGTCGTCTGCTGTGACAGGCGGGTCAACAATGAGCAGGTTTTGGGTAGGGCAACTTATTTCGATGCCGATCTTTGGTCATGTGCCTGTGCGATAGAGAATCTCTGGTTGGCAGCTCGAGCCGAAGGTTTGGGATTGGGCTGGGTGACATTATTTCAACACGATGAGCTATCCGAACTCCTGTCAATTCCCGAGGGTGTTGCCAATTTCGGGTGGCTATGTCTCGGTTGGCCGGACGAGAGGAACGTGTCGCCGGGCCTGGAGCGTTTGGGGTGGTCTGAAAAATTAGATCTAAAAAGTACCGTTTTGTATGAGAATTGGGAAAACTCCGAGGTTTCAGCTACCTCTTTGATTCCGGCCGCTACCGGTCGTCAAATTACAGATGTGCGCGACAGTGCCGATGCCATGCTCTATGTGCCGGGGTCATTGGGTCTTTTGGATAAAACTCTGGATAGGTTATCTTATTACGGATCAGATCCGGATTGTCCGGCCGTACTGGTGCTGGTGGGATGCGATCACCCGGTTGTAATCCATGGGGTATCGGCTTATGACCCTTGTGTCACAAGGGAAGTATTTGAAGCAGCGCTCAGCAAAGAATCAATCGGAGCAGTGATGGCTGACTTAGCCGGTGCGGAAGTACTTCTCGTAGATGCAGGTATCAGGGGGGAAGAACTTCCGGGAACAAAAATGGCTAGGGCCTCCGGGCCTAGGGGTGATCTTCTACAAGACGACGCACTTGATCCAAACGATGCCAGGGAGATTTTCAACAAGGGCGTTTTGGTGGCCAAAGAATTGATTTTACGCTCAAAAGTAGTCTTGCTCGGTGACTTAGGTATCGGAAATACCACCGTGGCGGCTTCGGTTGCAGGTATTTTACTTGGACTTACCGGAGAGCAATGTGTAGGTTCCGGAGCCTCCGGTGACTATGCCATGACCAAGAGCAAGGCATCTTTGGTGGATAACATCAAGTCAAGGATCACTGGAGAGATGGGAGATCAGTTGGCGCTGTCTCTAGATCCCTTTGTCGTTATGGCCAAAGCAGGAGGAGCCGATATCGCTTTTATGAGCGGTCTGATATTCGGTTTCGCCGGAGAAAACGGGGTCATTATTTTAGACGGCTATCTGACATCGGTTGCCGCCCTATTGGCGGCACGCATAGATTCTTTGGTCGCAGCGCATTTGGTGGCTTCTCATAGGAGTAAAGAACCGGCCCACAAGCTAATTTTAGATGAACTTGGTTTGGAGCCGCTGTTTGATTTCAGGCTGAGAGCCGGTGAGGGTATAGGAGCTACGCTTTCTTGGCAGATGTTACGTACCGGATTGGCGGCGCGTCAACGAACGGCCAAGGTCAAAGAGCAATAGATAGAAAACGGTTTTCAAAGCCTGGTCTTAGCGAGCAAAAGTGTATTTTTCGCTTTGTGTTGCCAATGTCATACTTTTATGGGCTAAAGTTATATCTAAGCAGTATGCTTGCAAATATTATCTAGATTTTTTATAAGCAAAGAAAGGCTGGTTGGTATGTCTGTTAAAATTGGTGATATGGTTCCCGACGTTACGGTCAAGGTGGTTACAAAAGGCGGGAGTGAGGCAAAATCTACGAAAGATATATTTTCCTCCGGTAAAAAAGTTCTGTTTGCCGTTCCCGGTGCTTTCACGCCCACATGTTCTGACTACCACTTGCCCGGTTATGTCGTCCGTTCCGACGACATAAAAGCCAAAGGCGTAGATGAGATTTTTTGTATTTCCGTAAATGATGCCTTTGTGATGGCCGCTTGGGGTGAAGCCAGAAACATAGGCGAAGCCGTCACTATGTTGGCAGACGGTAACGGTGATTTTGCCAAAGCCATGGGGCTTGAATTGGACGGCTCGGGATTCGGTTTGGGACTGAGATCACAAAGGTATGCAGCCGTAATCGAAGACGGAATTATCACCCATCTAAACGTCGAGGCTCCCGGTGCTTTTGAAGTGAGTTCAGCCGAGTCCATCTTGGCTTTATTGTAGAGAATCACTCAAGCTATCAAATAAGAACGGGTTTGTTACACCTTAGCCTACTCGTAATTGCTTTTGTGATGCCTTAGCTATCTGAGCGCACTTTACTTGTTGCCTTTTGGTAAAAGTGTTCTCTGGTCTGTATTGATTAACAGCACATGCCGGACAATTTATTTCCCGAGAAGGAAGACTTTGTCCGGCATCTGTGCTGTTTTTGTCTTTTTGGTAAAAGATTGTCAGATGGCGGCCCTATCTGGCTGTTTCGGATGTAAATTGGGGCTATGACAACCTTGCATACAGAAAATGGCGACAGTTCATCCAGAGAGACAGGAACTTTACTTGTCAAAACAGGTTTGGCGGAAATGTTGAAAGGCGGCGTCATCATGGACGTTGTCAACGCCGAGCAAGCCAAAATTGCCGAAGATGCAGGTGCGGTTGCCGTAATGGCACTGGAGAGAGTACCGGCCGACATCAGGCGCGACGGCGGGGTAGCCCGCATGAGCGATCCGGAACTTATCTTGAAGATCAAAGAAGAAGTCACCATTCCTGTCATGGCTAAAGCCCGGATAGGTCATTTTGCCGAGGCTCAGGTATTGCAGGCGATCGAAGTTGACTATATAGATGAGAGTGAAGTTTTAACTCCCGCCGATCAAGAAAATCATATCGACAAATGGAAGTTTGCCGTTCCGTTCGTTTGCGGAGCTACCAATTTGGGAGAAGCGCTGAGGAGAATCTCGGAAGGTGCGGCGATGATCCGCTCCAAAGGAGAGGCCGGTACCGGCGATGTCGTCGAGGCCGTCAGGCATCTGCGCAGTATTTTAAAAGACATTAAGATGTTGACAGCCGCCGACAGTGCCGAAAGGTTTACCACGGCCAAAAATTTGCAAGCTCCCATCGCACTGGTAGAGGAAGTGGCCCGACTCGGAAAATTGCCCGTACCGCTTTTTTGTGCCGGCGGTATAGCCACACCGGCCGATGCATCGTTGGTGATGCAACTGGGAGCCGAAGCGGTCTTTGTCGGTTCGGGTATTTTCAAAAGCGGTGATCCTGCCAAAAGAGCAAGAGCGATTGTGGAAGCTACGGCACATTTTGACGATCCGGGGCTGATATTGAAAGTTTCAAGAGCTCTGGGTGACCCCATGTCCGGCATCGAGGCCAAAGAGGCTTCGATGAAGTTGCAAGAGCGCGGATGGTAAACATAGGAGTTCTGGGTCTTCAAGGCGATGTCGCCAAGCATCTTGAAATTCTCTCTTCTCTATCTGTAGATGTGACCGTTGTTAAAAACAAATCCGATCTTGCCTCCGTCTCTGGGTTGATCATCCCGGGAGGGGAGTCAACGACCCTTTCGCTTCTTTTGGACGCACAGGGGTTATTTGTTGATTTAATGGGTCTACTGGCAGGTAAAGATTTTCCGGTTTTTGGGACGTGTGCCGGAATGGTGTTGCTTGCTAATTCACTGCTGGATGCGAAGTCTGGGCAGAAAACGTTGGGCGCCATCGATATTGTGGTGCGCAGAAATGCTTTTGGTGCGCAGATATCTTCTTTTGAGGAAGACCTCATGATAGATGCCATAGGGGCTGATCCGATACATGCCGTTTTCATCAGGGCACCCTACGTGGTATCGGTTGGTAATAAAGTGGAGGTTCTCGGGTCGGTGGAGCAGGACGGTGTCAAGCACCCCGTTATATGTAGGGAAGGAAAAATTATGGTGACCTCTTTTCATCCCGAGTTGGTCCGAGATTCTCGCTTGCATGAATTGTGGCTTCGAGAATGTGTCGGATAATATTGTGTAAAAGTTAACACCTGTTAGGTAATCGGTGATTAAGGCTCTGTGTTGTATTGCAACCGCTAAAATACAACTTAGTATTTCGGCGGTCCAAAGGGTCGTTCGACGTTAGATCTCAAGTATCGGAGATTGTGAAATTTCCGGACGAAAGAGGGAAATATGTATTTTGTAAAGAAAATTACAGTCGCTTTGTCCGTCATTCTTTTGCTGCCCTCTCTTATCGTTGCGGTGATGATGGGGGGTATCTCACAGGCAAGTACGGTTCAGAGTGCCAAGAAACTGCATCCCTATATATCTTTACATCAATATATAAAAGGAGCGACCTGGTCTAAGTGTGATAAGCAATTTCTCTGTGCCAAGATAACGGCTCCGTTGTCCTATACAAATTCCAAGCTGGGTACCATCAAGCTTGCCGTGATTGAATTGCCGGCAAAGAACAATCCTTCGGCCAGCGATGTATTTGTAAATCCCGGAGGTCCCGGAGTTGCCGGGGTGAATTTCCTGGAATCGTACTACTCTCAATTCCCGGTGTCATTGAGAAATAATTTCAACCTTGTCAGCTGGGATCCAAGGGGAGTAGGCCAAAGTGATCCGGTGACTTGTGAATCTACTCCACAATTGCGTTCTTATTTTGCCACCGATCCATATCCGGCAAATACAAAAGAAGTAAAACAAGTGATAAGTTCCACAAAAGCATTCGTCAATTCCTGTCTGAAAAATACCCCTAAATCACTACTGGCAAATATCTCCACTTCTTCTACCGCCCGAGATCTCAATTTACTCAGAATTGATCTGGGGCAATCAAAGCTCAATTACCTGGGTTTCTCTTATGGGACTTATCTGGGACAGGTGTATGCCCAAATGTTTCCCGGTACCATCCGCGCCATGGCATTAGACGGTGTTGTGGACCCGGCTCTTAGTACGTTGCAACTGGATTCTGCCCAGGCAGCGGGCTTTGAAAGTGAACTGAATGCCTTTTTCTCATATTGCAACGGTAACTCAACATGCTCATCTGGTTTGCCCGGCGGCACCGCTTCTCAATACCGTCAAATTATGAGAAGCTTTAGGGATGGCAGTACGGTGATCGCTCAATTGAAACCGCAATATGGCGGGAACATAACCGTCAATTACGGCATAGCCCTACTGGGTGTGATAGGCGCTCTCTATTCTCCGCATACTTGGGACTTGCTCGGTGTCGGGCTAGGCGATGTCTTGTCTCAAGGTGCCGGTCAGGTATTAGCCGGTCTGGCGTTCAGCTATGAAGGCTTGCAGCTAAACGGGAAGTTCTCCAATCAGGCCGCTGCCAATACGGCTATCAGCTGTGTGGATAGGCCAGGTCTTAGCTCCCTTTCACAATTAGAAAAAGATGCAAATACGCTAGCCAAGAAGTACCCAGATTTTGGAGGACCGGCCGTTTGGGGCAGTCTCCCATGTCTATACTGGCCTGTCAAGCCCGAGAGTCATCCAAGTGTCATTCATGCTCCTTTGGCGCCGACTATTTTATTGGTAGGGTCAACGGGCGATCCCGCTACACCATATCAATGGGCACAGGCCGTTTCCAAGCAGCTTGATCATTCTGTTCTTCTAACCAGGATCGGGAACGGTCATATAGGATACTTCTCTTCTAAATGTGTGGCAAATTATGTAGATAATTACTTTACTAGTTTACAATTGCCAAAGAAAAACACCACGTGCCATTAACGATTGGCAAAGTTGTCATTTACAGGTGTGATCTGATCTGATAACGACAAAAAATGAATATTGATCCAAACTTAGAAAAACATACCCCTATGATTTTCTGAGTTTTGTCTGCAATTTTCCTTGCCGGACAGAGTTTTTATTCGTTATTTATAGCATGAGATGCTGTGACAAGTAAAAGCGCATATATGTCTGCGTGACCGACACTATGCGACTTTCCGGAAACCATGGCCACAGCCAAAATGGTACTTAGTAAATTCTGATTCCTACATTTAGACATTCTCAGATCAGACATCACGGGTTGGCCTATCTGGCGGTTATTTTTTTGGTAGCGCCCCTGGTCCATAACAATTACCGAGTCGGTTCTATTTTAAATAGGAACTTACAGGCCCCATAAG
>JAJZMK010000060.1 GCA_021798275.1 Actinomycetes bacterium | reverse complement strand
TAAAAATAAATACAGAGATAGTTCACATCGTCACATTGTGCTCCTTTTGCTAGGTTGCATGAGATGATGTGAGATCAAATGTAGACGGAGATGCCTGGATTGTTTGGTAAAGGCATAGCTCAAAAATAAGTTTTATCGAGATGATTTATTTCTGTAAACCTATAAAATATTTATCAAGGGAGACGATGTAAATACACATTCTCCCTTGATAAGCCCAATAATTATCTGACAAAAAACATTCTTTTAGTGCATTATCATGGATATTTTTGTTAAGCATTCCAGGATACGATGACATTACCCAATGACGACTTGGCCAAAACGCTTACTTTGGCGGTATCCAATTGTATTTTCTGGGCGAGTTTTATATCCTCATCGATGTAAACAGTAGCAAAGCTCCTCAGAAAATGGCTGTGGGAGAATATGGCCACGGGCTTTTCCAAATCTTGAATTTGTTTTAAAAAATTCCTACACCTCATTAAGACTTCTTCCACCGACTCCCCGCCTTTAGCTCCCCTGTCGTAGACATCCCAGCCCGGATCGGTCTTGTGAATTTCGTCTTTTGTCAGTCCCTCGTAATCTCCGTAGTCCCACTCCAACAGGTCATCACTTACAACTGCTTCTGCCGCATATCCCGCCAGTTCACAAGTTTTATACGCTCTTTGGAGCGGTGAGGTAAAAACATGGCGGAAATTAATCGGAGCAAGTCGTGTCTCTAGAGACATCGCCGCCTTTATGCCGTCTTCATCCAGTGGTAGATCTGTTCTGCCGGTGTGCCGGCCCTCTTTGCTCCAAGTCGTGGCCCCGTGTCGTATCAAGTAGACATCGCCTTGAGCCGGAATATCTATACCGTAAGCAGTCATCAACCTACCTTTCCAATATTCTTCTTACATATCTATCTTTATAGCCTGCCTATATTACAGATACATAAACAGTTTCTTACAGCATAGGAATATCTACAGCCACAGACACCGCGTTACCTATATTCCAAGCTTACCCAGCTTTTACCGGAACGGGTTTCACCCAGATATTCTCTTATCTACCAAACGACCGTATGTAGCAAAATGTTATGTCCCTGTCTGATTCAAGTCGTACGGCAATCAATAACAGGCGTTAGTAAATAGTGTCTCTCTATACCTAGGCAAGTGAAAAGCAAACTGGGACGGCAAAAATAACTCTCCTAGCTGTATAAACAGACTGTACAACCGGGAAAATGTTAGTGAGTAAAAAGATTCAGATAATCTTGACATTTTGAACAGCTTTTTTTCAGACTTTGTCGTTAGCATAAGCGGAAGACGTTGAAAAGCATCGAAATTTCAATTAAATAACTGATTTTTGGAATGTTTGAGACAAGACTTATGTTGAAGAAAATAGTTGCAAAAGCAACAAATGTTTTATGACAAGCCGAGAATGTGGAAAACATGGAACACACTAAGAAGACTTCAAAAGACAATTTCGATGATACAGACGAGAGATCAGGCGGAAGCCTGGATCCGATGCGTTTGTTTCTGGACGATATAGGAAAATATCCCCTCTTAGATATCGAACAGCAGACCGCTTTGGCCAAAAAAGTAGCCGAAGGGGATCCAAAAGCCAAAGCCGCCATGATTGCCGGCAATCTACGACTGGTAGTTCACTGGGCCCGCCGCTACCAAGGAAGAGGTGTAGACCTAGTTGACCTCGTCCAAGAAGGTACTTTTGGCCTTGTGAGAGCCGTGGAGAAGTTTGATTGGACACGAGGCTTTAAGTTTTCCACTTACGCCACTTGGTGGATCAGACAGTCGCTGCAAAGAGCCGTACAATCAAAAGGCAGAGCAATTCGCCTTCCCGAAGATGCCGTAGCCCAGGAAATGGCCGCTGACAAAGACGGAGGCGAGGTGCAATTGAGACTGCCGAGAGTGGTCGCCAGTCTTGATCAACCCCTGGGTATTGATGCCAGCGCCACCTTGGGAGATATCATTACCGATGAGACCTCCTCCATGGAAGAAGAGATTACCATGACTTTGTCATTGAAAAGTCTCTTGGCCGCCATCAACAGGTTACCGCAACTGGATCAAGAAGTGGTAAAACTGAGATTCGGGCTGGAAGGAAGACCTCCTTGTTCCCTAGAGAACACCGCTAAAACTCTCGGCATAGGTGTAAGGAGAGTAAGGAGTTTAGAGGCCAACGCTCTCCGCTTTTTGGCCGCCCAACCGGAAGTGAGTTCTCTTTATTCGGCGGCTTAAACCCGGTCCAATAACGATAGGACCTCTTGTAAATCATTAGGTAATTTACTTTCAAAGGACATGTTCTCTCCGGTAATGGGGTGCATAAACTCCAGTCGGTGAGCATGTAGAAATTGTCTTTTCAAGCCTAAATTATTTGATTTTTTTCCGTAAGTGGTGTCACCTACAACGCCGTGACCTATGGCTGTAAGATGCACCCTGATTTGGTGTGTCCGCCCTGTCAATAAATTGACCTTTACCAAGGTAACCCCGTGATCAAAGTAACGCTTTACCACTTCGTAATTCGTCACGGCTTGTCGACCCTGTAAACTGACCGCCATGGTCGTGGGCATCCTGAGAGAGCGCCCTATCGGGGCGTCTATCGTACCCCGGTCATGTTCCATTAAACCGAAAACCAGAGCCAGATATTCGCGCTTTATTTGGCGGCCGGACATAGCTTCAATCAGAGTCGTGTAAGCTTTGGGCGTCTTGGCCGCAAGAAGCAGTCCGGAGGTATTTTTATCCAGCCTATGCACTATCCCCGGTCGCAGCGGGTCACATCCGCAGGAGTCGACAAGCTCTTTTATCTCCGGGTATCTGAGCATGAGAAGAGAGGCCAGGGTATCTGCCTCTTTCCCGGCTCCCCTATGTACTACCATACCCGCCGGCTTGTCGATCACCACCATATCTCCGTCTTCAAAAACGACATCTAAGGTTTTTAAAGAGGTTTTATCTTCTCTGACAATGACTTCTTCCAAACCTTCAATGTCGGGGTTTGTTATGGTCAACTTATCGCCGGCAAAAACTTTTTTGCTTTTTGACTTTACTTGTCGATCGTTTAATAAAACAGAACCGGAGCTGATTTGTGACTCCACCACCGATCTGCTGTGACCGGAAATCGTGGCCAAAGCGCGATCCAATCTCTCCCCGGATAAGACTATGGGGATTTCAAGGTATATTATTTTTGCATCGGTATCGCTCATGGAAAATCCTTATTACTTCTTAGTTTAGATGTAACCGTAAATCTTTTATCGCAAGGTAAGTAAAACCTATCTGAGAGACTCGTTGCTTTCCGGCTCAGCTGTCTTGGTCTCGTCCTGAGAGGACTCGGTTGAATCGGGACTTGAAACTTTGGACTCCCTGATATAAAAGAAAGCCAGTACTACGACACCTACCACGATGGCGGCATCGGCTAAATTAAAAATGGGCCAGATGCCTACCTTGATAAAATCAACCACCGCTTTTTGCGAACGAAACAATCTGTCGGCCAGATTACCAAACGCCCCGCCTAAAACAAGTCCGCCGCCGAAAAGAGTCCAACCCCGGGTGGCATGTCTTAATAAATACACTCCCAAAACGACGATTACAACAACTATCAGACCTATCAGCCAACCGAGATTTTGTCCGAGCGAAAACGCCACTCCGGTATTGTAGGAAAGCTGTAGAGCTATCGGACCTATGATGTGAATGCTTCCCTTAGAAAGCCTGTGTAACGCCCATGCCGTAGAGAGCTGGTCTATCGCCGCCGTGCATAGCGCAACCAGCAAAAGGCGTAAAATCTTTTTCGGGAAAGCGTTATAGGAAGTACCTAACGACGTGAGAGTCCCCCGCTTTTACATGCCACGCACAGCCTGGCATAAGGAAGTGCTTCCAACCTATCCTTGACGATCAATTGGCCGCATCCTTCGCAGACTCCATATCTACCGGTCTCTATTTTATGAAGTGCGTAATTGATTTCTTCCACGGCATTGAGGGCTTGTGCCGACAAAGCTAAGTCTCTTTCCCTATCGACGGTGGCAGTTCCGCCCTCTCCGGATTCTTCGTCAAATTGTACGTCCCCTGGTTCGGCCTCGCGTACCAAAGATTCCGCTTCTTCGCGTAAGATGTTGGCTTGCTCTAAATAAGTATCCCTTTCGACCAGAAGAGCTTCTGTTTGAGAAGCGATGAATTCCAAATCATACTTATACGTGATTGATTTATCAGGTTCCTCTACTTTTTGCCTAGTTGCAACTTTTTCTGCACCAGCGACGCTTTCCTGCTTTTGACCAACTGATTCGGCTACTACCACATCTTTGGTTTCCATTTCCACCTCAGATTGTTTTTCTGCTGCAGTCTCGGTTGGAGT
>JAJZMK010000138.1 GCA_021798275.1 Actinomycetes bacterium | reverse complement strand
GAAAATTGAACATTTCCTTGGATACTATCAAGTGTCATAGAAAAAGAATCCGGAAGAAACTGGGTATCAACAAGGCCGGTTTCAGCCTGAAGAACTTTCTGGACACCAAGGTCGGTGGCGACGCTGACAACGTAATCGCTCAGAGAGTCATCTAAATCCACGATGCATCGGGGACCCTGCCCGTATTACGGAGCAGCCTCTCATCGTAGTCGGGTTCCGTTGCGTTCATTTCTATACAATGCCTCACAATGGATTTTTTCAGGCTGGCCCATATTTTTGCACAAAAAACTTTAGTGAAGGAAATCGGGAAATATAAAATATATTTAATATATGTTCCCATATACGACTTGTTTTTATTAATGAAAAAGTGCTTCCACCCCAAGTAGCCGTAAATTCCGTCAATAACATTGCATGCAAAGGATGACGTAATAAAGTGGATATCTTCATTTCCCCCTTAAAATCGATTTTTCAGCGTCAGATCTGGGATTGGCTCCAGTCGTGGACTAATGCCCGGCCATCCGGGAAACTTTTTGCTGGTACTTGGATTTTCCACGCAATTGGGGGATGGTAAAACTGACTGGCTTGGCGTATATTGGCTGGCAATAGGGGGGAAAATGAAAAAATTTTCCTTAGTATTCAGCCTTCTTATCATTTTACTTCTATCTGTTATCTGCCAGGCAGCAAAACCATACACTGAATATGGAACGAAAGTTGCCATAGAAATCAAGAATCCATTATTTCCTAAAACGCGTATAGTAGGCTATTTAGAATACACTAGGCTTTCGATAGATATTGTCACCTTCGTAGAAATATGGATGACATTTAGTGCGTATTCTCAAGTTTATTCTATAGACTACAACAATGTAATCGCAAAAGGAGTACATCATGTTCACGGAAAGAACCAAAATGGCGTGACAATTTCGGGAACAATAGATTTTGCGGACAGTATGCATCCCAAGGTGTACTTAGTGACCAATAGTGGCGTTACGATAAAAAATATCTCCGACAAAAACAGGGAATGGTGCAAGAAACGCTTACCAAATATAGACTTGGGCCAGTGAAATCAAACCGGTACTTTCCTGTCCCTCGGCTTATGTTCGATTCGTTCAGAATTTTTTCTGCGGGAGAGCCGGATATGCGCTGCTGCGCCCCCCCGGCATACTGAAATGCCTAAAGATTCCAATGCCTAAGACCATCCTCGACTTCAGATCGGCCCCCTCTGAAACGTAGGCACACGACAAATTTGATGTCCCTGTGAAGTCACTAGAATTGTTGCCGTTTTATGACTGTAATTGCCCGCCCGGCAAAAACCCGGGCTACACTTTAACCGCAGATATGAGGATGTCACTTCCAACTTTATAACCGATGTGAAAAAAGGTGAGCGGCGACGCCGACAACGTAGTCGTTCAGAGGGTCATCTAAATCCAAGATGCATCGCGGGGGCCTGCCTCGGGACAAGTAAAATCGTCCTACCGGCAGCTCCCTTCGAAATGGCTCAAAGGATTGATCAACGACAATTATTTCTTCCAGGCAACGACAATTAAAATTCCCGGTCAGCGTCAACTATTTTTCCCGACCAACCACAATTAGATGCCTCCCTCCTTTCTTCTGTGAGCCGTCTTTATTAGTAATTTTTACATGTTATCATCAGCCTTACCCACCCGGAGGATAGGGCAATGCTGGAGAGCAACCTGAGCGCCGAGGTGGGGGGATGATGGAGGGGCAGAGGCTTTTTGCTTCTGTCCTTCTCTGCCCCTCTTGATTCCCCCAAAGCGCTAAACTCCGGGGGGTTGGGGGCTGGCCCCCATGTTCAATCGAGTCGATCCCAGATATTCCTTGTTCTGGCAAGCGAACTAATTCTGGTCCGGCTTCATGGAGTGTTCGAGCCTATAACTTGGAATATTTAATTCCAGGATGACGCTGTGGTGCACCACTCGATCGATGGCGGCCGCCGTTGTCATTGGGTCCTTGAAAATCTGTTCCCATTTGGAAAATGGAAGATTGCTCGTTACCATGATAGAAGCCTTTTCATAACGGTTGGCCATAAAGCTGAAAAGTACCTCCATCTCCTCCCGGCTCTGCTGCACATAGCCGATATCATCTATTAAAACGGCATCGTAGCGGCCCAGTCGCTTGAGGGCTGCGGTTAGCTTAAGATCCTTTTTGGCTGCGAGCAGGCCCTCGACCAGGACACCGCAGGAGGTGAATAAAATCCTGCGTCCCCGATGAATCAGTTCATTGGCGATTGCGCACAAAAGGTGCGTTTTCCCGCTCCCCGGGTTTCCAAAGGCGAGCACGTTTTCCGCCCGGTCAAGGAAGGCTCCCTCGACAAGCAGATTAATATGGCTGTCGACTTTTTGAGGGAGCCTGGAACGATCAAGGCTTGCCATCGTCTTTTCCAGAGGCAGGCCGGATTCATGCAGGAAGCGCTCGATCCGGCTCTGTCGCCTCGCCTCCATTTCGCGTTCGAACACTTCCAGCAGATACTGCTCGAAGCTCAGTCCATTGCGCCGGGCCAGCTCTGCCTCAGCCTCGAAGCAAGCCCGGATCGTTGGCAAACGAATCTCCTTTAAATGCTTGACGATTCTGCTTTTAGTTTCCATGGGCTGCTCCCTGCGTAAGGAGAGAATCGTAGGCCGCAAGATCTACTTCTGCGATCTCGACCGAGGTGGATGGCGGGACTTTCTCCGAGCATTGCAGCAAACGTTCCACGCTCGTAGCGCAAGGGAGTTCTCCTCTTTCGAGCAGGAGCCTGATTGCATCGTCAACCCTCGCCTCTCCTTGCTTTGCGGCCAGGTCCAGCAGGGCAAGGTACAACTTGGCCTTTTTGCCAAGCCAATCGTAGGCCATCCGAAACCGATGGTTCGGAAACAGATCTTCCCGGTAGCGGTAATGCTCGAAAGCTCCGGGTTTTCTCAGGAGCCAATCGATTATATGCCTGTACTCGATGCGGTGTTTTTCCGCTCCCCTGATCCTGGGAAGTCTGTCGACCAGACGCTGAGCATACCGGATTTCCAGGTGCTCCATGTAAACCCTGGCTTCGACACTTTCCCCGATGAGTCGGCTGTCCACGGAATAGACATTATGGAGCACCCGCACGGTGCTTGACGGCCCCACTTTGACCTTTAGTCTTTTGCATGCCTCAAGCCTCCTTGCCGGCAAAGGTTTCATCACTTTCAACTCGTCGTTGAATCTTTCGCGCCTTCCTGCATTTAGCTGGGAAAAAAGCTTTTTGAGGAATGCGGCATACTCTTCACGGCTCTCAAAATCCCTGCTGTCACGCAGAAGGAGCGCTTGCTCGACTGCTCTTTTGAATCGGTGATGACGCTGCTCGCAATCTCCGTTTTCATGCGGGCTTTCGGCGTTGGTCGCCTCGGCGAGAAGGTCGTAATGGTTTAACAGTGCCCGGTATCGCTGTGTGAACTCCTCAGGACAATCGGCGCGCTTTACCGCGGTGCTCAGCCGGTCCGTCCGGTGGGACTGCGGCACGCATCCAAGTTGCCAAAGCGCGGCCTGAAGTCCTTCGCTCAAGCTCTCGAAACTCTCCGAAAAACAAATTACGCTGGTTTCCCAGTTGGAGTAAGGAAGTACGAAATGATAGACCAGGTGGTCGAAAAACTGTCCCCGGATAGTGATCTCCAATTTCCCCATGTGGGTGAAGTCGGATTCGCATAATTTCCCGGGACTATGAGCCTGGGGGAAAAACACCTCCCTGCTCGGCCCCTTGAGTGCTCGCCATGCCTTGACCCGACGTTGTAATGAGCGAATCTGTCCGTCTGAGAATCGACCCGGATAGCGCCGTTGAAGGTCTTCGAAAAGCGTCTTGGCCTCAAAGCCCGCATTAACGTCAAGTCTTGCACGAACCTCATCCCATACATCCTCGAAGGGATCTGGCCTGGTCCGCCAAGTATGTTCCACTCTGGATTCACTCGGAGGTATACCGCAATCTCTCCACTTCCTCGCCGTTTTGTCATCCATCCCGGCCTTGGCCGCCGCAGCCGCCAATGTTTCTTCCTCATTTATCAGCTTCTTAAGCATTCTCACCTGCCTGTCCGTCACCACCCGAAGCCTCTCCTTCCAAAAAAAAATCGCTCAGGTGGTGCAATAACAATTGAATCCCAAACCGGGAATTTTAATTGTCGTCAGACAGGAATTTTGAGTGTCGCCAAGTGGGAATTATAATCGTCGCTGATCACATTGACGGCAATAGGCCGCGGCTCAATAGAACTTGCCACTATCTTGAGTCGCCATCTTTTCACCATATGGTCATCGAAACCTGAACTTCGCAGAGCTCGGAATATGATTTGAAAGATATATTTCGAAAATATG
>JAJZMK010000070.1 GCA_021798275.1 Actinomycetes bacterium | reverse complement strand
CTCTCTCAAATTTGCCAGACTAAATAATCTCCTTGTTATCTTAGATGCCAAGAGAGGGGATATAGGAAACACCGCCTTTTCTTACGGAGAAACTTATTTTAGGCCAAACTCCGATTTTTTTACAGACGCCGTTACCGTGAGTCCATATCTCGGGGTCAGAGAACTGATGCCCATATTCGAAAAGGCAGATGCCGTCGGCGGGTATGTCTTCGTCGTGGCTCGCTCCTCCAATTCTGACGCCAGAACCATCCAGGGTGCCAAAGCAGCCGGTAACTTATCGGTAGAGGAATCGGTTATGACAGATATTGTAGAGGTAAATAAAGATCTCTTTTTTTCTCACAATACACAATTTCTCTCCGCCTCCGATGGTGAGAGCAAAAGCGACATGGCCGGAGAATATGAGATATATCTGACCACCAAAGATGCCGTTGGCGCTGTGGGCGCCGTCCTGGCTCCCAATTGCCAAGAGCCGTTATCTATTTTGTTAAAGAGTCTGAAGTGTTTATTCTTAGTTCCGGGAATCGGAGCGCAGGGAGCTACTCTCGCCCAGACGGCAGATCTATTTAGGGGATGTATCAATAACGCTTTGCCTTCGCTTTCGCGCGGCATACTTTTCAATGGTCCAGACATTGATAAAATAAAAGAAGGTATTATCAAAATCAAAACAGATATAGAGAAACATTTCAATCCTCCCGCTTAGGATAAAATCTTTTTAGCACAGGCTGATAGCCGGTCTACTTTAGCTGCTATATGAGAAAAGAAGAACACCTTGTCAGCCTCTTTTCTTACCATCATAGGCTCTCGATGTATACTTTCGGATCTGGATTTTGAGACTCACTTCTCCGGGTTCATAAACAGAGAATACGTAATCATGCATCCCCTTTTCTCATTTTGAGATAGGTCATAATTTAAATATATAGACATCTCCAATTGGGCAGATTTACCCGATCCCCGTCCGTTCTGTTAAATGTGACTATCACTTGTATATGACGTAGGGGCTGGTATGGACGATCTGAAATTGCTTATCATTTCTTTGGAACAATCAAATAATTCTGGTGGATGGCTAAAACGCAATTCGCACGAAATTGCTCAAATTGAAGAAGATATACAAATCGTATCCGTCACCGACGGAAGAAATAGCCATATCCTTGAGAAAGAAAAATCTCTTTACGGATATATAGGTGGTGATAATGCCGGTCATGGTTTAAAAGTTATCGAGCCCGATAGAGATACCACTATTTCCCAGGTCATCAGATCTCAGATCAGAGACTATAAGCCGCAATATGTCATTTTGGCAGCGGATGAAGAAGATTGTAAAGCCGCCGATATATCGTCTGCTTTAGTGGCACTTGAGTGCTTTCCGCGAGCCGTTGGGGCAAGCTCTTCATTGCTCTATAGACCGCCGGCTCTTTTGGAGAATTTGAATACCATAGACAGTGCTCAGCCCGACAGGTATATCCATTCGGGTAGAGAAGTGGCGAGATTGCTACTGCTTAGGGCAGTAGAGATACCTTCATTGTCCAATTTTGTTATCAGAGCTGCGGCGCTCGGTAGTGACCTGCCGGGAGACTATGACGTTCAGAACGGTATTTTGTTCAGAAGACAGTTGCTAATAGAATTGCTTCTCAGGGGATCGCTGTGGATTGAGAAACAGGTGGTTTATACAACCGGGAATCAATACGGGGAGTTGGACGCGATATTTGGGTATCTCAATTCCTTGAAATTCGCCCTTGATAACGGGGTAGTAAAAGAATGGGATATCGACTTAATCATACATAATCTAGCCTTGGAGGTCAGGCAGTTAGATCTTGGGTGGCAAGAGGAGAGCTTTGTCAACAATTATCTGGCTAATGTGGGATCATCTCTCAAAAAGATGACCAGACCAAAATATCACAGCCTAAGTGACGAAGACGAAACCGGAACAAGTTCTGGGAATATCACCAAGATAGATTTTAAGTCGGTAAGTACATTGTCTGGAAGTATCCAAGCACAAAAAAAGTCAGCCTTGTCAGATCAAGCGGTCAATGTAATGACACCGTTTAATTTCCTGATTTTCTTAGATCAAAATACGATATATACCCATGAACGAGAACAGCTTCTCGGTCTGTATCGCTATTTGAAACGCTATGGCTATGATGCGAAAGTATTCATACAAGGAGATAGCACAGCTAGTCATGGCGGAAATCGTATACTACAAGATCAAGATATTACTTATGCTCTGGCTGCAGATATCAATGAGAACAGCGTAAGTATATATTCAGAAACAGCCAACCCACATGAGATAATGACCAAGTATCGGGTGAAGTGGTATTTCAACAGGCGCCGTTTGGCAGGCCAAGATGATAGTCAAAACCTGGAAATACAGTACACGTATTCACGTGCCATCGATCCGTACTTTCCCGTTTTCAAACTACCGGTGTATAACTTAAATGATGCAATATCTGATTTTGAAGATACCTCTCGCAAAAAGAAGAGGCTCCTACTTCTTGGACGGGGAGAAGTCGACCCGAGTCTTGACCGGACTTCGATGCTGGAAGTAAGCGACTCATGGCCCGTAGACTTAAGAGAACTCTCCGTTCTCGGAAGAGACACTATGGCTATGCTCAGTTACGACTGGATGAATCCTTTGAATGAAAAAGCCATTTTAGTCGGTATTCCCGTCATTTTATGCGGTGAACAATTTTGGCCAAACAGCGATCCCATGACATATCAAGATCATCTCCAAGACGGGATGTGCTACAGTCCAAACGGCGATATTTCATATGAAGTACTTAAAAGCATTACCGATGGTTGTCAAAGCTACAGGAAAAAATACCAGGAAGATCTAGACCACGTGGCTGATCTGGTCAACAATTTAGTCTCTTGGATCAATAATTATTATACAACACCGCAGTCGGATAATGCATACGACCGGGGTTTGGCGAAGGTTTCCCATTTGCCCTAGCCATGCTTACGATAGTTTTAAAAAAAGATCATTACGATTAGGATCACCATAATGCAAAACGATAGTCACGTTACTCCGGATATAAAGGAAATCATAGATTTTTATAACTCAAGCAGGCATAAGAATCTTTTAACAACTACCCTTGACAACCCATACAAAGTAAACAGAAAACTAAGAAATTCTTTAGCCGGTTTTGATTTTACCTCCATGTATGAAGATATGCGACGTTTGGAAGCCGGAGCCTTGCTTTTGCACGACAAGACACCAGGTGAAAGAAGTATCGATCAATCCTCTAATGTGGTCAAACTATTTTCTGGAAAAGAAGACTCTTTTTCTAAAGAGCAATATGACTTGTCGGTAACATTTGTATCGGAGGACTTTAGGCAATCATCGGCAAACGACATATTTTTGGAATTTGCCCTGGAATTATCTAAAGTAACGGGAAGTGTCGACATAGTTAGCAGGGCTGAGAAACCTGACTGGTTGCCCGAAGAGCTACACTATAGGAAAGTCGGTTTGGCAGCTCCTATAGTGTCGGCTATAAAACCCGCGGATCTACTGATCTCGAGCAGTTACACTTTGCTGCAGGAAATAAAGCTGACTTTTGATGCCCCTCTTGTTTATTTTGCCTATGAGAATACTTATCTGGAGAGCGATGAGAATCTGAAAGAGAGAATTCTTTTAGCTTCCGCATTGGGTTGTGCTGACTTGACAGTTTGCTTTAGCAATTACGCATACAAAAAACTTACTCAAGATTACGGGGTATCAGCCTTGTTGATGCCTTTTGGGATAAATATGGATACTTTTGTCCCTTCAGCGAAGAGACACCCGGGTATGTCAGCCTCTTTGAAAACCGCTGGGCGAAGAGTTGATACAAATGGAGACGCCGAGGTTGGCAAGGATGGACCAGAAGATAATTTTGATAAAGACGAAGATAACTTTTGGCATTTACAAAGAAAAAGTCTTTATAGGAAAAACGGTACTTTTGGGAAAAACCGTTTTGACTTTTCCTATCACTTCATGATGCGAGAGGAAAATCTAGATGGTGATGACAAAGTAAGTGATTATGGAATATCACCGGGAGATTCAGACTTTGCAAGCGAGCCTGGGGATATGTTGCCAAGTGGCCAAAACAGCGATTTATCCTTTGGTCCTAGCGCTTGGAAAACATCAAAAAGCAATATTACAGATGCCCAGACTACCGTCTTGTTCGTGCTCGATGAAGTCTCGGATCTTTATGGGGCAGATATTGCAGTTAAAGTAATAAAAGATTTAAATGCCAGGAACCCGGAACTAAAAATTATGGTAGCAACATGGGAAGAGGCGGACGTTTTTTCAGATAACAGCGAAATAAGAATTATCAGCAACTCTAGTGATCTGATCAATGCTTACAGGGATGCGGATATATATGTCGGTGTTGAGAAAAACGGGAATTATGCCAGACACGCTCTCGAGG
>JAJZMK010000048.1 GCA_021798275.1 Actinomycetes bacterium | reverse complement strand
GAAATGCCTCAATACTTGTCATGAATGACGTGGTAGGAGCTTGGGCTACTTCACTTTTGTGTCAAGAAGGAATAATTGTCATATCGGGCACGGGTAGCAATTGCTTCGGTGTAAATACGGAAGGTAAAGCTTGGCGGGTTGGTGGTTGGGGGCATTTATTTGCCGACGAAGGAAGCGGATACTTAATAGGGCTGGATGGACTTAAGAAAGTATTTCAATGGAGAGACGGACGCGGAAAGCCTACGGTATTGACTGATCTGGCTCTCAAACATTACTCTGTCAGATCTATTCTCGACCTTGCTAAAATGGCCTATCACCGACCACTTAGTAAAGCTGATATCGCTGGATTTGCGCCATTGGTCGAGACGGCTGCATTAGATAAAGATCAGGTGGCGGTGGATGTCTTTATGAATGCCGCCAGGGATATAGCGACGCTTGTCAATTGTGCACGCGAAAACCTGAATATGAGCCATCAAATGTTTTCCTTGGGATTAATAGGTGGATTCGTTGATAAAAGTCCTATATTCCAAGAGTATATCCATCAGCAAATTCCAGAAGCTATCATCAAAGCACCTACCACTCCATCTTGTATAGGCGGATTATTGGTAGCGGCCAAACTTATCAATGAGTGGCCCGCTGCTGTATCGCTTTTGATAAGCAATGCGGAAGAGTCTTACAACAAGTGGAGAGCGGCGGGAATCAGATAGCCTCAAATTAAACAAATAAGCGGTTATTGAGGAGAACCAAATCCTTGGTGGACTCAAATAACCGCTTATTTCTACAAGTAGCTTAGGCAAAATCTACTGCCTATTTCGTTATCTCCTTCTCCTACGAATTAACCATAATATGAGCTGGTTGTGGTGGTAGCCATGGTTGTCGTAGGTGCAGATGTAGTGGTGGTGGCTGAGCTAGTAGTGGTTGTAGCCATGGTTGTCGTAGGTGCAGATGTAGTGGTTGTAGCCATGGTTGTCGTAGGTGCAGATGTAGTGGTTGTTGGTGCAGCGGGATTAATCGTCTCAAACTCACCGCCAAAGACAGATCCCAACCCATTACCGGTAGCTTCACCTGATGCACTGGCTGCGGCATCTTTAATAAATAGATACAACGGTTGCCCTTTATAGGTAACCTGCATACTGCCATCTGAATCTCTCACGACACCCAGCATACGTTGATCTACTCCGTTGGTAGCTATCGGAAATTCCGACGTTAGAACCGGCGGCCAAAATTGAGCGCACTTACCTGTACATGCTACTTTGCCATTCTTGTCGCCGCTAAAGGTATAGACGGGGTATTCTTTATAACCCGCACCTGTGTTCATCAAAGCTGACAGTACGACGCCGTCGTTTGTCGTTCCTTCAAGTGTTATGGTCGCATGTCCGGCTGCCGGTATACCCCATGGAGACATCAAATACCAAATACCGCCGGCTAGCCCGTCGTTTAGACCTGCTCCGTTCGTCTCAGCGGAATTCTTGTCGAGGAAAAACTGATACAGCGGATGACCGTTATAAGTAACCTGGTCAACGGTTTTCCCGCTGATGACATCCGATCTTTTGACTATACCCAACAGATGCGGATTAACACCCCTGCCAGCTATCGGCATCCCGCTTGAGAGCAATGCCGGCCAAATATTTTGGTCACAAGAACCCAGGTTTGCCACCACCGGCGTGTCGCTGCAACCATAGGTTGCCGGTGATGCTGACGTGTTGTCAGCAGTCAGCATATACAGAACGCAGTTTTCATTAGATCCGCTACCAACTACAAGTACTGGTCCATATTCTGTCATTTTGACAGATACTACGGCTTTGGTCGTTGGGGCAACGGTACCGGAGCTTGCGGCTTGGCATGAAGTGGGTGCTGACGGAAGAGGTGGAGTTGGAAAATGGACGGGACCGGGATTAAAGCCCATAGGTGGAGTTGGAAAATGGACGGGACCGGGATTAAAGCTCCTGGGTGGATTTCCTCCACCTACCGTACATGTAATCAAATGGTTGACGTACGTACAACCTCCATTACCGTCTCTACCTTTCGTACCGGAATTGCCTTTCATGCCGGAATTGATAGAAACCGAAAATGGCATTTTTCCTTTTTTGCCAGGTGCAATTGTGCTAAAAGACCACCCGGGACCTGAATGAGCGTAAAATGGCTTGGCAGTCGTTACGGCAGAAACCGTAGCGGCCGATTGAACCACAGATGCCGTAGCGGTCCCGGCTATAATAGCCGACAACCCCGTTACGAACAAAGCGCTCAGCATGATATGTCTTTTCATGGTCTGCAACAGATTCTTTACTGTATACATAGCATATTCCTCCCTGTTGATTTAAAGTCTTGTCGCTTTGATACACATTCCTCAAAGCAATACATGTCTACAACCACACGGACTATCAGTCAATAGCAGGTAATGTAATTTCATGCTATATTATGCATATTGCAACATACCGTAATGTGCCGACATTGGTCATATACTTTAACGCCGACCGGCTACACATGGCTTTTCGTCTATCGGATGGAGATAGGCGTGAAATTCCTAATACATTATTTCACGCCGAGTTGTAGTGGTCGGGACCGGCGTCGATCCGGTGACCTCACGCTTTTCAGGCGCGCGCTCTGCCAACTGAGCTACCCGACCAAAACTCATAACGGAAAAATTCATTTGATAGACTTTTCCCGTTAAACAGCTTTTGGCGGACCTGACGGGATTTGAACCCGCGACCTCCGGCTTGACAGGCCGGCGTGCACTCCGAGCTGCACCACAGGTCCTTACTTATTTTCGGTAATCACGGCGGCTTTGTCGTAACGGTTGCCGTGAGAACCTAAGCTTTAAAAGTAGCACCTTAAAAATAGATTTTTTGCAATTTTCGATAATCAAAAGTAAAAGTGCTCAGAGATTCACTTTTCGTTAAAAATCCACAACAAAGTATTATCGGCTTTTCATCGACCGGTCTTTGCCGGGAACAAAAAGGCTCTGTCGGATATCTCATCAACTTTACGTCAAAGCTCTCATGGTAGTGACTAATCAAAATATCCGCGCGTGCTCTGAAGTTGGGATTATAAAAAATAATGCTTATCTGGGCAGTCTCTTTTAGGCCTTCTTGGAACTACAAAGCCGGTGCCATGAAGACACCGGCTTTGTTTGGTAATTTATGGCACCCCCAACGGGATTCGGACCCGTGCTTCCGCCTTGAAAGGGCGACGTCCTAGGCCGCTAGACGATGGGGGCATGGTCATCAGACTACATAGTAGATTAGCAGGTTAAAACTTAATATTTTTCTTAGTTTATAATTGGGATCAATATATAAAGCAATAAATCTATCAATATAAAATTCAAACCGGGTCTTCATCTGCAAAAGTCCAACTGGTGATACCGTCCGGCCTGTCTTCAAGTTTTACCCCCGAGAGCAGTAAAATATTTCTCAGATAATCAGCATCCTGATATTTATTGGCTTTTCTGGCTTCGTTGCGCAACATTAAAATATTCTCTACCAAAGGAGCGCATACTTCGGCTTTATCGCGCAAACCTTCTCCCAAGTGAACGCTTAATTCATGAAGCAAAGTGATATATCTACTTTTTGACTTATCTAATTCCTGCTCTATATGATCTGTAGTCTGCTGTTTGCCATCCGGTAAAAAATGACTTATCAGCAAATTCAACACCTCAACAAGTGAGCCTATAGCTTCGGTCGCGTCTCTTTGTGCGATAGCAAAATGGAACTTTTGTTCTGAATCATAAAATGACTTTTTAAACTCCGCCAGTCTTTTCGTAGTCAAATCCTCTCTTACAACCGGACTTTGATTGATCTCCCGGTTTTCCTGGCAAACGACAGCAGATGAAGCGGTGTGGGATGCTTTTTTTTGGAAATCCTCTACAATTTGGAACAACTCATCCAAGCTTAGTGTCGTGTTGCTCTCCAAGGCATGGGATAAACCTCTGTAGCGAATGGTTACTCTACCTATACCATTTACTCTTGCGGTTGACGCCTCCAGGTTGATCAGCAAACATGTGTGTTCGTCGATACCTATTATAAAAATGTCTTCCGGTAGCTGTTTTTCCAGGAAACAAAGGCGCCGCTCTCCCATATAACAGAATCTTGTGTCATGCGTACCCCCCTCTGCGTTGTTATAGTGTGGAATAACGGCACAATTGATCCCTATAGACTCCAAAACGTTTAACCCTCGCAACCAAGTGGGTCTCTCGCCTACTTTATAGATCTCATACACCGGCAAAGTGTAAGCACCCAGTGTCAGAGCCGCCGCACTCGAAAAAACGACAGCGCCGCCATAAAGTAACTTTTCGCTCAAGAGGTCTTTGGTTAAGCTGTTACGCCAACGCGATAAAGCATAACTCGGACTCCCCGGACCGGCAAAAACGATGTCTGCCTGTTTCAGCAACTTGTTATAACTCAAATCATCGATCA
>JAJZMK010000104.1 GCA_021798275.1 Actinomycetes bacterium | reverse complement strand
GTCATCAGGGTCCGGGCAATTACTGACATTATGACAACGGCAAAGAGTTCCTGACGGATACTGTTGCTCGTCCTGCCGTAGAATTTCTCGATTTCCAAAGCCGACTTCTCGGTCCTGTAATGATCTTCTACCGCCCGGCGGCGAAAGTATAAATCCACTATTTCTTCTTTTGAAAAGTTGTTTTTGTTGTGTAGATCGGAGAGAAGTACAGAGACCGTTCCGTCGGGGCCAACCGGTCGTATAATCCGCAATTGGATAACCCTGGCCTTCTTCCGTTGCCTGCGACTAAGCCCCTCCAGATAATTAACGGATCTCGTGGCCACAGCCTGCAGGCAAGATCAACGGCTCTTTGCTGAATATCGCGAAAAACAGTCCATGGAACCTTATTGCGGGCAGCGCTAATGCCGCTACGCTGAGCATTCCTGAAAAACTCGCCCGATTTGATATCTACTCCCTTGCTCTTCCCGCTGGTGGTAAAAGAGAGGATAGGCGTGATCAGCTCGGGAAAGGGGAGTTTACGGTTGCGGGTAAAGTCCGAATTGCATTGTTTGATTTCAGGAGCAATATTTTCAGGGATAAGGCTAAGAAAAGATTGTATAATCCCAGTTAGTTGGCATGACCTTTTCAAGGTCAAGACCTGTGCCATGACAGTCACCTCCTTATTGCGGCATGTGAACGACGACCGGATTGGAGCCCGCAGGGCTCCCGGCCATTAGCCGGTGGTTGAGCCCACAGGGCGATACCACCGGAAGGCAAGCCGCATCATCATGCACCCCGAAGGGGCGCCAGCAAGGGCATTCGATGTCATCCACCTGTCTCAGTCTCTATTATCATCTCATCTTTGGGACGAAAAACCGTACGTCGATCGACCCTTCATGGCGTACCCGTCTTCATGAGTACATCGGAGGGACTGTTCGTGTTGAGTCGCTTAACTCGACAACATTGCGTGCGCTGCAGGCGCTCGGAAAAGGAGGCTCGATATGAGCTGACCTATTGTGCATAAGTTGCACGAGAGATGAAGGCAGCCCCTTCGAAGTCGGCGTCCAGGCGCGGGCTTCAAACCACTTCAAGCTGCTGGGGTTAAGAGCCTTCGGTAGTGAGCGTTGAAGTCAAAGCAAGGGAATGTACCCTTGCCAGGCGTGGATCGTGAGAGACGAACGCAAGTGAACCTCCATAGAAGCGTCGAAAGTGACCAATCGCTCGTCAAAACCGGGGTCTTCAATGTGCCCCGGGATGAGTCTGTCGGATACCCGGTAACTGGACAGGCGGCGGCCGGTGTAGAGGAGGCGTGAATCCGATCCGGGCTCTCGTGTGAAACTGCGGGAACCAGTCGCTCTGATGCTAAGGGAGAAGCGCAAACGGCGGAAACCGTAGCGGTAACACGCAAACGATGCTGGCAATATGATTGGATCTTGGAATTCGACATAAAAGGCATGTTCGACAACATCGACCACGAATTGCTGTTGCGCGCGGTAAGGAAGCACACGGAGTGGAAGTGGGTGATCCTCTACATCGAGCGGTGGCTGAAAGCACCTTTGCAATTGGCGGAATGTGGCCTTCAAATGCATCCGGACAAGACTGGGATTGTCTACTGTAAAGACTCGAATCGCAGAGGTAAGTATCCGAATACGAAGTTCGATTTTCTCGAGTACACCTTCAGGCCGCGAAGCGCAAAGAATCTCAGGCAGGATAAATTGTTTGTGAGCTTTGCGCCGGCGGTAAGTTCGAAAGCTCTCACGGCCATGCGGCAAACCGCACGCCAGTGGAACATTCGCAATCGAGCGGACCTTGGGCTGACGCAAATCTCCCGGATGTTCAATCCCGTGCTTCGGGGTTGGTTGAATTATTATGGGCGTTTTCATCCGTCGGCCATGAATCCGGTCTTGAGGCATTTCGACCTTACGTTGATTGCCTGGGCAATGAGGAAGTACAAGAAGCTCAAGGGACGAAAGACCCGAGCCGGGAACTTCCTGGCAGCCGTTGCGAAAAGGGAGCCGCATCTGTTAATTTGGTAATAAACGGAATCTTTGCGATAGAAACAGGTAGAATCGTCGTTCTTGTGTAGCACCCTATAAGTTCCTAGATATTTAGAACTATCTTAATCCAAATCCAGTTCGGATTTTGAGAAAAGAGATACTATCGTATTATTTATAGGATCCAATATTAGCGATTTCTTATCTATGCTTATTTGTTACTCGTCAAAAAGGCCAAATGCTATCGAAATGTTGCCATGCGATGGCCAACATAGCTGGTCCCAACAGGCACCAACACGCCCACCAGATGGGCGAGAGCATCCTTATCCGTGTTGATTCCTATTACAGGAAGGCCCCAGCGCGCCAATGCCACGCTAATGGCAAGGGTCTGCGATACCGCCATCAAATTAACAATGATAAACTTAGTAATTTGCGGGACAATTGATTTGCCGCAAGCATTGAATACATAACCGCGCATTAAGAGGAAAGCTACGAGCATTCCTACTAGATAAGCCAGTATGATGGCCGCTTCAAAGTTAAACCAGAGACTGAAGATGAAGCGCGATCCGAAGTTTGCCGCTGCGGCAATTCCACCGGCGAACAGGAAGCGCAATAATTGGTAATCCAGCATGTTCTCCATACAACATCACTTACCTCGCCGGAATCTCGATGGTTATCGGTTCGGTCCGATAATAGTATTTCCTGCTTGTTGCGATAATTTGCAGGGAAAGCTTATGTGCGCCCGGAGAAAGTGAAGAAGCAGGGATATAGACCTCGAAACCCGAATTTTTGTAGCCGGGTTGTTTGAAATAAGCTGCGATATCTCGTCTGGGATACCGGTCCGCCAGATAGGCTTTTCCGTCTATATCCGTCCATACGCCTCCGCCGCTGTCTTTGGCTTCTGGATCGACGGCCCAGCCCTTTACGAAGAGAAAGGCCTGATGTCCGATCTGCACCGGCGTAATGGAGTCAATGTTGAATTTGGCCTTATTCGAAGACTTGAGGATTCCCTCAGAGAGCGGCAGCTTTTCCGGAGGGTGATCGACTGCTACCGCGGGAATCTCGATGAACTGAACAGACATTTGATCCCGGTACATAGTGAGACCCGGGCCAAAAAGCTGGAAGGAGCAGAATTTTCTCGCCGCTTTTCCGTTCATCAGCATGTCGAGCTCATTCAGGCTCATGGGCAGGTAATTCAGAAACAAGCCATCTTTAAGGGTTTCCGGAACGACCCTGAATACGCTCACCCCACCTGCGCAGTCTGTGAGCGCCATCTCCACCGGTGCAATGTGATATAGGGTTTTGACTATCTTCCCGGTCAGGGAAAGGTTAAGGGATATCTTTACCAGGAGAGGCCCAGCGTACTGTGGCAGTCCAACAACAGCGGCCTTCCCGTATACGGCTGATCCGACCGGTTTGAGCGTTTCGAACCGTGGTACACTCCTCCTCTTCAGAAGCAACACAGAGTCCGTTAAGAGTTTGGGCTCATACCACTTATAGATAGATAGCCAGGTGGCGGGAACGTCGACAAGGCAATGTCGGCCGTCAAGGGCCTGAAAGGCCGCCAATAGATAGGGGGGAGCGCTGTTGCCATTCAGAAAATCCGCGTCAAGATAGTCGAGATAGGAGGTATATGCACTGTAAGTTTGGAAAACGGGCAAGGGAGAGTAGTTCAGATCATTGGCGGCAGCGTAGCAAATTTCCCAGGGAAAAATCCCCACCCTGCTACCCCCGATTTCAGCCAGCATACTTCCGGGCAAAAGATCCGGCTTGAGGCCGGCGGCATTGCCATTGGAAACGAAAGTGACGGTTTTAATCATACTTCTAAAGGATGAAATCGGAAATATTCTATCGAAAAGTAAACCATTAAAATATATATGGTAGGTAAAGAAGCAAATAAATATCAATGCAGGATAAATATAAATTATTCCCTTCATTTTGGGCAGCCTGAGATCAGAAAACAGCAGAAGCAGGCCAATAATCATAATGGCTGTGGAGAAAAAAATAAATAAATGGCCGACGTCTTGTCGTACAAAGCCATGCTTAAAGGCAACGAAAAGTGGTACGATGAATGCCATGGAGTGCCAAAATGTTCGCTGCCCAGCTCTATACAGTTTAATTATGATATAAACGTACGCTGCTGCAAATATAGCAGCTAAATATATATTGTACCATTTGCCTACGTAACTCATGGCTACGCTATATCCTGAAGATATTTTATATCCCACTCTGACATATTGGACCAAATCATGAAGGGAGGGATTATAAATCAAATAGGCAAAAGCGAAAAGCACTGGAACGAGGATACCGGACATACCCAACATCAGTATCCCTCTTTCCCTGTGCTGCAAAGCCTGAAGAAGAGACAGCGCCAGAATGGCCGACCATGCAAACATCGCCAGGCTGAACTTTATAAAGAAACATGGGACTGTGAGCAGGACAGCCAACAGAAAGAAGGGAAGCCATCTTCTCGCATAGGATTGAAAAAGGAGAAGGGCTGCTATCAAGCATGAGAGAAGCCAGA
>JAJZMK010000019.1 GCA_021798275.1 Actinomycetes bacterium | reverse complement strand
ATCAAACGATTATGCCAATCAGCGGGTCGCTCTGACACGAAGAAATTGAGGGAGTGCTGCCTTTCCTCGGCTGATTCGTTGACGGTTGCCACCGTCTGAAAAGGCAGTGCGATTCGTGGTGAAGACGTTCGCCTGCCCGCTTCGTCGTATTTTCCTTTCCAAATCAGTTCAGGTATCAGCGTTCTCTCCTCACGGACGAATGAACCGTTGGGCTGTTTTGGTGACCTAACTGCTGGCTAATCGTCACGACTACCTCTGAAGGAAAAGAACTCGCTCGTGCGCCCGGTCTCCTTATCCGGCGTACCGGGTTGCTGGAGCAACTGGATGACCTTTCCATCGTCGAGCTGGATGCGCACCGTCAGCGGATCACGAGCAGGGACTTCGACCTTCTTAATGGTTCGACCAACGACGGCTTCAATCTCGAACCCGAGGTCGGCAGTCCGAAGAGCATCTAGTTGGATTAGTGCATATCGCAGCTCCTTGCGAGCGGTTTCACTGATCGACGCGACCTTGACGACGTCGAGGCGGTCGATCGTGCATTGGTAGGTCAGGTCAGCGACGCACTCACCTACGAGCTGCTCGGGGTGTGCCGGCACCGGCAGATACCCGATGATCCTCCCCGCAAGAAGGTTGCCGCGCTCAACGCGGAGGTCGTTGGGATCGACGAGCGGGCTGACAATCAGCGCCCTGTCAAGGGTCATATCCGCAGTCGCTTCTCGTTCCGCAGCCTGAGTCTCAGTCCCGGCTTTTTCTAGTTCGCGAACCCGCCGGTTCCACTCTTTGTCGAGTTGACAATCGTGAGTGACCACTATCGCAAGGCCGATTCCTGCAGCGATGTCAAACGGCTTTCCCGCATCCCAGGCATCATCAACCCGTAGGAAGTGCGCATCTAGGGATTCCCACTGAGGCGGACTATGGCGGTCGTCGGCGATGATTCGCGAAACGCCGTAGAGGACGATGTCTCCCTGGCGTGGCTCATCATGCCACTCGTAGAAATCGTCTGGGCTCATCATCGGTATCCTCTGCGACTCCTTCGAACCGGCTCGTCAGGCATCAGGCGTTCCGCTATTGAGAGGTCCTGTTGATAGTCCGACTCGGGGTGAATCGTCGTCGCTCTGCCGAACGGCTGCAGCTCTCCCTTGAGATACGCATCCAGGGCGTTCTGGTGAAGCGGACGCTTCGTCGATCGACGGTGCGTTACCGTCACCGATGGCGCAGCTTCTTGGAGCGACTGCCAGGCGCGTGCATATGTGAGGCGACCGGCAGCGATGTGGTCGAGGAGGTCCAGGCCTCCCGAACGACTGAGCAACACTTCCGTCG
Source organism: Actinomycetes bacterium (assembly GCA_021798275.1). GTDB lineage: Bacteria > Actinomycetota > Acidimicrobiia > Acidimicrobiales > Bog-793 > JAJZMK01. The sequence goes on along the minus strand of JAJZMK010000019.1, from coordinate 25,027 downwards.
AACGCCCTGGCTCGGTCGCGTCGATGTCCCTGACGACGTCGGCGAGGATTTGCAGGCGCTTCAACTTCTCCACGCTTGGCGTTGCGTCACCTTTGACCCATGCGCTCATCGAGCGGCGATTCACACCGGCAGCCCGAGCAATCTGTTCGCGGGTGAGGCGCGTCCGACGGGCGATCTCATCGCGAAGACGCTGCACCTCCTCGCGGATCGGGCGTACGTACGATACTGGTGTACGTAATCCCACTCTCGGTCGAACTGACGTACGACTGCCAGAACTTATGAGCCCAACTCATGACTGCGCCAGTCATGTATTCGACGCTGCCGAAAAGATCATCAAACTCGGTACCGGCAAACGGCATTCCAAGCCGCGTCGTCGTTGAGGACCGTCGCTCAAGGAGGGTGTCGGCGATCGGTAGGATCGACCATGGTCTCTCCATATCGTCATCTTCGTGGCGGTGAACTGACCGTGTTTGCAGCTGTTGACTCATCGTTCAGCTCCAAACTCGTCGAGAAATGTGTCGGTCACGGCCCAGCGGAAGAACGTGTAGATGTGTTTGCAGAACTTAGCCACTTTTCCGCCAATCGCGGCGAGGTCGAAGTTCTCTTCCTGAGAGGTGGAGTGGTCTAAGTCAAGCACCCAGGATGGTTCTCGCGCCGGTTCAATGCCAGGGTCATACGTGGCTCCGGCTGGAAGCCTGCCCCATCGACCACGGAGCTGTGATGCATCATCAAGTTGGAACAGTGTGTCGGAGAGCGCGTGTACGACCTCAATGCTGCCGAGCGCTGTCTCATTGCCAGCGACGCCCAGAATCTCAGGACGCACGAGCGTGCTTAGTCGAGCGAGCTGGTCGCCCGTCACCCGGTTCACATACCGGACACCGATGCGGTCGTAGACGGTGGGATGCAGCCAGTCTTCAAGGGCGTGAAGGACCACGGCGAGCCTGGTGAGAAAATCACTGCGATGGGTGTACCGCTTAACTGAGAGCGACACGAAGGTCGGCGCCAGCGTGAACTGCCAGTCATCAGGATCCTTCGTCTCGAAGCGCCAGACCGTCCCGGCGTCCTGCGGTTGGACCCCTCCTAGTCCGATCATGACCCCCCAGCTGTCGCTCCAGTCGGAGGATCGGGTAGTCCTTCCGGATTGATTCCTGGAACGTTGCTACGAACCCGCTGTCAGCCTCGATTTTCATCACGGCTGGGAAGCGGACCTGAGCGATCACGTTCACCAGGGGAGCCCTGGTCAATGATACCTTCTGCGCAGCAGGGCCAAACGGTGTCACGGTCATCGCGTTCATTACCTTCCCAGTATACTTCCCATGATAGGGCTTATGTATCCGATCTTTCCATTATCTGCGTTTGGTATTATAAAAGTGTATGTAAGGATACAGATACCGTAGCGAAGCTCATCGAGGTTAGCAAATGTATGACTACAGGAAGTATTCGTGTTTTAGGATCGACCAAAACGACTCTGGCTTAGCATGGTCGTAGCACGATCTAAGTTCTACTAATCGATCGCCGAATAGCGTTTTTTTGAAGAAATTCTAAAGCCTTATAACTTTTTCAGTACTGACTACCCCTTAGAGCATTGTCCATTCTACTTTATTATTTCTCAGGCTTCACAGCTTTTCTTAGCGTATCTATAGCAGTTTCTGTTTGCATGCTCCTATTGATGGGAAAACCAAGAACTCTTCTCAGAATGTTTCTCTAGAACTGAAACTACATTCAGGCTAGTTGCACCGTCAGTAATGACGCTTTCAGGAAAAGAGTCTAGATTATCGATGAATACTTCGATCAGCGCCGTGGTTTATCCGATTACGCTAGGACTTGAAAATCCTTGATCACTTGTTTTGTGGAAGAAAAAGTGCATTCTCAATTTTCAACCCAATAACGGAACCAATGCCCATCACCCAATGACTTAGAGCATCCCGCGATACCACTGGTGACTGCTGGAGTGTCATAGGATGCGAGCTTGAGGGAAATGGAGTTCATTGACGCTATTTCCATAGGATGATTTAGGGCAGTGGGGAAATACTCATATCGCCCATCCCCTTTTTCAAATTTGCTTTCCTATTGGTTTTTCTGAGATCAATGACATAACCTATTACTTTTTGTAGATTTTGCCCTTTTCTAACTCATATGTTAGATTCGCTTGACATTGTTGAATGCCAAGAAGGAAATTGTGCTAACTCAAGCAGGCGGTACTCCTAAGCGTTTATCGAAGGGAAGACCCTTGGGTATTAAGTGTAGTGCGACACTCACTGAATCCGTTAGCTGTCTACCTTGATCTAGTCGGTTCTTATCCTATCTACATATAGTTATGTTGATTGGTGGACTCCAACTGGTCTACAATACATTGCATGTGCACCTTACCGGAGGCTACAAGGATTCGACATTCTTTTCATAATGCCGTTGAAGGTTTTAAAGGATTACTTATTGATATATCAGACGATGATCTGGACCGTAATGGTCTTGGTGTCTGGAGCGTTAGGGATCTCATAGGCCATACCAGTCGAGCATTGTCTACGATTGAGAATTATTGCGGACACCACAGCAAGGAACCTGTTATCAAAGGGCCTGTCGAATACTTTTCGACAGCAAGAGCCTTGATGGCTGACAAGGAAGCTTGGGAGAAAAGAGAGAATGCTATCGCCGAGCGAGGCAAGGAGACAGGGGAGTCTATGGGTAGATCTCCTATGACTTTTGTCTATGATCTTGCTGAGCGAGTTACCATAATTGTAGATACCCATGCTGACGATACAGAGGTAGCAACTCCATTTGGTCAGATGTCTTTAATCGACTACTTACCAACGCGAACTTTCGAATTGACGGTTCACAGTCTGGATTTAGCAAAGGCATTATCACTATCCATACCAGATATTTTAAGTGACGCAATACATGATTCATTAATACTAGCCGGAGAGATAGCAGCGAAACATCCACAGTCACCAGAGATTCTTTTAGCTCTTTGCGGACGTGTTGAATTACCAAATAACCTTCATATTGTTTAAAGGAGTTCCTTAAAAGTTATTTAGTAATAGATTTATATAGGTTAATTTGATCAGAAATAATATTTATTTTCATTTTCTGTATTTTATAATTGTCGCTAATCTCTATATTGAGAATATATAAAGACCAGAATATATTGTCATATAGGCTATTTCAAGAAACCTCTAGCTTCTTCTGCCATTATTAGATCTTCCTGGGCAGTTACTACCAAAGCTGATATATCAGAGTCTACCTTTGAGATCAGCATAGATTCACTTCCATCGTATGATTTGTTTTGCTCATCATCAAGGCTAAGTCCCAAGAATCGTATTTTCTTCGCTATTTCTTTTCTGATAACGTAAGAGCCCTCTCCTATGCCACCCGTAAATACCAGGGAAGATAATCCGTCCAAAGAAATGCTCATAGCGGCTATTTTTTTTGCCACAGCTGTCGTATATATTTCAATTGCTTCTTTTGCCTCCGGGTCATCTTTTGCAAATAAATCAAGGACGTATAGCATATTTCCTTTTGAACCCTCTAGTAATGACGATAATCCGCTTTGCTTGTCAAGTATCTCCTCGATTTCATTGATCCCATAGGCGTGTCTAAGTAGATAAATGATAATCCCCGGATCGATATCACCGGATCTGGTAGCCATTACCACTCCTTCCAAAGGCGTGAAGCCCATGGTGGTATCAACTGACTTTCCATCAGCAACTGCCGTTAGTGAGGCACCTGCTCCGAGGTGACATATTATTAACTTTTTATATTTTTCATATGGTAATACTTGCTTAGCTATTTTCGTTGACCAGGAACAACTCAAGCCGTGGAATCCGAAACGTCTTATATCGTATGCGTCAGATATTTTTTTTGGTATTGCATATGTAAAAGCTTTATAGGGTAATGTAGAATGAAACGCCGTGTCAAAGCAAGCAACTTCCGGTACGGATGGTAATAGTGGAATAATAATATCGATTATTTTGAGCGCTACGGGATTATGCAGAGGAGCAAGCTCCGATAAAGCTTCCAAACCAGATCTGACATCCTCGTCTATGATAACTGACTTCCTATATTTACTACCACCATGAACAATACGATGGGCTACTATATCGATATTTCCGGCTTCAGTTAAAAAACTTTGTATCTGATTTTTGATCGAAACGCTGTCATTTAGGGCAAAGTTCTTTTTGATTTTAACCGTGTTGTCATCTTCTATTACGCTTAGTTTCAGACTGCTGGATCCGCTGTTTACAATCAGTACTCTTGCCATAGCTGAGTTCACTCCTATCCTTGCCGAAATAAAATTCTAACGTCTCAGAAGTTTTATCAGTAAAAATATTGTAAATATTATCCTTTTGTATTGCATATATTCACTTTAAAGTGACAAAAGTCCCTAAATAGAAATTTTTATTGCTTGTTATGCTGGATATTAACGATAGCGATAAGTGTATATGAGATGGAGGAGAGATGGTTGTAAGAACAGATACGTCAAGTGATTTTGATTCCAGCACCAAGGGGGCGAATATAGCACCTGCTCCTTATGAACTAGATGATGTGAAAGGTCCTCTTAGTAAAGAACAATTGGAACTTTTGGATGCTTGGTGGCGGGCAGCGAATTATCTTTCCGTCGGTCAAATATTTCTGAGAGACAATCCTCTCCTGAAGCGCCATTTGCTACCAGAGGATATAAAACCTAGGCTCTTGGGACACTGGGGAACGACTCCTGGTTTGAATTTTATATATGCCCACGCCAGCAAGCTGATCAAGGAACGGGATCTGAACGGAGTTTTCGTGGCCGGCCCCGGTCATGGAGGCCCAGGTCCAAATGCCTGTGCCTGGTTGGAGGGCTCTTATAGCGAACTGTATCCGAACGTCACCAGGGATGCAAACGGCATGAAAACTTTGTTCAAACAGTTTTCTTCCCCCGGCGGAGTACCGAGCCACTGTGCTCCCCAAACTCCCGGTTCTTTTCATGAAGGAGGAGAACTCGGCTACTCGCTTCTCCACGCTTACGGTGCCGCATTTGACAATCCTTCTTTGGTGGTCTTTTGTGTTGTCGGAGACGGTGAAGCCGAGACCGGTCCACTGGCTACCAGCTGGCATGCCAATAAATTTATCAATCCAAAAAGAGACGGAGCCGTTCTTCCTATCTTGCACTTGAACGGATATAAAATAGCCAACCCTACGGTTTTGGCCAGGATAGATGAGGAAGACTTAGTATCTTTGATGCGCGGTTACGGTTACAACCCCCATCTCGTTACCATAGAACAGGGCGAGAATCCGGCATCGGCTCATCAAAAGATTGCCCGGGAAATGACATCTTGCTTAGACGAGATATCGGCAATCCAACAAAATACCACTTCCGAAGACGTACTGCCTAAATGGCCCATGATAATTTTGCGCTCCCCTAAAGGCTGGACCGGTCCGATTGAGGTCGGAGGGGAAAAGGTAGAGGGAACTTTCAGAGCTCACCAAGTCCCTTTGACCGAGGCAGCAAGCGATGAAGACCAATTGCGAACTCTCGAGGCATGGATGTTATCTTATAAGCCAGCCGAGCTTTTTGACCCAGACGGTAAACCGAAAGACTTTCTGCTTGAATTCGCACCGGAAGGCGATTTGCGAATGAGTGCAAACCCGGTAGCTCTTGGTGGGCGGATCAAGAGAGATCTAAATCTCCCGGACTTTCGCGATTACGGCGTCAAGGTGGCACAGCACGGACAAACAATGCACGAAGCCACCAGAGTTCTGGGAACTTTCCTGAGAGATGTTATCAAAGGAAACCGGGATAACTTTCTACTCTTTGGTCCAGACGAGGTAGCGTCAAACAGGCTATCTGCTGTGTTTGAAGTGACAGACAGAGCTTGGATGGCCAAACGCACCGGGGAAGATGACCATCTTGATCCCTCCGGTAGGGTGGTGGAAATCTTGTCCGAGCACATCAGTCAAGGTCTTTTGGAGGGCTATCTTCTGACTGGCCGTCACGGGATCTTTACCTGTTACGAAGCTTTTATTCATATAGTAGACGCAATGTTTAATCAACATGCTAAATGGTTAGAAGAAGCCGCCAAGGTATCTTGGCGGACCCCCATTCCTTCATTGAATTATCTTTTGACATCGCATGTCTGGCGCCAAGACCACAACGGTTTTTCTCACCAAGATCCGGGATTTTTAGATGTGGTGACTAACAAGAAACCGGAGATTACCAGGGTTTATCTACCTCCGGACACAAACTGCCTGTTGTCGGTGGCAGATCATTGCCTGCGCAGTCGAAATTATGTAAATGTTATCGTGGCTGGTAAACAGCCGGCACTTGATTACTTAGATATAGATGAAGCAGTGGCACACTGCACCAGGGGAGTCGGCATTTGGGATTGGGCTTGCAATGGAGAAAAAGGTGAATTGCCAGATGTCGTTATGGCAAGCGCCGGTGAAATACCCACCCTGGAGGCTTTGGCAGCTACCTCCATTCTCCGTAAAGCTCTTCCGGAGCTAAAGGTGAGGTTTGTCAATGTGGTTGACCTAATGAGGCTGTTGCCGGAATCTGAGCACCCGCACGGACTCGGCGACGCTGAATTTGACGCACTCTTTACGTTGGACAAGCCGGTCATTTTTGCTTTCCATGGTTATCCTTGGTTAATCCACAAACTTACATATAGGCGTCATAACCATAACAACATCCATGTGAGAGGCTACAAAGAGGAAGGCACTACCACAACTCCGTTTGATATGGTGATGCTAAATGACTTAGACAGATATAAGCTTGTCATGGATGTCATCGATAGGGTGGAGGGACTCGGCGCAAAGGCCGGAAGTCTCCGCCAGGAAATGGCTGACGCACGCCTCAGAGCCAGGGCTTACACCAGGGAACATGGAGATGATATGCCAGAGATCACCAATTTCACATGGGACGGTGGTAACGACTAAAACATGATTTTTTGGGGTTCTCTATGTTTGACTCCGGCTATAGCAATGCCGGTAGGAGCAATAAAACAGAGAGAACCCCAAATGCTATTCCGGAAAGCCTGAACAGCTCTCCCGGTTTTTCATGTCGCCTTTCTATCGTGGTATACGCGGTGATGAGTAAGATAAAAATAATTTTTCCATAGGTAAATGACATAGCAACTGCCATAAGTGGCCAACAAGTTCCCACACAAGCCGAGCCGTTATATATACCAAAGCGGATGGAAGCGAGTTCAGCTCGATATCCTTTTGGGGGAAGGTTTGTGACTTTATGACATTTTTCCATAAATCTTTTTTTCAAAAAAGACGTTTGCCAAAATGCCGAGATGACTAAGAATGTAATCAAGATCTGGTATTTTTTAAAAAACATATCAAATTCCATCAAACAGGCCATCAGCAAAACATCACACAGCAACCAACAAGATAGGTATCCAAAAGCGTATTCAGCCATAGACCGTTTTCTGCGCCAATAGAGGCTGGAGATCCCCGCATGTCTTATACCCGGGAGTGCAGCCGGTCCCATCATTATTAGTGTCATCAGCATCAAGGCCGGCATTTGCAAAAGCAGTTGCTTTGGCAAATTGGGCATTTGATGAGCCATATGTGGATTGAATATGTGGGTGAGAGGTGTCGTGTAGGGTAGATACGACAGCACAAGCAGAATAAGTGACAGACCTATCGGGATCTGAAATAATAACTCCGGATGTATCCTGAGCTTATGTTTTATTCTTCCCGCTAAAGTGTGTCTATCAAGAATAGGTATTCGATTATTCACAGCGTAAGCTGATACGACCTATCTTGATTGCCGGCGTATCGGGAGTACCTGAATCAGATGCCGCTTCTTCGCCCATCTCGCTCTGTGCTGGTAGGCCGAGAGATTGTTTTTCAAATGTTATGTCTATATTCTCGCCGTCTTGCCAGGTGTGATCGGCCGCCTGCTCCTCTAAGAAATCTGTTATATCAATGGAAATGCGGAAGGTGTGATTCAGGTGATCGTCATTTTGGTTTTGAAATCTCTCTACTCCAAACAGCGAGACGTTTCCTATGTGATGTGCCGGCTTGACGTCTTCCGGACTATTTTCCGGTAAGTTGAGGTAGAGGGAGTAAATACTACCCGGATTGTCCTCTGCGTCAAGGTCTTCTAGATCCAGGAAAACCTTTCTTTTAAGTTGACCTTGGTTTATCAAAGATGCGCTGTGACGGAGCGCTCGGTCGTCGATACTCAAGCGCACTTTTGCACTTTCTTCGGCTAGAAATAACGGCTGATTTGTTGCTCCAAGCAGTTCAGGCATAGTTTCCTCTAATGTCATTATATCAAATCTGTTGGCAGAAAGTTTTGGCCAAGGCTCCGGCCATTCAATATCATTTGGACCGCCGGTTCCAGGTGGGGTAAATAGCGGTTCCCCGGTAGTAGATGGCGTATCGTAATCATAATTTAGCTGAGCTACGATATTTTGGATTTGCAAGGCGGTAATTTGTACCGGTTGACGGCTGGTGTTTATAAAGCCGAAGGGTTGGTTGAGCCAATCCGGATCCGTGGGGTTAGCTCGCTGCGGCATATTTTGCCATACCCACCAGAGCCTGTCTATGTTGGCATGGTGGAGCCAAAATATTGGATCTTGGGCAGCGGTGGCCGGATCGCTCATCCAGCCAAATGGGCCACCCACGGCGTTATGAATATCGTTGTGCGGTGTCTGTTCCAATCTCCCAGTCAGTGACCAGAAACGGTATTTAGGGTCTGTTTTACCACCTCCGAATTCACTTGCACCTACAAAGAACAGCCTACTTAGAGCAAAGGCTGGATTGGTAATTGTTGACGGCAAGGTGGCGCCTGAGTTGATACCTTGAGCTCTCTCTGATACGTATAAGGGATTTGGTGAGCCGTCTTGTAATGTGGCGTTACGAAAGGGTAACGGAATAGAGTTTTGCCCCGGTAAGTTATAGTCCCAGTAGGGGAGGGCCCAATCTGTTGGACCACCTTGTTCAATCACAATCTGGCGTACCATGCTTTCAAAGAAGTAAACATACATCCTGTGCCAGGATATAAAATACCATGATCCATGACGGCATTGATTCCATGAGCTCAATGGATTTGCAAGTTTTGTAGCATGAATCGCGGCTTGGTATAGCCAACTCGTTGGGTCATTTATATCGCGGTTCTGCATTTCCCGGACGGCATTTGCATAGGAGACTACAATCGGGTCATCTGAAGACATATTCCATATATTTCTACGTATATATACCATATTTGATCCTACCTTTGTCTTTATAAATTGAGATAGCGCTAATGACGCTAATCTACGTCTAAAGGATCATGCTGTCAAGTGTATTTTTAAATTAAATATAATATTTACATGTAGTTTATATATAAATATTAGTTTTTTATGTAACGTATATATAAATACTTTAGATATAGCTTTAGCCATGCAAAGCGGAATATATAATGTCACTATTGATAAATCAGCCACTATTAATAACTCTGCAATGAGAAAAAGGAAATATATTATGATAGATAACTATACGAACTCAGCTATAGCAACAAATCATGAACGCGACATAGACCTTCTTTTGATCACGGGTGCCGGAGCCAGTCGGGAATTTGGGAAAAATAACCAACCTATGCCGCTCATGGGTGATTGGGTAAATGTACTTGTAGATAAACTTTTTAGTAAGAATTCGCTATATTCAGAGGCAAGCGGGCTTAGAAAGGATATGACCGGTCCGGAATTTGAAGAGCAACTCGGCCTCTTTCTTCGCCAGGTAGCGTTTTTGTCAATCCTTGAGAGTTTATTGGAGCCAAGCTGCTTTTTTCCTCCAGTGGCAATGCTGCCTAACAGTGAACAAATAAAAACATGGCATAAAAATACGGTTTTTCATCTTGAGGAGATAGTTGGGGTGATTAGGGAATCTTTGTATGAGGAATTCTCGTCAGAGAAATCAGATATAGATAAGGCGACAAAATCGTATCGACAGCTTTTTGAGGTTCTTGGAATTACAAGCGGCTCGCAATTGGTTTATGCTACTACAAACTATGATCTGATTGGGGAAACTGCCATAGGGAAGCTTGGCTACTTACCGGATTGGGGTGTAGCGCCACATCTCGTCAATATGACAGAACCTCCTCTATACGTTGATAACATTTTAGACGGTATGCCAAGATACGTGCCGGTTTTACATTTACACGGCAGGATAGGTTGGTATCGAAGGACTGATTTTATGGGGAAAGCGACCCCTCCTTATTGCATATCGGCTACTAAGTATAATAAAGATTTAGGTACCCCGATAGTGATGCTTCCCGATCCCGATAAGACATACGACAAAGATGACGTGATCAGTTCTACATGGAGACAATTTACCGAAGCTCTCCGGCGGGCTAAAGCGGTACTTGTTCTCGGGCATTCGCTTCATGATAAAACACTTGTGGAAACTATCAGATCTAATGTGGATCCAAGGCGTGTCGGTATAACCATTTTGCCATCAGAGGATCGTATGGGTGGTCAAGATGGCAATTCAACCGGTGAGACAATTGAACAAATTTTTGGAAATAATGCAAAGATTATCATGCGCTTTGGATCTGAAAAAGAAGATGAGATTCGCCAAGGTCAAGAAAATCTTGGCAAATGGCAGAACATGCTGGAAGACCTCAAATAATTATAAAGCCACAAGATTCTAGGCCATATAGTAGTTACCGAGAACGCTGGGACCCAAAAAGTAACAAAAGCCGTAGCTTTCAATAGATATTGATGTCAATCATCGCTCCGTATACATAAGCTATATACATAAGAATAAAACCAAGTTGTATTTGGGCAAAGTATGATCCGTGACAATACCGGCAGATGCATTTGCTCTTCATGATTGTGATTAACTCGTGTGATATCAAAAAATCCCAAATCGGAAATTGCCAGGTAAGAACTTGTCAAAATACTAAGGCGCAGAAAAAGTATATATAAATATAAAAAGAAAAGAGCATGCTCTCTTGTTAGGATGTTGTCGCCCCTAGAATAGACTTTTTCGATAGGATTTCAAGCTATTTTAGAGGTCATAGCAGGTAAGCTCACCTGCATTTCCTGAAAAGTACTTGAATTGATCCTATGAGGGCAATTCTGTGCTAAATTGTTGAAGCACAATTTTATTTTGTATAAAAAATTTGGCGACCAAAGACATCTGGGGCTTAGGCATAATAGACGCTTTGTCTTACCAGACGAGGTTCAATATACTTCTCTCCTCCTTTGGTCTTCATTATTTTAAAAACTGTTGACTAGATAGGAAGGAGGCCATAGTGACAACGACTGCACTTAGAGAGCCGCGTTCAGAGAAAGTGGCTGTAGTGAGTAAGGTCAGTGAGCAACTGACCGGTTCTTCTGCCGCAATTTTGACTGAATATCGCGGCTTGAAAGTAAAAGAATTAGAAGAGCTTCGTCGAGGTCTTTCCGCTGCCGGCGGAGATTATAAGATCTATAAGAATACTTTGGTAAAGAGAGCGGCTTCGGCTACGGGGTATGACTCACTGGTCCCGTTGCTCGAAGGCCCGACCGCCATAGCGTTTGTCGATGGTGACCTTGCACAGGTAGCCAAAGTCCTGAGAGAGTTTGCCAAGACACACCCAGCCCTTGTCGTAAAGGGTGGTGTGGTCGGGCAATCTTTTGTGGACGCCAAACAAACCGCTGCTTTGGCAGATTTGCCGTCACGCGAACAATTGTATGCCATGTTTGCCGGAGCCATGGCTTCGCCTATGGTGCAGTTTGCCGGTCTTCTAAAGGCCGTTCCGCAAAAGTTCGCTTACGCCCTTTCAGCACTGATTCAATCCAAAGAAGGTGGTGCGAGTTAGGACGGAAAGTATCATAACCTGAAACATCACAGGTAAATATTTTTATCTGATGATAGCAAATTAGAAGTAAAAAACGTCTCAGCCTATCGCTGGGCACAACCTATAAGAATAAAGGAGCCGTTTCTAAAGAGCGGATCCTTTCGGAAAAGAAAATATTAGGAGTATATAAAATGGCAACAAAAGAAGAAATCCTCGACCAAATTGCATCCATGACCGTCATGGAGCTTTCTGAGTTGTTGAAAGACTTTGAAGAGCGCTTCGGCGTAACAGCAGCGGCTCCCGTGGCTGTGGCAGCGGCTCCCGTAGCCGGTGGCGGTGCAGGTGGCGGCGAAGCACAGGCCGAGGAGAAAGACGAATTTGACGTCATCTTGGCCAGTGCCGGTGACAAGAAGATACAGGTAATTAAAGAGGTGCGTGCCCTTACCAACCTGGGACTGAAAGAAGCCAAAGACTTGGTCGACGGAGCTCCAAAGCCCGTCTTAGAGCACGTTTCCAAAGAAGACGCCGAAAAGGCAAAAGCCCAGCTGGAATCAGCCGGCGCTACGGTAGAGTTGAAGTAATAACTCTACGTAAAGTATAATATTGATATAGAAGCCGGACTCAAAGTGAGTTTTCTCACGGTCCGGCTTCGCTTTACCTTCCCTTTTTTCTCACTTCCTCGATTCTCTCACGGCTATCTTTATAAACACCATGTTGTCTTTGACACTAGAAGAAAACGCGCTTTTTTATGAAGATTTCAAACGGCAGTCTTTTGGCTTTGAAGTGCTATTTTCTATAGATCAGCTTATTTTTAAGACCTTTTTGTGAAGATTTCGTTTTTCCTCTTGATATTTCTTGCAAATTATCGTATTTTATTAAAAAATATAAAGCTTCTCCTTGCAAGTCTTATAGAACGCGTCTATGATTAATTTCGCCGTGCAGATGAAGCGCTTTTTATTTGGTAAATGTTAACGATAAAACGCGCCCTGTCGCGGGCTTTTTTGACCCTATCCTTTTATAGCGCATTTTGCGGGGAGTATATCCTTGTCTTATAAGAACCGTACACCAGAAAGATTTTCATTTGCCAACCTCACTGAGGTCCTGCCGTTACCGGATTTGATAGCGGTGCAGAGGGACTCATTTGAATGGTTTATAACCAAAGGACTCGTTGAGACTTTTGAAGATATAAGTCCCATTGAGGACTTTACCGGACAGCTTCGTCTCGAACTCGAATTCGATCCTTTCGATCCGGACCTCAGGCCGCCTCCCAAGTATTCAATTGACGAGTGCAAGGCCAAGGACATGACCTATGCGGCCCCGATTTTCATCAGGGCCCGTTTTATGAATTCTGCGACCGGAGAAATCAAAGAGCAGACTGTCTTCATGGGCGATTTTCCGATCATGACGCCCAAGGGCACATTCATCGTCAACGGAACCGAAAGAGTTGTCGTCAGTCAGCTTGTCAGGTCTCCGGGTGTTATTTTTCAGCCCGGCCGCGATCAGAAAACCATTGTGGTCGGTACCATCCACCCTTATCGTGGGGAGTGGATAGAATTTGACGTCGAGGCAAAGCCCGGCAAGGACGTAACGGCCGGCGCCAGGGTGGCCAGAAAACGTAGATTGCCGTTGTTTACTCTCATCAAGGCCTTGGGCCACACAGATGAAGCTTTCCTGAATAAGTTTGTTCAGCACTTTGATTTTCTTGCTACACAGTGGGAGAAAGAGCGTGAGCTGGTTCCCACGAGAGAAGACGCGTTCCTTGAAATATACAAAAGGTGCAGACCGGGTGAACCCCTTTCTTTGGAAGCCGCCCGCAGTTATTTCGAAGGTGCATTTTTCAGCCCCCGTCGCTATGATCTAACCAGGGTAGGCCGCTACAAACTAAACAGAAGACTGGGCCCGGAAATAGACAAAATGCAAGATATCCTGGGCTGTGATCTGGGCAAACCGGATCCCAACCAGGGCGTGCTGAGCCCCGGTGAAATTTTTGCCACGGCTACTTACATGCTGCACCTGGCTAACGGAGAACCCGGTTACCGTCTGGACGACCAGGACCACTTTGCCAACAGGCGTATACGTTCCGTAGGTGAACTCATCCAAAATCAGGTTCGCATCGGCCTTTCCAGAATGGAAAGAGTCGTCAGAGAGAGAATGACCACACAAGACGTGGAAGCCATTACCCCTCAGTCTCTTATTAATATAAGGCCGGTTGTGGCAGCCCTGAAAGAGTTCTTCGGCACAAGCCAATTGTCTCAGTTTATGGATCAACACAACCCTCTTTCCGGCCTGGCTCACAAAAGGCGTCTGAATGCCTTGGGCCCAGGTGGACTTTCCAGGGAAAGGGCAGGGTTCGAAGTAAGAGACGTTCACACTTCCCACTACGGGAGAATGTGCCCGATTGAGACACCGGAAGGACCGAACATCGGTCTGATAGGTCACTTGGCCACTTACGCCAGGATCAACGATCACGGTTTCATCGAGACTCCGTATCGCAAAGTCCTAAACGGTCAAGTTACGGACGAAATAGTTTATCTGGCCGCTGACGAAGAAGAAAAGTACGTTATCGCCCAGGCTTCGGCCGTTTTGGACGACCAAAATCGTTTTACAGCCGATCGCGTTTTGGTGCGTCGCGGTCCGCAAGGAGCGGGAATCAGAGTCGGAGCCACTTCAACCAGTTACGGTTCCACCAGCGAAATCGACTACGTGTCCCCGCAAGACGTGGAGCTGATGGACGTATCTCCCAAGCAGATAGTTTCCGTTTCCACAGCTTTGATACCTTTCGTCGAGCACGACGACGCCAACAGAGCCTTGATGGGTGCCAACATGCAGAAGCAAGCGGTACCTCTTTTGGTACCGGAAGCTCCTTATATCGGCACCGGGGTTGAAGCAAGAGCGGCGCAAGACGCCGGCGAGGTAATCATTGCCGAAGGAAACGGACGTGTTGTCGAAGTTTCGGGTGAGAAAGTTGTGATCGAGTACTTCCCGGATCAGTATGACCGCTACGGATACCAGTTGACCCGCAAAGTGTATTTGTTGGCCAAATTCCAAAGGTCAAACCAAAACAGCTGTATCAACCAAAAGACTCTCGTCAACGAAGGCGAAGAAGTGCGAAAGGGTCAGGTAATTTGCGACGGCCCAGCCACCCACAACGGAGAGTTGGCACTTGGGAAAAACCTTCTGGTAGCTTTCATGCCTTGGGAGGGTTATAACTACGAAGACGCTATCATTTTGTCCGAGCGTCTTGTAAAAGACGACGTTTTGACTTCCATCCACATCGAAGAGCACGAGATAGACGCCCGTGACACCAAGCTGGGAGCGGAAGAAATTACCCGTGACATTCCCAACTTATCGGAAGACATCCTGGGAGACTTAGATGAGCGGGGAATCATCAGAATAGGCGCCGAAGTTGGTCCGGGAGACATCCTGGTCGGTAAAGTGACCCCCAAAGGTGAGACAGAACTTACCCCCGAAGAGCGTTTGCTCAGAGCTATTTTCGGTGAAAAAGCCAGAGACGTCAGGGACACTTCCTTGAAAGTCCCTCACGGTGAATCCGGTAAAGTTATCGACGTCAGGGTATTTTCAAGGGATGATTCCCACGAATTGCCGCCCGGTGTCAATCAATTGGTCAGGGTTTACATTGCCCAAAAGCGTAAGATCACCGAAGGTGACAAACTGGCCGGACGACACGGAAACAAAGGTGTTATTTCCAAAATACTCCCCGAAGAGGACATGCCGTATTTAGAGGACGGAACACCGGTGGACATCATTTTGAATCCCCTCGGTGTACCTTCTAGAATGAATGTCGGTCAGGTGCTCGAATCTCACCTCGGTTACGCAGCCAAATGGGGTTGGGAGACTCTGGATCGCGAAGCCATACCGCAAACAGAGACCAAGACCAGGCCAAAGACCGACCCAGCCGTTTGGATCTCCACTCCTTCTTTTGACGGTGCCCACTGGGACGAAGAAGACGAGGCCGGTAAACACCCGACCATCAAACAGATATTCAGGGAGCTGAACTCCGATTCCAAAAACGGTTCCGGACGTCTTATTCAGGACGACGGTAAAGTAACTCTTTACAACGGACGCACCGGCGAGCCATATGACAACCCGATCAGCGTGGGTTATATGTATATTCTGAAATTGGCCCACTTGGTCGATGACAAGATCCACGCCCGTTCAACCGGTCCTTACTCCATGATCACCCAGCAGCCGCTCGGTGGTAAGGCGCAATTCGGAGGACAGCGTTTTGGGGAAATGGAAGTCTGGGCTCTCGAAGCTTACGGTGCCGCTTACGCTCTCCAGGAATTGCTGACGATAAAGTCCGACGACGTCTTGGGTAGGGTGAAAGTGTATGAAGCCATCGTCAAGGGCGAGAATATCCCGGAACCTGGGATACCGGAAAGTTTTAAAGTTTTGATCAAGGAAATGCAATCGCTTTGCCTTGACGTGGAAGTGCTGTCTTTGGATGGCCAGGAAATTGAAATGAAAGAATTGGACGAAGATATCTACAGAGCCGCCGACGAGCTTGGGATCGATATCAGTCGTCCCGAGCGCGGTTCCGATGAAGAAGATGCCCGCAGGGCCGCCGAGAGGAGCTTTTAATGCTTGATGTCAACGAATTTGAACAATTACGTATTGGCCTGGCGACGGCAGATGACATTAAATCCTGGTCCAGGGGAGAAGTAAAGAAGCCGGAAACCATTAATTACAGGACCTTGAAACCGGAAAAAGACGGTTTGTTCTGCGAGAAAATATTCGGTCCCACCAAGGACTGGGAATGCTATTGCGGAAAATACAAAAGAGTCCGTTTCAAGGGAATCATCTGTGAGCGCTGTGGCGTCGAAGTTACCAGGTCCAAAGTCCGCAGAGAGCGGATGGGACACATTGAGCTGGCAGCTCCGGTAGTTCACATCTGGTATCTGCGCGGTACCAGATCATGGCTTGCTTACCTCCTGATGGGAACGGAAGCCAAAGAAGAACTAAAGGCCAAACAGCTGGAAAAAGTAATCTACTTTGCCGCTTACCTGGTTACCCATGTGGACGAAGAGAAACTTCATCTTGAACTACCCAATCTCGAAGCCGACCTGCAGACTGAGATTGCCGAAATTAACAGGGCCAAAGATCTCGAGATAGATGCCAAGCTGACCCAATTGGAACAAGAGCTTGCTCAATTGGAACAAGACGGGGCCAAGGAAAACGACATCAAAGCGCGTCAAAAGGTTATTGAACGGGAAATTTCTCTCATCAGAGAAAGCGCCGAACAGGATATCCTCATGGCTTCCAGGGCACTTGATGAGTTGAAGGATCTCTATTCCAGAAAAATCATCGAGGATGAAAATCTCTGGCGTGAGTTGAAAGACCGCTACGGAGAATACTTCGAGGGCGGCATGGGCGCCGAAGCCATCGCCGATTTGATCGGGCGCATAGATTTGGACGAGGAAGAGCGCAAATTGCGCGAAGGAATCGATCCCGAAGCCGGTAAGAAGCCCCTCTCGGCTCAGAGAAAACAAAAAGCCATTAAGCGTCTGCGTATCGTCTCTGCCTTCAACCGCAGGGATGAGAACGGCAATAGAGTCAATAACCCGCGGGCTATGATCTTGGACGTGATCCCGGTCATACCTCCCGACCTAAGGCCGATGGTACAGCTTGACGGCGGTAGGTTTGCCACCTCTGACTTAAACGATCTTTACAGGCGTGTCATCAACAGAAACAACAGGCTGAAGAGGTTACTTGACCTCGGAGCTCCTGAGATCATCGTCAACAACGAGAAGCGTATGCTGCAAGAGTCGGCTGACGCTCTCTTTGACAACGGCAGAAGAGGAAGGCCGGTATCAGGGCCCGGTAACAGGCCTCTAAAGAGTCTCTCGGACATGTTGAAAGGTAAGCAAGGGCGTTTCCGTCAGAACCTGCTTGGAAAAAGGGTTGACTACTCCGGGCGTTCCGTTATCGTCGTCGGCCCGACTCTGAAACTTCATCAGTGCGGTCTTCCCAAATTGATGGCACTTGAGCTCTTTAAGCCGTTTGTGATGAAGCGTTTGGTAGACGTGGAAGCCGCCCCCAACATCAAATCCGCCAAAAGAATGGTGGAGAGAAGAAGACCTCAGGTTTGGGATGTCTTGGAAGACGTCATCAAAGAACACCCGGTGATGCTAAACCGTGCCCCGACTTTGCACAGACTCGGTATTCAAGCCTTTGAGCCGGTGCTGGTGGAAGGTAAAGCAATCCAGATTCACCCTCTGGTCTGTACGGCTTTCAACGCTGACTTCGATGGTGACCAGATGGCCGTTCACTTGCCACTTTCCGCCGAAGCTCAGGCCGAGGCCAGAATCTTGATGCTGTCGGCCAATAATATCCTCTCTCCCGCTACCGGCCGTCCGGTTACCGTGCCGACCCAGGACATGGTTTTCGGTATTTACTATTTGACTCTGGTAAAAGACGGGGCCAAAGGTGAAGGACGGGTATTTAGACATCTCTACGAAGTCGAGGCAGCTTATGAAGCCGGAGATATCGATCTGCACGCCAAAATAGAATTTCGTCCCGGCCAGGAAGGCTTTCCCTTTACGTTGGATGAAAAGTCCGACGTCGAAGAATTCGTCGTCGACGAGAATGGCAAACCGCTTTCCAAGACCCAGCAGACCAAAGCTTTGGCCCAGGCCAAGAAAGGCAATCTACCTGAAGGTCTTGTCATAAAGCAGAAGCTTATAACAACCCCGGGAAGACTGTTCTTTAATGCCGCTTTGCCATTTGACTTCGGTTTTGTCAACGACATCGTCGGCAAGAGAGCCACGACCATAGGGTCTTTGGTGGAGCTCTTGGCTGCTAAATACCAAAAGGCCATCGTGGTATCGGCCCTCGATAAAATCAAACAGTTGGGCTTTTCTTACGCCGCCAGATCCGGTCTCACCATTAGTATCGACGACGTCAAGACGCCTCCTGATAAGCGTGAAATCCTGGATCGCTACGAACAGGAAGCCCAAAAGGCCGAAGCTCAATTCAAGCGCGGAATTATCACCGACGACGAGAGGCGGCAAAAAGAAATAGAGGTTTGGACCTCGGCTAACTCGGAAATAGGTAAGGCCATGGAGAGAAACCTCGCCAAAGTGGCTTTCAACCCCTTGGACATGATGGTGGATTCCGGTGCCCGAGGCAACCCACAGCAGATCCGACAGATTGCCGGAATGAAAGGATTGGTCTCAAACCCAAGAGGTGAAATGATTCCCCGTCCGATCATTTCTTCTTTCCGTGAAGGTCTTTCGGTTTTGGAATACTTCATTTCAACTCACGGTGCCAGGAAGGGTCTTGCCGACACCGCCTTGAGGACGGCTGACTCCGGCTATCTTACCAGGCGTTTGGTTGACGTGGCCCAGGAGCTGATCGTTCGTGAATTGGACTGTGGGACTCAGAGGGGTATCTGGATCGAGAACATATCGGAAGATGAACCGGGACGACGTAATTATCTGGAAACCAGAGCTTACGGCCGGGTTCTTCTCGACAACATCAAACTCTCTTCCGGGGAAGTCTTTGAAAAAGGACACGTCTTGGAAGACGTTGACGTAGCCAAACTGGCCAAGGATCACAAGATCAACAGAATTAGGGTCCGCTCCGTTTTGACCTGTGAAACTCCTCACGGAATATGTGCCAGTTGTTACGGTAAATCTCTGGCTACAGGCAAAGCGATTGAGCTCGGAGAAGCCGTCGGTGTTATAGCCGCTCAATCTATCGGTGAGCCAGGTACACAGCTGACGATGAGAACCTTCCACACCGGAGGTGTGGTTGGAGAAGACATCACCCACGGTCTTCCTAGGGTCGTGGAGTTGTTCGAAGCACGTACTCCCAAAGGGGCGACTCCTTTGGTCAAATCAAAAGGTGTCGTCAGGATAACAGAAGACGAGCAACAAAAGATCATCACGATCGTAGCCGATGACGGAGCAGAGGAAGTATACCAATTGCCGCTTCGCTCTCACTTGGATATTGTCGACGGCCAGGAAGTTCAGCCGGGTGATGCTCTGATAGAAGGTCCAAAAGATCCAAAAGAACTCTTAAACGTCAAGGGCATCAGGGAGACGCAGCAGTACCTGGTCGAAGAAGTACAAAAGGTATATCGAGACCAAGGTGTGTCGATCCACGACAAGCACATCGAACTGATCGTCAGGCAGATGCTGCGCAGGGTACTCGTAGCCGAAGCGGGAGATTCACCTTTCCTGCCGGGAGAGCGGGTCGATTCGCAAGTTTATGCCAAGGCCAACAGAGACTTGTTCCAAAACGGGAAGAAGCCTTCCGAAGGACGTCCCGAATTGATGGGTATCACCAAAGCTTCTTTGGCGACGGACTCATGGCTGTCTGCCGCCTCATTCCAAGAGACCACAAGAGTGCTGACGGAAGCCGCCATCGAAGGAAAATCAGACCAGTTGCTCGGTCTGAAGGAAAACATCATCATCGGCAAGCTGATCCCGGCCGGTACGGGCGTGGATATGTATCGAAAAGTAAAGACTTCGATCCCGGAAGCTACACGAATGACTTATTGGAGCTCAGACGAAGTTGCACCGGATGATGATACCGATGACGAGATGGTTTCCTGGTTGCAGGGAATCAACCAGGCAATTCCGACGGCTAATTACTCCCCGGGAGATCCTGCTGCTCCCGATCTTTGGGGATCTCCGAGAGACGAAGACATCCTCTCGGAAGAGGAAAGATTCCTCAACGAGATTTACGGATATACCGCAACTTCCGACGACAAGTATGCCACATCCGATTTAGACGAGGATCTGACCATTACTTTGGATAATTTTGAACCGACGAAGAACCCCTTCGACAATTACCGGACATTTGGCGGTTCAAAATCTTCGGAAGACGAGGATGACTTTGACGAAGAGGAAGTTTCGTCAAAAGAGTCTCTTTCTTACTCCGATCCTTTTACGGACACTTCAGCCAAAGAAGACTCTTCGGAGAAAGATGAAGATTCCACAGACAAGAACCAAGGTATAGCTTAGGGTAGAAGCAAATATTTTTCCGATATCGGCCCGGTCGTCCAAGAGATGGCCGGGTTTGGAAAAGTACGGATGAAATTTTGCTATTATATACAAATCTTGCCCCGGATCATTTAATGGGTCATTTGAAAATGAGACGGTAAAAAATTAAGCTAGATTATTTCAGTAAACTTTATAGAGAAACAGAAGCAGTAACTACAAAAAGGAATATTTGTGCCTACAATTGCCCAACTAGTGCGTAACGGACGCCAATCGAAGCGTTCCAAAACCAAAACCCCGGCTTTAAAAGGGGCGCCACAAAGAAGAGGCGTATGTACGAGGGTCTATACGACCACTCCCAAAAAACCTAATTCGGCTTTGCGGAAAGTGGCCCGCGTGCGTTTGACTTCCGGCGTGGAAATCACCGCTTACATCCCAGGGGTTGGCCACAACCTGCAGGAACACTCTATTGTACTGGTCCGTGGCGGTCGTGTGAAAGACCTGCCGGGGGTTCGTTACAAGATTATCCGCGGAGCTCTGGACACTTCCGGTGTCAGAGACCGCGCTCAAGCCCGCAGCCGCTACGGCGCCAAGAAAGGAAATTGATAAATGCCACGTAATGGACCCGCACCGCGTCGCGAACTGATGCCAGATCCCGTTTACAGGTCATTGTTGGTAACGCAGCTGATAAATAAGGTTTTGACAAGGGGTAAAAGGGGATTGGCAGAGCGCATCGTTTATGGTGCCTTGGATCTTGTGCAGGAAAAGTCGGGAAGCGATCCAATAGCAATTTTGAAAAAAGCTTTAGACAACACCAGACCGGAGCTTGAAGTAAGATCCAGGCGTGTCGGAGGTGCCACTTATCAGGTACCGGTCGAAGTACGTCCGAGAAGAGCCACCACTTTGGCGGTCAGATGGTTGGTCGGTTACTCCAGGCAACGCAGGGAAAGAACAATGGCTCTCCGTCTTGGAAACGAAATTTTGGATGCGGCCAATTCAACCGGTGCTTCCGTAAAGCGTCGTGAGGATACTCACAAAATGGCGGAATCAAACAGGGCTTTTGCTCATTACCGTTGGTAATGGCCATTTCCGGTTATAGGCCTTGATTCAGGCTGTGCGTTTTTGAACTTGATATTGCCAAGACAAGGCTTGTAGCCTTTTATAGAGGTTGATATTTTAGACGGTTTTTAATGCATGATCTGAGTTGTCGGCCGCTATTCTGGTTGAACGGATTGTTTGTTTCGTCGGTTTCTTCTGCTAGAACCAGGATCAAAAATCCATTTCAGGCAAAAGATTTCCGCTATGGCATTATAAAAAATCAATACAAAATAAATAAGAAAGAAAAGTTACAGATGGCTGATTCAAAGCGCGAAGTGTCCCTAGACAAAATAAGAAATATAGGCATTATGGCCCACATCGATGCCGGAAAAACCACCACGACCGAGCGCATACTTTACTATACGGGCAGAAACTATAAGATTGGTGAAGTTCATGAGGGCGCCGCCACCATGGACTGGATGGTGCAAGAGCAGGAAAGAGGCATCACCATCACTTCCGCAGCCACCACCTGCAAATGGAACGACTGTATTATTCATATTATCGACACACCCGGACACGTTGACTTCACCGTGGAAGTGGAACGCTCTCTGCGCGTTCTAGACGGTGCCGTGGCCGTTTTCGACGCCGTGGCCGGAGTGGAGCCACAAAGTGAGACCGTCTGGAGACAGGCCGAGAAGTATAACGTCCCCAGATTCTGCTTTGTCAACAAAATGGACAGAGTGGGGGCCAATTTTGACAGAACGGTCGAGATGATTAAAGACAGACTGGAAGCCGTGCCTGCCGTGGTGCAATTGCCGCTCGGGGCTGAAGCGGATTTTCTGGGAGTTATCGACTTGCTGGAAATGAAGGCTCTGGTTTGGGAAGAGGGTATGGGTGACAAGTGGAACGTCACTTCAATACCGGCCGACCTTTTGGCCAAAGCCGAAGCCGCCCGCCACGATCTGATCGACGTCGTTTCCAACTATGACGACGTCGTTATGGAAAAATACATAGGCGAAGAAGAAATTACCGCCGAAGATTTGAAGAGAGCCGTGAGACACGGAACCATATCCTCTCACATCGTTCCCGTTTTGTGCGGTTCGGCTTTCAAGAACAAAGGTGTACAGCCCATGCTGGATGCCGTGGTGGATTACCTGCCTTCGCCGATCGATATTCCTCCCGTTACCGGTACATCACCTTCCGGAGACGAGATAGAGCGCAAAGCCAGCGATGAAGAACCGTTTGCGGCATTGGCTTTCAAGATCATGACCGACCCGTTCGTTGGTAAATTGACTTACCTGAGAATTTATTCTGGAACTTTAGAGAAAGGTTCCGGAGTTATCAACACCACAAAAGACAAGAAAGAACGCATCGGACGTATTTTGCAGATGCACGCCAATCACCGGGAAGATAAAGATTTTGCTTTTGCCGGCGACATCGTGGCCGTGGTGGGATTGAAGTCAACCACAACCGGAGACACCCTCTCTGATGTAAAAGACCCGATTATTTTGGAGTCCTTGGAATTCCCGGAACCCGTTATTCACGTTGCCGTCGAGCCAAAGACCAAGGCCGACCAAGATAAGCTGGGTCGGGCGCTCTTTGCCCTTTCGGAAGAAGACCCCACATTTAGGGTAAGAACAGACGAAGAAACCGGTCAAACGGTTATTTCCGGTATGGGAGAGCTCCACCTAGAGGTTCTGGTCGACAGAATGCTCAGAGAATTCAAAGTCGATGCCAACGTCGGTAAGCCTCAGGTGGCCTATCGCGAGACCATCAGAGACAAAGTACAAAAGATCGAAGAGCGCTACGTACGCCAGACAGGTGGTAAAGGTCAATACGGACACGTCGTCATCGATTTGGAGCCAACGGCCCAGGGAGTCGGCTATGAGTTCGTGGACAAAATTACCGGTGGTGTCATTCCCAAGGAGTATATACCGGCTGTCAACAACGGCATGAGAGAAGCCATGGAATCAGGCGTACTCGCCGGTTATCCCATGGTGGACATCAGAGCGACTTTGGTGTTCGGTTCTTATCACGACGTCGACTCTTCGGAAATGGCTTTCAAGATAGCCGGATCACTGGCTTTCAAGAAAGCCGCCAGGGCCGCCCGCCCCGTCTTGCTGGAGCCCATCATGTCCGTCGAGGTAGTAACCCCGGAAGAATACATGGGAGATGTTATCGGAGACCTGTCATCAAGGCGCGGTAAAGTGGAAGGCATGGACCAAAGAGGAAACTCGCAAGTGGTAAGAGCCCAGGTTCCGCTTTCGGATATGTTCGGCTATGCTACCGACCTGAGGTCAAAGACCCAAGGCCGGGCCACATACACCATGCAGTTCGGCAGTTACCAGGAAGTTCCTGATTCGATTGCCAAAGCTATCATAGAGAGAGGATCTACTTCCAGGTAGTTTTTGCTCCTATCGGCTGATCAAAGCTTTAGCGCAAATACTGGCAAAAGTAACTAAATCTGTTCGAAAAGGCAATTTGGTTCCTCAAGGTTGTGTAAAGTTGGTAAGTCAAAATCTAAGTTTTAGGTTTTGTGCCGCAAATAGATCTTATATGGTAAAAAACTATAAGAAAATGTCTTCTTAGGTCAAGATTTCGTTATAGAGTTATGAGGCCTAGGGTTAGACTGGAGTACTTAGATAAGCGATTGCCGATTGTCTGGTACTTTTGGCAAGAAAGCCGATGACGACGAATTGTTTTTCAGAATCGGTTGTAAGTAAAAAATTAAGAGCAAGACGGCGGAGTTGAATTCTCCGCCCCAAGGAAAATGGAGCTGTAAGGGCAAATGGCCAAGCAGAAGTTCGAGCGGAATAAGCCCCACGTCAACGTGGGGACAATGGGTCACATTGACCACGGTAAAACAACATTGACTGCTGCGATTACTAAGGTTTTGCATGATCGTAACCCCAACGTTGCGTTCACTGCTTTTGACCAGATCGACAGAGCACCGGAGGAAAGGGCTAGGGGTATAACAATATCCATCGCCCACGTCGAGTACGAGACCGATAAAAGGCACTATGCCCACGTGGACATGCCCGGTCACGCCGACTATATCAAGAACATGATCACCGGTGCCGCTCAGATGGACGGAGCGATTCTTGTGGTCTCCGCCGCCGATGGCCCGATGCCGCAGACGCGCGAACACGTGCTTTTGGCCCGCCAGGTGAACGTCCCGCGTATTGTGGTATTTCTCAACAAGGTTGACCTTGTGGATGATCCCGAGCTTCTTGAGCTTGTGGAACTGGAAATTCGTGAACTGCTCAGCAAG